>JAKPTB010000099.1 GCA_029555205.1 Bacillota bacterium
TTCTACTTCTCTACTTTCATTATCTTATATTTGATAATTCCTGCCGGGGCTTCGACCTGGACGGTGGATTTGACTTTTTTGCCCAGGATGGCGCGGCCTACCGGGGATTCATCCGAGATTTTACCGTCCTTTAGTTTTGACTCCACCGAAGAGACCAGCAGAACTGTAACTTCCCTTCCTGATTTAACTTCTTTCAGAGTAACTTTTGAGCCCAGGGAAACTACATCAGTGCGAATATCAGTTTCCTCCATGAGACGAGCATTCTTAAGAGTTTTTTCCAGAGTTAGGATTCTGCCTTCGATAAAGGCCTGTTCGTTCTTAGCGTCCTCATACTCCGAGTTTTCGGTTATATCACCAAAGGCTATCGCCTGTTTTATGCGTTCAGCCACTTCTTCCCGCCGCACCGATTTCAGGTGCTCCAGCTCGGATTCGAGCTTGTGCAGTCCTTCCTTGGTTAGAATAATTTCTTTTTCTTCGGTCATCTCATCGCTCCCTAACTCTTATAATTAAGCCCCCGGCTTTGAAACTCCATATAACAAAAAAATCTAGCCTCTGCCAGCTATCTTTATGGTATTATAAGTAGCTCATATAGCCTTGTCAAGAAAGAGGTCCCATAGACCTAGTTCATCACCAACCTGCTTCAGGGTGAGGAATGTATTTCCTTCCCTCCCTTTAGCTTCAGTTGCCCTTATCTGTTCTCCACCTGACGACAAAATTCCTGCTTCCCCCAGCATACAACTTTCCATTATCGGGGCCAGATTATAAAGGTTACTTGCCATACCGTTTTGGGTTAATTTAGCCTCCAGTTCCGGGGCCAGGCCGCAGACGTTGTTGGTAAGTTGAATACAACAAACCTGGGGAAACGCAACTGCCAATCTTTCCCTTAGCGGGTCAAACACAAACACCAGATCCCCCGGCTCCCAGCTGTGCGGGTTTAAAAGACTGGTACTTACGGCATATCCTTGTTCATAGAGCAAACGGTAGGTCATTACCTCATACTGCCCCGGTAACATGGTTTGAATCGAAAGGGGAACCCCGCAGAGGCTTATACCGCCGATGAACTCAGCATAATGCTCCACTTCGCCTACCATAATTATGCGCTTTATTTCCCGTTTTGAAAGCATCCGGGCAGTTATAGCGGCAGCCAGGGCCTTTATAAAATTATCCCCAAAGACCAGTGGAAAACCTATGGATAATTTAAGCAATTGTTGTTTCAAGCGCCGATCTACGGCCATATTAGGCAATTGGTAGCTCTGTACAATCTCAGTGGAACGTTTCAGCATAGTTTGCTGTTTTTCCGGCTCGATAAGCTCCATGTTGCCCCGCCCCAAAGGCATGCTGATCTGGCAACCGGTGAAATTCAGATCATTTAACTGGATTAGTTTCTCCACCCGGGGGGAAAAAAAAACCGGGCCTAGCCGGTTAAGAAAAAATTTCCGGTAAAATAGACCCTGTTTTTCATCGTTGTTTAGTTTAAAGAAGGCAAAATCCAAATCAAGCATCCATTTTCTCCAGGTCTACCACCCCTGGCTTCATGTCCAGCTCTTTTAGCATGTTGTAGTAATCCTGTGGGGATATTTGATCCAGCGGCCTCTTCATGATGGCTACCATCAGGGCTTCAATAACATTAGTGCCAAATGATCGGCCTCCCATATCCGGCGTGGTGGTGATCACTTTACTAATCCCCCGCTCTTTTAGCATTTTCATGTCATCACTGGTGGTGGTATTAGTAATAATTATCTGCCCCTGCAGTTTGTCAGGCAAATAGCGACGGATATAATTAAAGTCTCCGGCTAAAATATCCGCTGCATAATAATATTTTGAATGCTTGGGAATTATGACATCCTGCTGGTTTCCAGTAGGATAAAGTTTGTCAAAAGGCATATTGACTATAATAGGGGCCGCTATGCGCCCGGCCAATTTCAAGGTGTTAAGTGAATGTAAGGGCAAGGGAATTCCTACCGTATAGATAAAATCGCCCAGGGTCAGCCTAGCCCCCACTTCTTC
>JAKPTB010000103.1 GCA_029555205.1 Bacillota bacterium
CTTTTAAAACGCCCAGCCGCGGGTCAATATCATCCACAGCACAGACACAGCTGCCTTTGTTCAGGTTGACCCCGCATACGGGACACAAGCCCTGACAGCCTTCACCGCACACGGCTTTCATCGGCAGCGCCAGGTAAATACTGTTCAGGACCGCGGGAGCGATGTCTATAAAATCCCCTGTAACAAGAGGAAGCTCTTCGTCTCCCCCATCCCTGGCCAGGGAATATTTTTCATCGACCGGCACCTGAAATTCGTAAGTAAAACGCTCCAGGCAGCGGCTGCAGGACAGTTCCAGTTTCCCGCTTGCCGTGCCTTCCACCGCAAGCGCTTTTTCTGTGTTACAAACAACAAGATCGGCCTTAACCGGACCGGCAAAGGTAACGTCCTCGCCGGAAAAATCAAGCGGGGGCAAATCTGCCGCCAGGTCGTAACGGGCAGAGTCACCCGGGCTCCTTTTAAGCCGTGCGACATCAAGCTGCATCAAAAGATCACCCCGAATTCAACACCAAAAATTATATTAAGAAGACCTGGTTTTGTCAAGAAATTTCCTTTTGATTCGTCCCGGCGGCAAGCCTGCAGATATACAATTTCTTCTAAGCTATCCCGGGAGGAGATAAGTTTTGTCCAAGTTTATAATGTGATCATGTCTATGGTTTTATTATCGGCCTCGTTTGACACGGGCGGCAAAGGAGGATTTTTTTCTCCCTTGTTATTAACTCGACACTCCTCTTATTTGTTTTTAAACATATCCTAAACATTTAATTAATAAATTATAAATTACCAAGATGAGGAGTGTTGAGGAGTCAAACAGGTGGGGTATTATATGAGATATCGTTATAAACTGCCGGGGCAGCCTAAAGACCGTATCAGGCTTATATGGACAATACTAGCGGTCCTTTTCGTATTTTCAATGATACTCCAACCCCGTTTAGCCTATGAAGGTGCTGTTATGGGCTTAAAGACCTGGTGGAACATCGTTTTCCCATCCCTGCTTCCTTTTTTTATCGCCTCCGAACTATTAATGAGTTACGGCGTGGTCCATTTCATGGGAGAGCTGCTTGACCCTGTCATGCGGCCGCTTTTCAACGTCCCCGGTTCAGGCTCGTTTGTTATGGCGGTGGGTTTTACCTCAGGTTATCCTATCGGGTCAATGGTAACGGCAAGGTTGCGAACAGATGGATTATGCACCAGAGTGGAGGCAGAAAGGCTAATGGCGTTTACGAATAACTCCAGCCCTCTCTTCATGCTGGTGGCGGTGTCGGTCGGCATGTTTAACAACCCCGGGCTGGGGATCCTGATTGCCGGCGCCCACTATCTTTCAAACATTACCCTGGGCATTATTTTGCGTTTTTACGCCCGCAGCGACGGCGGGATAAAAACTGCTGCCGCCTATGGACAAAACCCGGTGACCCGGGCGCTCCGTAAAATGCTGCAGGTACAGAGGATGGAAAACCGTCCCCAGGGCAAAATCATCGGGGACGCTGTGAGTAAATCTGTTGCAAACCTGCTTAACATAGGCGGGTTTATTATCCTTTTTGCTGTAATTATAAAACTGCTCGGCGCTGCCGGAATAATTGACATCATCGCGGTGATCCTGGGGTATATTCTTCTGCC
>JAKPTB010000109.1 GCA_029555205.1 Bacillota bacterium
ACATTTAATTTTCACAGGATTAACAAGATTTAATAGATTAACTTGATTCTGTTTTCGCCCTGCTCACGGGTAATTATAACATTAATTTAAGATGTTTAGTCTAAAATATATTTAAATTATGTAAATCCTCGTAATCCTGTAGATCATGTGAAATTTATTCTTGATCTTTGGTGCTGAAATTTTAAATTTTCCATATGGTAATGCGCCAAAATATATTTTGCTAAAAAAGGAAACCCTAAAAATAGAGCTTTATTCACGACGGTTATATGCACGTCCAGCGGATGGCGTATTTTTCCAGGCTGCGGCAGCCCGTAAAATATTATGCAGATTCGTATCTAATTAATAATTGTGAGGTTTTCGACAGGCTTAAATATGGTTGCTGAAATTACAATTGACGAAGCCCTTAAAATGAAGGACGCCCTCCTGGTAGACGTGCGCTCGGAGGGTGAATACAGTGAAGACACAATACCGGGCGCTGTCAATATCCCTGTATTAAACAATGAGGAACGGGCTTTAGTCGGTACCCTGTACCGCAGTGACGGCCCGGTTTCCGCCAGGAGGCATGCCCTGGAGCTGGTGGCCCCCAAACTTCCTTCAAAAATAGCCGCGGTGGACAGTGCAGGCGCCGGCGACCTGGTGGTCTTCTGCTGGCGCGGGGGCGAGCGCAGCCGGTTCATGGCTTCTGTACTGGATACCATGGGTTATGATGTATACCGCATTATTGGCGGGTACAAGTCCTACCGGCGCTATGTGAACGAGTACCTGGAAAAAGAAGAACTGACCCAGAGGGCAGTTGTACTGCACGGTCTGACAGGGGTGGGGAAGACCGAAGTACTGGAACTCCTGGGGCGGAAAGGGCTGCCGGTGCTGGACCTGGAAGGACTGGCCAGGCACAGGGGATCAGCCTATGGCAAGATTGGCCTGCCTCCTTCACCGACGCAAAAAGCTTTTGAGAGTGAAATTGTTAAGTTCCTAACGTCAATAGATGAAAAAGGAATTTTTATTGTAGAGTGCGAGAGCAGAAGGGTCGGCAACCTGTTGGTACCGCTGCCATTAATGAACGCGATCAGAAACGGCACTCGGGTTTTGCTGTATGCTCCCCTGGCAGAAAGAGTCAGGCGCATCCGTAAAATATACACGGATGGGCCGGGAGACAACGTGGAAAAACTTCAGGAGGCCACTTCAACACTGGTGAAAAGGTTAGGCCGGGCCAGGGTTGAAGAATTGAACAGGATGCTGGAGGACAGGAACTTTGAACCTGTTTTTACCTATTTGCTGACAGAATATTACGATCCGCTTTACAAATACCCGGATGAGCCGAGCGAGGAGTACAGCTGCTCAGTGGACACCAGTGACGTGGAAAAAGCGTCAGATCAAATCCTGAGTTTTGTGTCAGGACTTAAGGAATACAAATAGTACAAAAGCAAACTATCGTAACAACTACTTGTGCGGAATATTTAAAGGTACCGGTTACCTTCGGATATTGAAATCACATTAGCTGTGGGGGGCGAAGTGGTGGAGATCGGCAACACGCTAAGAGAGGCAAGACGGGCCAGGGGACTTACCCTGGAAGAGGTGGAAGAAGAAACAAAAATACGCAAGAAATACATAATGGCAATGGAGATGGAGCAGTTTGAAGTATTGCCCGGCCCTATTTATGCCAAGGCATTTCTTAAAAATTACGCTAAATTTTTAAACCTCAACCTGGACGAGATCATGGACGCATTCAAACAGAAGCAGGGCGTCGTGGAGACTGTTCAAGAAGAGCATAACAAGCCGGTGCCGAAAAAAAAGGTGGCAGCTAAAAGAAAGCCGCCGTATCCGCTATATGCAGCTACGGTGCTGCTCATAGCTGCCGTGGCTGTTACAGTGGTTTACGGAGCCGGAGGGCTGTGGAAAAACAATGCCGCGGTACAGGAAAAAGAACCGCAAAATGGCCAAATTGCAGCCGGGGACCCCGATCAGCAGCAGGTCCCCGACCAGGATAATACCGCCGATATTACCGGCGTCAAAGTCGATCTCAATGTTGTAAGCAGCAGGAGCTGGATCCAGGTTATAGTAGACGGGGAGCAG
>JAKPTB010000123.1 GCA_029555205.1 Bacillota bacterium
GGGCATACGTTTTGTGGAAGATATATTTGCATCCGGGTGGCCGGTGGAAATGCTGGTATACAGCAGAAAGATTACAGAAAACCCGCGCGCAAGAAATATTATTGAGACAGCGGATGCCGGGAAAATAAGTATGTTCGAGGTGGAGGACGATATTTTCGGCGAGCTGGCTGAAACCAGCACGCCGCAGGGAATAATAGCAGTGGCGCCCCAGCGCCGGAACTCGCCGGATGACCTAAAGACAGGTGAGGGTGAGACTGCCCTTCTGGTGCTGGTTGACGGCGTGCAGGACCCGGGCAACCTGGGCGCCATAGTGCGGTCCGCGGACGCGGCCGGCGCGGGAGGAGTCGTCCTCTTAAAGGGAACGGCTGATATCTATAATCCCAAGGCGCTGCGGGCTACCATGGGTTCGATTTTTCACCTGCCGGTAATACAGGGCGCCGGTGCGGAGGACGTTATTGCATATCTGACCCGCCGGGGAATAAAAATTGTAGCCGGTGATCCACGGGCGAGCAAGGCTTTGTTTGAAATCGACTTTAAAGTTCCCTGTGCAATTGCCGTCGGCGGCGAGGCCGGAGGAATCGGCGCCATGATTAAAGAAAGCGTGGACGAGCTGGCGCGCATATCGATACCCGGCCGGGCTGAATCATTAAATGTGGCAATTTCTGCCGGAATTATGCTTTACGAAGCTTTAAAACAGCGCGGCGCGGGTTGAATATCAGCACTTTAACCTTTTCGATGGGCGAAATGGCCGTTACTATTTTTCTGTAAACTTCCTTGTCATCAAATTTTGCTTGTGATATAATCAGAACCGAAAAGGCTCCCAAAAAATTGAGGAAAGGCTGTGGTTAAATGTCATTGACCGCCGAATTTTTTTGGAGGCTGTTTGAGGCGACAGGATCGGTAAGGGCCTATATATTATATAGGAGGCTGGCGGTGCACTAGGTCTTATTGTTTTTTTGGGGTATCAGTGTTTCTGGTCTTAGTATTAAGGTTGGAGAATTTAATAGATTAAAATTAATAGCGATGAAGGGGAAGAGTAGACGGCCGGCGTTTCTCAGGGAAGGAGGACCGTTTGACTGAAAGCCCTCCTGAAATCAGGACCTTCGAAGTTCACCCCGGAGCTGCAGCTGAACGTAACAACCAGTAGGTGTCGCCGGATCTTCTCCCGTTATCAGGAAGGTGGTTTGTGGGTTTTGTTGTTTTTGGATCCGTATTTTATTGTGGTTTATGCTTAAGTGAGTATAAACTAGAGGGTGGTACCGCGGAAGTTTATTATCCGTCCCTGTAGAGGGGACGGTTTTTTATTTTTTTTCATTTTTAATTACATACCGGGAGGTAACTAGATGAAAGACAGGCTGCAAAAATTGGGTGAACAGGCGCGCAGGGAGATGGCCGGGGCCAAAAGCCTTGACGAGCTGAACGAAATCAGGGTCAGGTTCCTGGGCAAGAAGGGAGAACTTACCCAGATATTAAGGGGTATGGGTGGCCTGAGCGCTGAGGATAGACCGAAAGTCGGCCAGGTGGCGAACGAGGTAAGAGCTGCCATAGAAGAGGAACTGTCGACCAGGACGGCATCTCTAAAGGAACTGGTCAAAGAACAGAAATTACGCGGTGAGGGAATAGATGTAACACTGCCCGGCACGCCAAGGCGGCGGGGCGGTATCCACCCTTTGAACGCTGTGCTGGAAGAGATCCAGGACATTTTCCTGGGCCTGGGGTACAGCATTGCCGAGGGGCCGGAAATCGAAACGGACTACTACAACTTTGAAGCGCTTAACCTGCCTAAAGACCACCCGGCACGGGATATGCAAGATACTTTTTTCATCAGCGGTGAGATCCTGCTGAGGACGCAGACTTCGCCGGTCCAGGTGCGCACCATGGAAAAAACCGCCCCGGAGCTGCCGGTCAAGATCATCGCTCCGGGTAAAGTATACAGGCGTGACGACGACGCCACCCACTCGCCGATGTTCAACCAGGTGGAGGGGCTGGCCGTCGACCGCCGGATTACTTTCAGCGACTTGAAAGGCACCCTGGCTCTCTTTGCCAGGGAGATGTTCGGGGAGAAAACCAAAACCCGCTTCCGTCCCAGCTATTTCCCGTTTACGGAGCCCAGTGCGGAAGTGGACGTTTCCTGCGTGATATGCGGCGGCAGGGGATGCAGGGTCTGCTCGCATACCGGCTGGCTTGAAATTCTTGGCTCGGGCATGGTGCACCCGCGGGTGCTGGAGGTCTCGGGTTACAACTCCGAAGAGGTAACCGGCTTTGCTTTCGGCATGGGGATCGAACGGATCGCCATGTTGAAATACGGCATCGACGATATGCGCCTGTTGTTTGAAAATGACCTGCGCTTCCTGCGGCAGTTCTAAATAAGTTTAAAACAAAGATTAAAATATTATCACAAGATTAACAAGTTTTAACGGATTAACAAGATTAAAGATATAAACTTAAATCATATAATTATAGACCTAATTTGAAGATCAAAAAACATTTTTATAAATATTACTTTACCTTTTGAGAAATC
>JAKPTB010000125.1 GCA_029555205.1 Bacillota bacterium
TAAGCTTAAAGACGTGGAAGGGCAAACATGGGGTAATTTAGATGCCCTTAAAACAGCTCTGGATGAACTAGAAAAGATGAAAAATGTTGCCGCAGGAACTGGCACAGCGGAACAAACAGTAGAGTGGAGATGGCCGTTAGATGGTTCCGATGTATACGGAACTAATGATGAAGAAGACACTGAACTGGGCACCGCATCCGCTGAAGGAACTGGTGAAGGTGCAGATGGCCGCACAGAATACAAATTAATCATTACGGCTAAAGCAAAGCAGATTCAGCCTACCAAATAAACACTTCTGTCCAACCCCAAGAGAGCTCCGGCTCTCTTCCGGAGGGCGCAAAAGGCTTTTGCGCCCTCCGGAAGGCAGCCGGCGGGAGTTTTCTAAAAGCCTTATGACTCTGCAACGAAACCGGAGGATGACATGGAACAGGCTATACAAAAGGAAAATGCGGAGAGAAGGCGCAGGTACTTTATTCTGTCGGTGATCATAACTATCATCGCAATCTACGCCGCTGTGCCGGCATACGGCATTATTCGCGACATCAGCACGGGCCGGCATGTCTTTATCTTGAATTCGGACCTGCCCGGCGCGCAAATGAACCGGCCCGTCCTGGGGTTTATCAACAGGATCTATGCTTTATTTTCCCCGCAACAGAAGGTTCCCGTCCCTGTGGGGCGGCGGATTGATTTAGTGGGCCGGGTTGTCTACACCGATTACACACCCTATTCCGGCGGGATCATTGAGCTTCGCAGCGACCCGCGCTATACCCGGACAGACAGCGAGGGCCATTTTATGTTTATTGATGTCGAAGAAGGCGTCCATACCATAAGCGTCCTGGACGGGGCCGGGAACGTGCTGGCAGAATGTAAAGTCGATATTCAATGGACGTCCGGGAGCGGAGATTTGGTGCTGGTCCGCCTGGCCGACGGGACCTATGTCTTTCAAGTGCCAGTGCAGGTCAAGACGCTGGAAATTACCATTTTTCTGCACAGGGGGGCGGACGGAAAGGTCACCTCCATTGACAACATTGTGCTGGGCTCCCTTCCCGGAAGCACGGGCCGGCCGGGCAGTCCAACCAATCCCGCCCATCCTGCGAACCCTGTGAACCCAGGAAATCCCTCCTATCCCGGAAGTCCGCCTGTTGGCCTTGGCACCCCGCCTGAAAATAGCGGGATAGATGGCGGTAGCCCCGGTAACGGAGGCGGCGGGAAAGGAAATGGAGGAAACAACCCTCCACCCTTTGATTTTGACGTTCTGGACACGGCGACGCGCACATCCTATGGTACAGGCAGCACGGCAAAGGTTAATATCTTCGGTTCCAGCAAGCGCATCGCTCCGGGTATGAGCGGAACCTACCAGTTCACGGTTGACAACACAGGCAACAGGTACCCGTCCCTTTATGATCTGGAGTTTATCGCGAGGGACACGCTTCCCGACCCGCTGAAGATTCCCATGCGTTTCCGCCTCAAAGCCGATGGTGTGTATGTTGCGGGAAACGAAACGACCTGGTGTGAGCCATCCGGGCTCTACCAGGATGACGCGGTGGTGGCAGGGGGCAGGGATGTGGAATATACCCTGGAGTGGCACTGGCAGGAAGGGCCCAACGACAATGACTTCGCCGCCTATGCCTGTAATCCCGACTATTCTTACACTATGACGATTAAAGTTACAGCTCAAACCCAGTAAGAGGAGGCTCTAAACCAATATGACAACCAGAGCTCTAAGAAGCATGACGGACTGGCTGAAATATTTGCCCCTGGGGTTATTAGCGCTGCTAATCCTGGTCAATTTCTACCTGGGTATCAATAAAGCGGTAACCCGTGACCCGTTACCAAAGTTTTTGGGTTTTTCCCCCCTTGTTGTTTTATCCGGCTCCATGGAGCCCGCCCTGTACCCCGGTGACCTGGTCATTATCCGTGAACAGGCGGCGGACAAATACAGGCCCGGCGATGTGGTTACTTACTTGACGGGCAGGAACGCCTTTACCCACCGTATTATCAGCGTGGAAAACGGCGTATTCACCTTGAAGGGCGACAACAACAATACCGCTGACGAATCTTTGACAGCCGACAGGTTTGAGGGAAAAGTGATCCTGCGCATCCCCAAAATCGGTCTGGCCATAGTTTTTCTCAAAAAACCCCAGGGCATGATGCTGGTGGGAGCGCTGCTGCTATTGAGCGTCTACGGCGGGGACCTTTACCGGAGAAAACATAAAAGAACGTAAAAAAGTTGAAGTGATGAATTATGGAGCTCAGAAGAATAATTATGATGCTTTTTATTGCCGGGATGATTACTTCAACCGTATTATCGTCCACAATGGCAAGATACACTGACGAGTTTTCCGGCGGGGACAGGGCCTTAATTGCCGCCTGGAATATGGGCGCCAGGGGCGAAGACGACATCGCAGGCGAGTTTTACAATAAGGGTTTTACCTTTAACTTGTTTGAGTCAAAGACTGTCCAGCCTATGGACTACGGCGAAAAGTCCTTTACCTTCCGGGGCGGCGGTTCTGATGTGGCCATAGCCTACAACGTGGAAATGAACGCGGCGGACCTGCTGCAGCTGACAACTGAAGAGGTCAAGGCGATCATAGCCGGGGAAATGGACAAGGATGTTTTCGCGCCCTTTATTTTTAAAATCACTGCTGAATTGAACGAAGGCGCGGCCTGCGAAGTTCCCGTAATATTTTCTCCCTACGACGAAGCATCCCCATATTATGAAACCGGCTGGTTCAGACCGAAGGACATAGAGTTTGACGAGGATGGTTATTTCAGTATTTTTGAAGGGACGCCGGTTTTTCCCCCGGGCAGTAACGACGAGGTTACCATCACCGTGGCCTGGCAGTGGAACACGTCTTTTTACGTCAATGACACAGGTATTCCGGCGGTGACGGCGCCCAATCACGTGCCTGCGGACCCCTCAACGGGAAGCGAAGGCGCCTTCCCGCCCTACTACCAGGCAGCCTATGACCAGTATTACGGCAGCGGAGGCTTGCTGGAGCAGTATGAAGCCGCCCAGAATGCCCTGGAACAGTATTTTGAAGTACACGGAAGTCCTAACGAAAACGGAAACTGGCCTTCCCACAGTGCACCCTGTCCCCTGTCGGATGCCGAGCATCATGCGCATTATAATGCAATTTTTGACCCGGTGGAGCAGCAGGCTTTTCTTAGCACCCACGGAGGCATAATGGATCCGGGCGGCGGCATAATCTGGACGGAACACGCCATGTTCTGCACAGCGGACCACTTTGCAGAATACAGCGTCCTGGAAGCGGCGGCTGATAAGGCTTTACAGGCCTGCCGGACCTCGCTATTGCAGGCCTACGACGATTACGACACCTTTGCCGCCGATGCCCTGGCGGCCGGGGAAGTGGCGACAGTTTTGTTCCGCATCAGCGGGGAGCAGGTAGCTCCCCGGTAAAAAACCGGTCAAAGCTTGAGAGGTCGGGAAGATGAGATATAAACGTTCAAACAGGTACAAAGGAAAAATTAAATTAAAAAAGTTATATTACTGTTTTACCTATTTATTGATCATATCCTTTGTTATCACAGGTGTTTCCTTTTCGCGCTTCAGCACGGCGATAACCAGTACGGGCGCCCAAAATGTCAACGACCCGGACCCGGGCCCGGGGATACCCGGGATTGAGTTTTCAACCTGGGCCCTGGACTATGGGGCGACTGCGGTTTCTCTGGCCGGCATGGCGCCGGGAGATACAAAAACCATTAACATCTGGGTCAGCAACAAAGACAGCTCCGGGACAGTGAGCGGCTATAACCAGAACGTTACCCTGGAACTGAAGACCACCGTTAACCTGCCCCTGAACTATACGTTGAAAAGAAACGGTAGCCCTGTAAGTCTCAGCCACCCGGATCCCTACCGTTATGTCAGCGAAGTTCAGTCCTTTACGGCCGGCGTAGCAGAAACAAAATACTATACACTGACCATCTCCTGGCCGGAGGGAAGCAATCATTTCATGTACAGAAATGAGCTGGATTATATCGAACTAAAACTGAAAGCTGTCCAGGCATAACAAAAGGCGGGTAAGTCCTATGCGCTATAAGAGATGGAACCTGGCAAAAATACAACGGAAGAAAAGACAGAAATTCATAGTTATGTTTGTCATAGCCGCATTCTTGATTGTGCCCTTTTACCCCGGTATCTTTACTTTTGCCGGCTATGTTTATACGAAACTTGTGAAATCCTATATCGCCACCGCTGAAGCTGACTTTTATTTCACCAGTGACCTTTTATCAGACGCAACGGAGGTTCCTGTATACCAGATCAACCATGATTGGGCGACGGCGGCAACTATTAACTTTGAGCTCAGGAATTATGAAAACCAGCTCAATGTTTCGGATCGACCCATTACCTACAGGGTTTGGGCTGAACCGGCGGGCAGCAGCGCCAGCGGGACCATTGTACCCAATGGTGCGGTGGGACAGAGACGGCCGGTCAGCCTCACCGTGCCCGTGCCGGCCAATCCTGCCGCACCGCTGGAAGTGCTTGTGACTGCTGTTTCCTCCCGTCCCTATGCCAAAACGCTGCAGGGCAGGTTTGTCATCTTGCCGGCCATTTCCTGCAGCGTGGCGGATAACAGCGGCTTGCCCGTGGCTACTCTGACCCTTGCGCTGTCCCGGGCGGCACAGTCGTCCCGGACTGTCACCATCGGCTGGCAGGAAGGCGCCGTGCCGGACATGACCAATCCCATGGTACTCAACGCCGCAAGCATTGATCTGGCCAACAGGACCCTGACTACAACTCTCAATACGGCGTCAGTTTACGAACTGATTTTCTTTAAGGACAATCCCGAAGGCAATTATACAGCCGTAACTGCCACAGGAGTGTAGCTCATGAATAAAAAAGCTTTTAAATACTTCATAATACTTGTTCTAATCTGCAATGTCTGGTTTTTTTCGTCCCTGGCGTCTTTTCCGGTGTGGGATAATCTTACCGCCCAGGCTGTAAGTCCCCTGTGGGACGGCAGCGTAGCCGCAGGCTTCGCCGGCGGGACGGGAACCGAAGCGGACCCCTATTTAATCAGCAACGGTGCGGAGCTTGCCTACTTTGCCCAACAGGTCAACAGCGGCAATGGTTTTTCCGGCCAGTACATCAAGCTGGCACAGGACATCCTCCTCAACGAGATGAATGAGGACGGCACCTTTGTGTCTCCAACACCCAGGGAGTTTACGAGAATAGGGACCGATTCGAATCTCAGTTTCCAGGGTAATTTTAATGGAAATGGCAAAAAAGTAATCGGCCTGTACATTAATAACGACATCTGGCGGCACTATGGAGGATTATTTGGTTATGCCGCCGCTGGAAGCGTGATCAAGAACGTGAGTATATCGGGAGTTGTAAAAGGAGGATACGAAACAGGAGGTATAGCCGGCTACACGGACGGTGTGATCACAGGATGTGAGGTTAGCTGTACAGTACACGGCGAACAGACCCATATCGGGGGTGTGGCAGGTAATGCCGGGGCTTCTAGTGTAATAAGCGACTGCACTGTTTCAGGGAATGTATCAGGTGGTAGAAGATATGTGGGAGGTGTGGTGGGCCAAACAGAGGGGGATATAACGGATTGCAGTTTCGACGGCACGGTGACGGCAAGCGATACCTATGTAGGAGGCATAGCAGGATATTTTGCCGGTGAGAGTGTAGTGAGCCATTCCACTGTTTCAGGGACTATATCAGGTAGGTCCTACGTGGGAGGTGTGGCTGGCCAAACAGAGGGGGATATAGCGGATTGCAGCTTTGACGGCACAGTGACGGCAAACGATTTCTATGCAGGAGGCATAGCAGGATATGCTGCCGGTCAGAGTGTTGTGAGCCATTCCACAGTTTCAGGGACTGTATCAGGTAGATCCTACGTGGGAGGCGTGGCCGGCAAGATGGATAAAACTATAACAGGGTGCAGCAGTGATTGCACGGTGACAGGACACGATTTTTACGTAGGCGGCATGGCTGGTTATGCCGGTACAGGCAGTGAAATCAGTAATTCCTTTGTTTTAGGGACTGCAACGGGTAGATCCTATGTGGGAGGCGTGGCTGGTTACACCAACGGTGTTATCACGGTTTGCGCAAATACTGGAACAGTGACAGGACTTGAGCAGTATATAGGGGGCGTGGCTGGATATGCTGACAGTCTTAACACCGTGAATAATTGTTTTAATTCAGGGACAGTCACCGCGTCCGGTAACGGTAACCGCAACGGAATAGGTGGTATTGCAGGTGGTGGGAACTGGAGTGAGCCAGCATCGGCCATACATAATAATTTAAGTATTGGCTCTGTTTCAGGCCGGATCAACGTGGGGGGTATTGTGGGCATCTCTGTGGCACCCCTGGGTGTTCAGGATGCCTGGCACAATTATTACACCAATGCCCCGGCAGGAACCGGGGTAGGCGATGTCTGGCCGCGGGACGGCGCTGTTCCTGTGGGGTCTATGTTCTGGGAAGAAATTAAGGATTTGCTGAACAGCGATAATCCTGCGGGCAATGACATCTGGTCGCAGGATGAGAACGGTATTCCGATGCCGGCTATATTCGTGCCGGGCGGTGGCGGTGTGGTTGGAGTTATAAAAAATTCAGGTATAAAAGAAGGCAAGTATTTTACGGTTCTCCAGGTAGGAGAGGGCGCTGCGGCGACTGTTACTTCAGACAGTGTTTTTACGGTAGTCTTTAACATGAGTTACAACCAGAGCTATGACCCGGAAACCCAAACAGTGGGCCTGGCTCATGAAGGGACAGTGGTTCCGCTGCCGGCCAATACATCAATTATTATGCTGGTGGATGGTGTCTATTACTATAAAAACCTTGCGGCTGAGTTAGGAACGAAACTGGCACTTAGTGAATTTATTAAGATGGGCAGCACGACGGAACACTATGCTCCGGAACCGTTGCCGGCTGAATCTGGAAAGGAATACTTATTTATCTTTGATTTTTCGAAAACAGCATCCGGGCTTCCCGCCGGTACATTTAAAGTGGAACTTCTCCCTGTAGCCGGCACTTGTTCGGGCCCAATGCCTGCAGTCACGG
The DNA here is from genome assembly GCA_029555205.1 of Bacillota bacterium. Taxonomy (GTDB): domain Bacteria; phylum Bacillota; class Desulfotomaculia; order Desulfotomaculales; family Pelotomaculaceae; genus DTU098. The sequence goes on from JAKPTB010000125.1 coordinate 7,037, forward strand.
TGGCGGGTACCAACTCTTATTCCCTTACGGCAGGCTGGGCAGCGGGATCCCTGGCCATAGATCTTTCCGGGGCGCTGTTCGCAGGTTATGATTATAAGACGGACGGGAAGAGTTACGCCTTTGAATTAGCTTTAAAACAGGGCGGGGTGAATGTGCCCTGGCCCATCGGTACAAAGATCAACGGGACCGTACTTACCTCGCCTTTGCCCTATGTTTTTACCGCCGCGGCTTTTGGTTATAATTCCATTTCCCTTGATCTGTCTGATTGTATAAACCCCCTTGAACAGGGGAACTATTACCTCGAGGTCAATGCCTATGCCTGTAACGACCCGGCTTCTCCCCGGGAGGGCTATTTACTGACCGGCGGCTCTACCACGCTGACGGTAACGGAGCCAGTCCAGTACGCCATCAGGGCCAGTGCTGCTGCAAGGGTTTTTGACAAATCAGCATCCGCTATTCCGGTTTTCTTTAACATAGATACCCTGGGTTCGGGCGTTGTCAAGTCTACCCTCCAGCGCAAGTACGGAACGTCCTATGTCAATATAGCAGATCAGACAGATCTACCGGTAAGCATAGCAGGGGGCGGCGCCACCCTGACCGTACCGGCCGCTTACGAAACCGGAACTTACCGTTTTGTACTAACCCTTTACGACCCCGAGGGCCATCCCAGAGCGCGGGCGGAAGAGAGCATCATCATCAAGTAGCGCGGGTCATGTCGTCCGGAGTCAATTTGTCACTTTTTTCATACTATGAGAATGCAGCTCTTTCGCCGCGGTTTTTCTAAACAAGCGAGCAGGTGTTGCGGGGTGGACAAAATTGTTCTCCGTCAGGCCTCAAAGCGGCATTGATGATTGTTTTTTTGCAGGTGAGGCGGTATATCTTGACTGGCTGTATCCTTGTATGCTATAATTGCGCCTGTAAATAACAAAAGTTTACAAGCAGAAGCCATCCGCTTCTCACCTTACGACGCTCCTGAAAAAAGCAGCAGTCCATAAGGTTTCTTTTGAAAGTAGAATACTACTTTACAAGCGGGTGGATTATGCCCGCTTTTAATTTTCTATCTATTTTTGTGGGGGTGAATTTACTATTACGAAGGATTTCCGGATTAACGAGGAGATCAGGGCCAGGGAAGTAAGGGTTATCGACACAGACGGCACGCAGCTGGGGATCATGTCCGGAAGGGAGGCCCTGCGCCTGGCGGAGGAAAAGCAACAGGACCTGGTTGAGATCGCGCCGGCTGCCAAGCCGCCTGTTTGTAAATTGATGGATTTCGGCAAGTATAAATATGAGCAGAGCAAGCGCGAAAAAGAGGCCAAAAAGAAGCAGAAGATTATCAGCATCAAAGAGCTTAAACTACGTCCCAATATTGAAGACCATGACTTTGAGGTGAAGGCAAAAAACGCCATCCGGTTTTTGAAGGACGGAGATAAGGTCAAGGCCACCATTATTTTCCGTGGGCGGGAAATTGTTCATACCCAGATTGGCCAGCAGTTGCTGAAAAGGCTGGCCGAGGATGTCAAGGACATATCTACGATTGAAAGGCAGCCTAAACTGGAAGGCAAGAATATGATAATGATTCTAGCGCCGAAACAAGACAATTAGGAAGGAGCTGCAGCAAGAATGCCAAAAATTAAGACCCACCGTGGTGCTGCAAAGCGTTTTAAAAAGACGGCCAGCGGAAAAATTAAGGGTTCCCATGCTTTTCACAGTCATATTCTCGGCAAGAAAAGTTCCAAGAGAAAAAGAAACCTGCGAAAAGCCACCATTATCAGTGCTTCTGATACAAGACGCCTGAGCAGATTGTTGCCGTAATTATTTTTAAAGAATCCCTTACAACAGGAGGAATGAATCATGCCACGGGCTAAAAGCAGTGTGGTTTCTCGAAAGAGACATAAGAAAGTACTTAAACTGGCCAAGGGCTACCGGGGCGCAAAAAGCAAGCTTTACCGTGTCGCCAACCAGCAGGTTATGAAGTCCCTGGTCTACGCCTACCGCGACCGCAGGGTTAAAAAGCGCGATTTTAGAAAGCTCTGGATTGCCAGGATTAATGCAGCTGCCAGAATGAACGGCATTTCTTACAGCAGGTTGATGAACGGACTGAGATTGGCCGGGGTAGATATTAACCGCAAACTACTGGCTGACATCGCCCTGAACGACAGCAAGGCCTTCGGACAGTTGGTGGAGATGGCCAAGGCCAGGCTTTAAGGTTTGTTTATTTCTGAATAATATGTCTGATAATAAGAGAACAAGCATGGTATTATTACCATGCTTGGTTTATAGTCCGGGAAAATTGAGTTCCGGGGTTGCTTTTTGACCGGGAGACAGGGTTGTTTGTGACAGCACTTGATTCAGGGATAGAGCGCCATGTTGCCTGCGCGGTAAAAAGCGAAGGACGATAGTTTATACTTTTCCTTGTTGTATGCCGGGTTCGGGGCATAACCTCTCTCTTATTTAAGTGTAGAAGCTGTTCCCTACCCAATCGTTTCTAACAAAAGGTGTCAAGAGAATCGTCCCCGTGGCAACGCCGACACCGGGAGAACCGTCCCCGTGACTACGTGACAACGGACCTAACCGTTCGAAGGGCAAAGTGTCGGGAGAGCCGTCCTATTACACCTATGAGTCAAATTTAAGTTGACAGGAGAGGGAGAAAAATGAAGCAGTTTGCGGTGATTGGCCTGGGGCGTTTTGGAACAAGTATGGCCAAGACCCTGTCCAGAATGGGTTACGATGTCCTCGCGGTTGATCACAACGAGGAGAAGGTCAACAACATCATTGAGCATGTAACTCACGCCGTACAGGCAGACGCAATGGACGAGCAAACCCTGAAGTCGCTGGGTATCCGCAATTTCGACGTTGTTATCGTGGCCATCGGGCAGGATATTCAGGCAAACATACTGGTAACGGTGATGCTCAAAGAGATGGGGGTAAAGAAAGTGGTATCCAAGGCGGTAACCGACCTGCACGGGAAAGTCCTGGAACGGGTCGGCGCCGACAAAGTGGTGTTCCCCGAACGGGACATGGGCGTCCGTGTAGCCCACGCCCTCGTTTCCAAAAACATCCTGGACCAGATTAATCTTTCCCCCGATTACAGTATAATTGAATTGATCCCGCCGGCGGAACTGGTTAACAAGACCCTGGGCCAGGGTAATATCCGGGGCAAATACGGGGTTACGGTCCTGGCTATCAGGCGCGGCAATGAGGTAATTATCTCGCCCGGCGCCCAGCACCTGGTGAAAGAAGGGGACGTGCTGGTGGTGGTGGGCCGCAATGAGAAGCTAAAAGCCCTGGAGGACCGTTAGGAGGGAACGCCGTGGCAGGCAAGCACAGTCCCCGGGTGAAGTACCTGCGCCGCCTGGCTATGCGCCGTTTCAGGGAGCAGGAGGGCAGGTTTCTGGTAGAGGGTATTCGTTTTGTGGAGGAGGCCCTGGCAGCTGCCTGGCCGGTGGAATTTATGGCCATTAGCCCCACCCTGCCGGAAAGCCGCCGGGGTGCGGCGCTCCTGGAGCAGGCCCGGGCCAGGGGCATCCGGGTCATAGAGTTGGAGGAAGGCCTGTTCGGACAGCTGGCGGAGACCGATTCGCCCCAGGGCGTACTGGCGGTGGCGCAGCAGCGCCGGATGGTTCTGGAGGAACTCCGGACACAGACAGCGGACAGGCCGGCCCTGCTGGTATTGATCGACGGCGTGCAGGACCCGGGAAACCTGGGCACCATTGTCCGTTCCGCTGATGCTGCAGGGGCACAGGGAGTCCTTCTCCTGAAAGGAACAGCAGATATTTACAACCCAAAGGCCTTAAGGGCGACGATGGGCTCCATCTTTCACCTGCCGGTGATCCAAAACCTTACTCCGGATGATGTCTTTCCCTTTTTTGAGCGGTCCGGGATCAAAACCGTCGCGGGTGACCTCCGTGCTGAAAGAGCAGTCTATGAGTGTGACCTGACCGGACCCTGCGCCCTGGTGGCGGGAAGTGAAGCAGCCGGAGCCAGGGCAAGTATTCTTGAAAAGGCGGCCGAACGGGTGCGGATCCCCATGCCTGGCCGGACCGAGTCCTTTAATGTGGCAGTATCCCTTTCAATTATGCTCTACGAGGCGATCAGGCAGCGGGGCTTGTAGGGGCTTCTATATAGAAACGCAAAGCAGTATTTCCAGCGGATTCTGCATCTTTATGCCGCAGAGTTCCGATGCGATTTTTCTGTAAACTTTCTTGTCATCAATTTTGGTCTATGGTATAATCAAACCGAAAAGGTCCCAAAAAAGCGGAGGAAAGGTTGTGGTTAAGTGCTTTTAACCGCCGATTTTTTTTGGAGGCTGTTCGAGGCGACGGGTTCCGTGAGAGCCTACATACTTTACAGGAGGTTGGCTGTCCACTAGATTTTATAAAATAAACAGAACAATGGTGATGAAGGGGAAGAGTAGATGGCCGGCGTTCTTCAGGGAAGGAGGGCCGCTGGACTGGAAGCCCTCTCTAGAACTAGGTCCATTGAAGTTCGCCCCGGAACTGCAGCTGAACGTAACACAAGTAGGTGGCGCCGGTTCTTCTACCGTTAACGGAAGGCAGTAGCGGGTTGATGATGACCTGTAACAAGAGGAGTTTATGCTTTAAATAGTATAGACTAGAGGGTGGTAGCACGGAAAAACTAATATCCGTCCCTGTAGAAGGGGCGTTTTTTTATGGTTATTATTTTTATGGTTATTAATGGGTATAAGATAATTAAAGAAGACAAAAGGATTTCAGTGAATGAGCAAAAAAGCGCACTGAACGGGTGTAATAGGAAGGGATTGAACTTTAAGGTGCGGTTACTTATTCACAAATAGATCTTTTCCATTGCCTTTTATTGCTATTATTGTAGCTTTATCAAACATCTTATGCAGCCGGGAGGTTTTTTTATTGGATTCAAAGTTGCGAAAACTTGCTGAAGAGGCTGGCGCTGCTCTGGCAGCGGCTGAAACCCTCGAGGAACTGAACGGGATCAGGATCCGGTTCCTGGGCAAGAAGGGGGAAGTGACCCAGGTCCTGCGCGGTATGGGTAGCCTGAGCGCGGAGGAAAGGCCCCGGATCGGCCAGGTTGCCAATGAAGTCAGGGCCTCCATTGAAAAAGAGCTGGCGGCCCGGACAGCCCTGCTGAAAAACAGGCTTAAGGAACAGAAACTGCGTGAAGAAGGCATTGATATTACTCTTCCCGGTACCCCGGTGCCGGGGGGCGGCAAGCATCCTCTCAACCTTGTCCTGGAAGAAATTGAGGATATTTTTCTGGGGTTGGGCTACAGCATTGCCGAAGGTCCGGAAATTGAGACTGATTATTACAATTTTGAGGCCCTGAACCTGCCCAAGGATCATCCTGCCCGGGATATGCAGGACACATTTTTTATCACCGGGGATATCCTTTTAAGGACCCATACTTCACCGGTTCAGGTGCGGACTATGGAGAAAACAGTCCCGGCCCTGCCGGTCAAGATTATCGTACCCGGCAAGGTTTACCGCCGCGACGACGACGCCACCCACTCACCCATGTTCAGCCAGGTGGAGGGACTGGCCATAGATAAGAGAATTACTTTTAGCGACCTTAAAGGCACCCTGGATCTTTTTGCCAGGCTAATGTTCGGCAAGAAAACAAAGACCAGGTTCCGGCCCAGTTATTTCCCGTTCACCGAACCCAGCGCGGAAATGGATATTTCCTGCGTGATCTGCGGCGGAAGCGGCTGCCGGGTTTGCTCCCATACTGGCTGGCTGGAAATCCTCGGCTCAGGGATGGTGCACCCCCGGGTGCTGGAAAATTCCGGCTATAATTCCGAAGAAGTCACAGGTTTTGCCTTTGGGATGGGAGTTGAGCGGGTGACCATGCTGAAATACGGCATTGACGATATGCGCCTGCTCTTTGAAAACGATCTGAGGTTTTTACGGCAGTTTTGAAATTAGTGAGTTTTTGAGAGCAGGGCGGGCGTTAGTCGTGCCGTCGATTAACGTGCCGTCGATAAAATACAGGAGGTTAGTTGCCCGTGCTTGTATCATATAAATGGTTGCAGGAATTTGTGGAAATTGACATATCCCCCCGGGAACTGGCAGACCGCCTGACCCTGGCGGGCATCGCCGTAGAAGGGATTGCAGAACCGGGGGCAGGGATTGAGAAAGTAATCACGGGACGCATTGAATCCATTGAACCCCATCCCAATGCCGATAAACTGGTGGTTACGAGGGTAAACACCGGAGCGGAGGAGCTGCAGATTATCACGGCCGCCACCAACGTCCGCGCAGGGGATGTAATCCCCGTTGCTGTGGAGGGGGCCAGGCTGGCCGGCGGGCTGGTTATCAAACGGGCTAAACTGAGGGGAGTGGAGTCCCGGGGAATGATGTGCTCAGGCCAGGAACTGGGGATCGACCCCAAAACCATGCCTGCCGAAGAGGCCAGCGGGATCATGATTTTGCCTCCGGGCACTCCCCTGGGCAAGGACGCCAAAGAGCTCCTGGGTCTGGATGATTATATCCTTGAACTTGACCTTACGCCCAATCGCGGCGACTGCCTTTCCGTGCTGGGTGTGGCCCGGGAAGTGGCTGCCCTGCTGGGGCGGCAGTGCCGGGTACCCCAACCGGTATTTCCGGAGCTGGAGGAGACAATAGAGGATCAGGCCGGGGTGGAAATCGAGGCTGTTGACCTGTGCCGGCGCTTTGTGGGGCGGTTGATCAAAAACGTCAGGGTGGGACGTTCTCCCCTCTGGATGCAGCAGCGCCTGCGCCATGCCGGGATCCGGCCCATCAGCAACATCGTTGACGTTACAAACTACGTCATGCTGGAGCTCGGCCAGCCCATGCACGCCTTTGACTACAACCTGCTGAAGGACGGCCGGATTATAGTGCGCAGGGCCCGTAAGGGGGAGAAGATCTACTCCCTGGACGGCGTGGAGAGAACGCTCCAGCCGGAGATGCTGCTTATTACAGATCCTGCGGGGCCGGTGGCCATTGCCGGGGTTATGGGCGGCCTGGCCACCGAGGTGACAGGTGAGACCTCTGCTGTTCTGTTGGAATCGGCCTTCTTTAATCCCATCAGCATCCGCAGGACTTCCAAAAGCCTGGGGCTGCGCTCGGAGGCATCCCAGCGCTTTGAAAGGGGGATCGATATCAGCGGCTGTGCCCGGGCGGCAGACCGCGCTGCCCAGCTGATTTCCATGATGGGCGCCGGCGAGGCCGTGTCCGGAAGGATTGATGTCTGCCCGGCCCCCCCGCCGGAAAAGGTCATTTCCCTAAGGCCGGCCCGCGTGTCCTACGTCGTCGGAGTGGATCTTCCCCCTGCAAGGACCGCCCGGATTTTGACGGATTTGCAGTTTAAAGTGCAGGATGCCGGAGAGGAACTGCTTGTGACCGTTCCCGCCCACCGGGTTGATGTCAATCTGGAAGCGGACTTGATCGAGGAAGTCGCCAGGATGTACGGCTACGACCAGGTGCCCGCAACCCTGCCCTATGGGCCGTCAACCCAGGGAATCCGAACCGGAGAGCAATTGTTTATGAAGAGGATCCGGGACTATCTGGCAGGTGCCGGTCTGTACGAGGTGGTTACCTACAGTTTTATCCACCCCAGGGTGTTTGACCGCATGAACCTTCCCCAGGATAGTCTCTTGAGAAACGCTATAAAAATCCAGAACCCGCTCAGTGAAGAGCATTCGGTCATGCGGACCATGATGCTGCCCGGACTCCTGGATATTCTGGCCAGGAATTACAGCCGGCGCGTCCAGGACGGAGCGGTCTTTGAAATCGGCCGGGTCTTTTATCCCCGGGGGGCGGAAAGCCTTCCGGAGGAGCGCACGGTCCTTTCCGCTGCTGCCATGGGAAGTACCCCGGGAAGCTGGAACATAGCCCCCCGGGAAATGGATTTTTACTTCCTGAAGGGCGTCCTGGAAAGGCTATTTTGCCGGATCGCCGCTAGGCCGGTCCAGTTCCGGGCGGAAACCGCCAACCCAAGCTTCCACCCCGGCCGCTGCGCTTCCCTGGAAGCAGGCGGAGTGAGCCTTGGGATCCTGGGTGAGGTTCACCCTGATGTCCTGGAGCATTACGAACTGCCGGACAGGGTGGTTGCTCTGGAAATAGATCTGGCAAAACTCTTCGAAGTTTCCGGAAACCCCGTTCAATACCGCCCCCTGCCGAAATTCCCCGGCATCGAGAGGGACATTGCCATCGTGGTCAGGCAGGGTACGCCGGCAGACGGGATTATGGAGACAATCCGGAAAGAAGGAGGAAAAATACTCCGCTCAGTGGCTCTGTTTGACCTTTACCGGGGGGAGCAGGTCCCCGAAGGGCACCAGAGCATGGCTTACACCCTTAAATTCCAGGCGGCTGACCGAACCCTTACGGATGAGGAGGCGGATGCCGGAGTGCAGCGTATTGCTTCGGCCCTGGCCCGGAACTTTGGGGCCGTATTGCGGGGTTAGAAGCTAATGGCCGGCTAGAACCCTTTTCTTAAAAGGCAGAATCCCGGCTAAAAAGCTATCTACTTGTTAAAGATTAGCGGCAACACAATACCGTTTTTTCCCGGACGGCGCAGTTAATCCCTGATAAGTTATGACTTAGCCAGGCGGGTTGATGAATAAAAAAAACCGTCAGCGTAGTTAATCCCTAATAAGATATGCCCAGCACAAGCCCTTTTTTCAGGGCTTGTTTTTTATGACCAAAAACCCCTTGCCTGAATAAACTACCAGGGGAAAAATTATACAGGATATCATAAAAAAATGGAGCGTCGATATTTGAACAGAATTATCCTGCTCCCACCGCGCCAGATGGTTAGGGAGATCCTGGAGGAATTGCCGGGGGATGCTTTAGGGTCATAGATTAATTAACCCGGCCTGCTGCCAGGATGTCCGGGAGGGCGGGGAGCCCCGGCAGTGCAGGCGGTTTGGTGGTTTATGTTATCTGAAAGGGGAGGGGCTTGCTGAAAACTGCTGTTGTAGGAGCCGGCAACTGGGGCCGGAACCTGATCCGCACCCTCGATCAGTTGGGTGTGCTGGCAGCTGTTGTGGAAAAGGATCCGGCCAAAAGGGTTGAGCTGGTTAAGAGTTATAAAAACCTCAAGATTTATGCTGATTTACCGGAATTACTGAATGATCCCGGGATTCAGGCAGTCTTCATAGCAACTCCGGTTCCCACCCACTACCAGCTGGCCAGGGCCGCTTTACTGGCCGGAAAGGACGTTTTCCTGGAAAAACCCCTGGTCCTGTCCACAGCAGAGGCGAAAAAGCTGGTGGAGCTGGCCGGAGCGAGGGAGCGGGTGCTGATGGCCGGTCATTTGCTTCTCTACCAGCCGGCCGTTCAGTGGTTAAAGCAGTATATCCTGTCCGGCGCCGCCGGCGAGCTCAGGATCCTGAGCCAGGAACGCCTCAAGTTGGGCCGGGTAAGGTCAAATGAAGATGTGCTGTGGAGCTTCGGGGTGCACGACGTAGCGGTGCTTTTGTTCCTGGTGGGCCAGCCGCCGGAGCTTATAGAAGCCGTGGGGCAATGCGTCCTGCAGCCGCAAATTGCAGACGACGTTTATGTTCACCTGACCTTCAAAGGCGGTGTGAAGGCGCACCTGCATGTTTCCTGGCTCTGGCCGGAGCAGCGCCGCAACCTGACTGTTGTCTTAACGGAGGCCATGCTGGTTTACGATGAATTGGAGCAGACAGTGACTTTACATCGCAAGGGCATCTCTGCCGGTTTAACGGTCAGAGACCGGGGCAGTGAAGTGGTCTTCCGGGGCTGCGCAGAGCCCCTGCGCCTGGAGTGCGAACATTTTCTCAGGGCAGTGGCAGAGAGGAAAGCTCCCCTCTCTGACGGAAAGAGCGCAGTTGAGGTGATCAGGGTTTTGGAGGGCGCTTCTGAAAAGATGCGGCTTCTCCAAAAAACAAAAAAACTTATTTAAGAAGGCCGGCCGGGAAAGGCTGGTCTTTGCCATTGATATGGCCAAGAAACATTGTGTTATTATATTCCTATTGACTTGAGTTTTCAATTACCTTAAGTTTCGCTTTTCGAATTGAATATTTTCAATATGTATGTTAAACTATCCCATAGTTCTACATATTTCGAAGAAAAAAAGGAGTCATTTATGAGAAACGAATATGTCCGCGTGTTCCGCGCCTTTACGGACGAAAACCGTATTCGCGTCCTGGAGATTCTCAGTGAGGGCGAGCAATGCGCCTGCGTCTTGCTGGACGAGCTGAAAATCAGTCAACCGACACTCTCATATCACATGAAAATTCTCTGTGACTCCGGTATCATCAAAAGCCGCCGGGTCGGTAAATGGAACTATTACTCGATCAACACGGATGGTTGCGAGTACGCCAGCCGTTTATTGAATGCAATCGTCAAGCACAATATGGAGGGTACGCTCCGCATTATGCTCTATGCGTACCGTTTCCTGCGGTGTGCCGGGACTCTGTCCAGGCGGGAGGCTATTGTCGGAAGGAACAGCGCCTGTGCCTGCTGTTGCGCGCTAAACAGTTAGTAATTATTAAGAGGTGAAAAAATGGACAAAAGGGTAGCGGAGATTTTAAACCGGGTTCTGGAAGACACACCGCCCACACGGGAGGATTGTATCTACCTGCTTGGGTTCCACGAGTCGACGCCGGAGGCCACATTTACACGGGGCGTGGCAAATGATATCGCGCGCCGTAAAAATGGAAATACGGCACTGGTCTTCGGGCAGATTGGACTTGAGCTGTTCCCTTGCGAGGAGGATTGTAAATTCTGCTCCTTCGGCATATCTCACACAGGTTTTAAAGAAAAAATCACACTTGATGAAGAAACCATCCGGCAGAAGGTTCACGATTTTACCAAGGACGGCGACCTTTATTGCCTGTGGCTCATGACTATGTCTAAATTTGACCTGGACTACTACATCAACGCGCTCAAAATCGCCAGGGAAGTTGCCCCGCCGCAGACGCTTCTTTACACGAACATAGGAGATACCGATTACGAGACCTTCGTTATGCTTAAAAAAGCAGGAGCGGATGGCGTGTACCATGTTGTACGCCTCGGCGAAGGAACATATACGAAGATCAGCCTGGAGCGCCGTCAGGAGACGATTAATAACGCACGGAGAGCGGGGCTAAAGCTTCAGGATTGCCTGGAGCCGATCGGCACCGAGCACACACCGGAGGAACTGGTGGATCACATTTTCAAAACCATTGAGGGCGGTTTTGATACCGCCGGCGTCATGAAGCGTACCCCTGTTCCAGGCACCTGCTTCACCGATGAGATTACCAACGCGCGCCTGGCCCAGATTGTCGCCGTCAACGCTCTGGCGCTTACGGCAGTGGAGCCGTACCCCTGGATTCCCGTACACGAAGCAGACCCCATCAGCCTTGTCAGCGGTGCCAACTGTATTTGCGCGGAAACTGGGGTCAACCCCCGGGACACAGAGGCTGACACCTCGAAGGGGCGGGGACTGGACGTGAGTGCGTGCCGGAAAATGCTCTGGCAGGCCGGATTTAAATATCTCGCCCTGGGTGACGGTACGCGTATTGAACTTACGCCGGAGTATATCGCAAAATGCGAGGCGTCATCCTGAGAAACATTCAAAAGTCATTTGATTGCTTGCAAAGGAGCCTGGAGAAATGAAAAAATTTATGGTTGTAAGCGGGTTTTTAGGAGCGGGTAAAACAACATTTATGCTTGCTCTGGCGGACTATATCAACTCAAATAACGGCAAAGCAAGTGTTATCGTCAACGACCTTGGCGCAAAAAATCTTGTGGATGCCAGGTATTCCGAAGCTTGTGGCTGCAAGATCACGGAGCTGACCGGCCAGTGCATCTGCTATCAAACGGAGAACCTGGTGGACAGGCTAAGACGCCTCATGGACTATGAGCATAATGATCTTGTTATGTCGGATATTCCCGGTTGCGGCGTCGGCGCCCTCGAACATGTCTATCATAAACTGAACAGGGATTACCACGGCGAATTTGAACTGGCGCCCTTTACCGTGGTCGTTGACCCGGAACGGCTGCGTACGATCATGCCGGAACAGGCTGATCTAAACCTTCCGGAGGAAATGAAGTATTTGTTCAGAGCGCAGCTTCAGGAAGCGGATCTTGTGCTGCTGAACAAAACCGATCTCCTGACCTGCGCCGAAATTGAGACTTACCTTGAATTTCTGAAGGATTTTTGTTCCGACGCGGCGGTCTTTGCCATCTCCGCCAAAAACAAAACGAATATCGACAGGGTGGCGGACTATATTATGAACCATGACGCGCAGCTTAGAACAGTTGATATCGGGTACGGCGGGCCTGAGTTCATCGCAGCGGAACAGAAGCTGAGCTGGTATAACCGCCAGCTCTATGTAAAGATCTGCTGCGGCACCTTTGATGGGAACGCTTTTCTGGAAGACCTGGTTGAGTCAATTCGCCGGAAATTATTGCGTGAACATGGCAACGTCCCGCACCTGAAGGTCTTTGCTGACGGAGCAGACGGTACAAGCTGCAAAATCTCCCTTTTAGGCGTCGATTATGACCTGCAGTACGACAGCAGGCTCGTCCGGCCCTGCGTCGACCTGCCTGTGATCATCAATGCCAGAGCCACCTGCGAGTCTCAGCTTCTTGCCGAAATCATGGATGAAGCACTGGACGAAACGGTAAATAAATATAACCTTGACGCTGTTGTGTTCTTTACCGAATGCTTCGGCATCATGGACGAGGGACGCATTTAGAAACTATAAATACCATGCCGGGCGTTATCTGGTCGCCCGGCAGCTGGTTTCCGGAGGATGATCATGTGTAAAATTCTAAGACACACTTACAGTGTATGCCCTGTCTGCTTAAAAAGGATACCGGCGGTACATGCCGGATACGGCAAAGAGGTTTACCTTGAAAAAAAGTGCCCGGAGCACGGTGATTTTTCCGCAATCATATGGCGTGGGCTGCGTGATCTGGAAGCCTGGAGAGGAGACGTGCCTCCCATTGCGGATGGCGAAAATGAAAACTGCCCCCATGCGTGCGGCCTGTGTCCCGAACATAAACAGGGAACCTGTTGTGTTTTGCTTGAGGTCACTAAACGCTGCAACCTGCGTTGTCCTTTCTGTTTTGCCGAAGGTGGAGCAGGTGAGGATCTAGCCTTTGAAACTGTAAAAGAGCACCTGCGGGCGCTGGTTGTGCCGGGTAAAACACTTGTCCAGCTCAGCGGGGGAGAACCCACTGTCCGCGACGATCTGCCTCAAATTGTTGCTGCCGCCAAAGAAGCGGGTTGCCAGTATGTTCAGCTGAACACAAACGGAATAAGACTGGCAGAAGATGAAGGATATGTGCGCAGCCTTGCGGAAGCCGGCCTGTCCTTTGTGTTTATGCAGTTTGACGGTATGGATGACGGAATATATCGCGCCCTTCGCGGCAGAGACTTGCTTGGCGTGAAACGGCAGGCAATTGACAACTGCGCCCGCCACAATCTCGGTGTTACGCTGGTGCCGACCCTTGTGCCCCAGGTCAATACGCAGGATATTGGGAATATCATCCGCTTTGCCGTCTCACAATCGCCAGCTGTGCGCGGCGTTCATTTCCAGCCTGTCAGTTACTTCGGGCGTATTCCGGCGCTGCCGTCGGATGACCGGCGCTTTACCCTCGATGAATTGCTTGAGGCCATTGAAGAACAGGCCGGTGACCTTGTTCCGGAGGATTCGCTCCGGCCGTCCCGCTGCGATCACCCGTTGTGTGTGTTCCACGGCGATTATATCGTCATGCCGGATCAATCCTTAAACCCTCTGCACAGGACAAGTAAATACCGCTGCGCAACGGCGACGGCGGACCAAAACCGTTCCTTTATCGCCCGCAGATGGCAGCGTCAAGAAGCTGAGGGAACTGAAGAGCAGGAATTAAAATCTGATTTTGATTCCTTTGACAGCTTTCTCCGCCGCGTCCGTACCCACAGCTTCACGTTAACTGCCATGGTCTTTCAGGATGCCGGAAATCTTGATTTGGAACGCCTCAGGAGGTGCAGCCTTCATGTCTTCGCCGACGGCCGGTTTGTGCCCTTATGTGCATATTATCTGACAGGCCATGTAAATACTCCGTCTTAGATGAAGAACTAACCGTCATTTGACAGGTGAAGCGGGTCCCTGTTCGAGAAAAAAATCCGGAAAGCTACCCGCCATTTTTCCTGTCAATAAAACAGAGATATCAGTGGTTGGCTGTGCTGCCGGAAATACAAGAGGGTAAGGGGGCAATGTCCTGAGCAACTTGCCCCCCCTGCCTTCTTCTTTTTCTTTACTAAGCCGCCCGCCTCATACATGGGCTGGGTCATAAAATATTCATATGAACGCAAAAAAAGGTTTTTTGGGGTTTATGTCGAAATATTACCTGGTGGTACATAATTGAGTAAAAATTTTAACAGTGTATTAATATTTGCCGTACTGGAACCAGCCTGACGGATCAAGGCTGGTTAACCTGTTATGCAGCGCATTATTGCGTTGTTTTTTGTTGACACCAGTATTTGGATAGCATCCTGGTTCCACAGTCAGTAAGGGCTCCGGAACACAGTTTGTCCCACTAATAGTGCAGATGTTTTATTGAAAACATTTAAGCAAATAGACACCCACCCTATGAGCTTTCTTAAAAGGGGATATTATCATGAGAAGCGCAGTGGCTGTATTTATTCTACTCAGTGTCACCCTGTTTTGTCCGGTGCTTGCCGGTGCAAATTCACCGGGTGCCAATCTGGATTTTTCCACTCTATTCGAAGAACATGGAGCGATTATGCTGATTATCGAGCCGCAAAGCGGTTCAATCATTTATGCCAACAGAGCTGCCGCATCCTTTTATGGATATACCAGAGAGCAGCTTCTTTCAATGAACATATACCAGATAAACACATTAACCCCTGCTGAAACCCGGCAGGAGATGCAGGCGGCAGCAGGGGAACACAGGAACTGTTTTTTATTCAAACACCGGCTGGCCAGCGGGGAAATACGTACGGTGGAGGTTTTTTCTTATCCCGTAAAATACGGGGAAACAGATGCCCTGTTTTCCATTGTCCATGACATCACAGCGATAACGCAATTACAAGAAAAAGAAAAAAGAATGATTTACGGCATTATTATATCCGGCGGTGCCGCCCTGGCCCTGTTGTTATTTTTATTGGTCATGCTGGCCAAAAGCCACAGTAAGCTTATAGCATCAAGAAATGAGATAGATAATTACAATACATTACGGAAAACATTCATCGATGCCTTCGATAGCCTTGTTTATCTTAAAGATGAGAATTTAAAATACGTTTTTGTCAACCGCGCCATGGAGCTCTTTTATAATAAAAAAGGCGAAGAGATCATCGGTAGGGATGATTATATGCTCTCGGATGCCGGATTTGCCCAGAGGATCAGACAAACCGATCAGGCGGTTCTGAAACAGGAAACCCTTATTACTGAAGAGGTGCATTGGGAGGGCCGCGTTTTCAAAGCCACAAAATTCCCCGTGAAGATGTTGAACGGCCGCTTTGGTGTGGGCGCCTACATAACGGACGTTACGGAAGAATACCAGCATAAACTGGAGCAACAAAAAATGCTGCAGAGCCAGATGACCCTGGCCGATGTGCTGACCCGCAGCTTTCAAAACAGGCAGGAAAAGCTGGATTATGTGCTGCACAGGGCTCTTGAATTAACGGAAAGCAAGTACGGCTATATTTCTTTGTATGACCAGGAAAAACGGGAGTTCTCCATCAATTCCTGGACCAGGACCGTAATGAAAGATTGTGATATTGCCGGGAAACTGAACGTTGATCAACTGGACCAGGCAGGTCTCTGGGCTGAAGTTGTGCGGCAGGGAAAGCCTTTAATCATCAATGATTACGGGGAGCCCAATCCTTTAAAAAAGGGCTACCCCGAGGGGCATGTGGCCCTGAAAAATTTTATGTCGGTGCCTGTGGTTATCGATGAAAAGATTGTGGCTATCGTAGCCCTTGCTAACAAGAACGGAGATTATGACGTCAGTGATGTATATGAAATGACCCTGCTCATGAACGGAATCTGGAATTCGGTAGAAAGAATTGCGGCGCAGGAAAAGCTGGAATATGAACGCAATAAGTATTTTCAAACCTTAATCTCCATCGGCGATGGTGTTATGGTCGTTGACAGGAACGGAAAAGTAGAAATGATAAATAGTGTTGCCGAAAAATTAACAGGATGGTCTACTGCTGAAGCGACCGGCAGGCATTACAAGGAAATATTTGTTTTATCCCATGAACATGAGGGTTCTACCATAAACGATCCCATTGAAGATGTCTTTGAAACCGGTATTATCCAGGAGCTCGGAAATCATGCCGTGCTGACTTCCAGGGACGGCACAAAATACTATCTGGAAGACAGCGCCGCGCCCATTAAGGATGATCAGAATACAACTGTGGGAGTTGTGCTGGTTTTTCGTGATATTACAGATAAAAAGAAACAGCGGGAACAAATCGAATACTTGAGTTTTCACGATTCCTTGACGGGTTTGTATAACAGAAGGTTTTTTGAGGAGGAGTTGCGCAGGCTTGATGCTGAAAGAAACCTTCCCCTTTCCATTATTGTGGGAGATGTCAATGGCTTGAAGCTGACCAATGATATCTTTGGTCACTCCTTCGGGGATATTCTTTTAGAAAGAATAGCGGATGTTCTGCGCAGGGTTTGCCGTGTAGACGATATTATTGCCAGGTGGGGCGGCGATGAGTTTGTTTTGCTTCTGCCTAAAAC
This sequence comes from Bacillota bacterium, assembly GCA_029555205.1. Lineage (GTDB taxonomy): Bacteria > Bacillota > Desulfotomaculia > Desulfotomaculales > Pelotomaculaceae > DTU098. Next base: position 23,703 of record JAKPTB010000125.1, read on the forward strand.
AGATTTGAAAGAAGCTGAACAAATTATTGAAAAGATTAAAAGTGAGTTTTCCAGGGAGCAAATTAAGGCCATTAAAGGCAGTATTTCCATGGGCGCCGCCACTAAGGAAAATTTAGCTGTTGACATCCTGAGTGTTTTAGATAATGCCGAAGAAAGGATGTATGCGGCAAAAACGCTGGAACGAAATGAATTCAGGAACAGCCTGATTGATTCCATCATTAAGTCGCTCCATAAGAACAGCGCAAGAGAAAGGGAGCACTCGCTTAATGTCAGCATACTGTGTCAGGAGCTGGGCAGAGCGTTGGGTCTTCCGGAGGTTGAACTGTGCAAGCTGAAAGAAGCGGGTTACCTTCATGACATCGGCAAAACTGTGCTGGATCCTAAAATAATTAACAAGAGTTACCAGCTGAGCAGTGAGGAATTAAATGAAGTAAAAAAACACCCTGTTGCGGGATATAGAATCCTTAACTCATTTGATGCCACCATGGATTTGGCGGAACCGGTACTGGCACATCATGAACATTGGGACGGCAGCGGCTATCCAAGGGGTTTAAAGGGAGAAGAGATACCTTTGCCGGCGAGAATAATCATGATCGCCGAAAGCTATGACCGGATGATTTATGGTTCTGAAAACACCAGGCCCATGAGTGAAGCCGCTGCCCTGTCTGTAATCAAAGAAAAGGCTGGTACTATCTTTGACCCCCGTTTGGCAGAATTGTTTGTGCAAATGATCCAACATACAAACAACTGCGTGAATGAAAAAGGGAATAAACAGCCCTCCGGTTCTTAAGGAGAAGTATCTTGAAATCTGTGAGGAGCTGTTGCTGCCGCTGTCTGTTTTGGGGAAGAGAGCGGGGACTTGAACCGGTTTCGAAGGCAGGGAATTTGTGTCAACGCTGTTGGAATGTAAAAATAAATGTGATATATTGGTTATGCCTCTGGTTTTCTGTGCATTTTTCTTTGAAGTTGAGATAAATTTCGTTTGCGGGGCAGGAAAAACAGAGAAACGCGGCGAAGGACAATTAAATTTGTTATCCTGGAGGAGTTCTATGGCTTCGCAGGAATCACGGGTTGAGGTTGAAATATTCGGAGAATATTATGTTATCAAGGGTGATCATTCGCCGGAACGGATAATGATGCTGGCGCAGTATGTCAACCGTAAAATGAAGCAACTGGCGGGGCGGAACCCCAGGCTGAGCAGGACCCACACGGCTGTGCTGGCAGCCTTGAATATCGCCGAAGAGTTGATGAAACTCCAGGATGAACAGGACAGTATCATCAAACTCCTGGAGTCTGAACAAAGGAATACGAAGAGAAACTCATGAAGCCGGCTTCATGAGTTTCTTCTTAATTTATAAAGAATTCCATTCTAATTGTAAAGAGTTGCCTGCTTGATTGTAAAGGGAGCATCTGTTTTTTATTTTGCCCGGCGGGGGACATTGCTGCGGGTAAATATCCGGTGTTCCGGAAAAAATTAATTTAACAGCAAGAAAGGTTTGTTTGCCCATGCGTAACGTTGAAGTGGCCTGGATTTTTCGTGAACTGGCTGATCTCCTGGAACTGAAAGGGGATGATTTTTTTAAGATCAGGGCCTACCGGAATGCCGCCAGAATCCTGTCCGGACTTGAGCAACCCCTGGTAGAAATCTGGCAGGAGGGTGGACTGGCTAAAATTCCCGGCATCGGCAAAAACATTGCGGCAAAGATAAACGAGATTTTGAGCACGGGTGGCTTGCGAAAACACGAGGAACTGCTGCGGCAGTTCCCCCCGGGGCTATTAGAAATCATGTCCCTGCCCGGGATTGGTCCCAAAAAGGCTGCTATGCTCAGAGAAAGACTGGGGGTAACCAGCCTGGACGAATTGGCCAGGGCAGCCAGGGAAAAACGTGTCCGGACGCTGCCCGGCATGGGCAGTAAAACGGAAAGCGCGATTATCCGCAACATCGAAATGCGGGAGAACCAGGGAGGCCGTGTTTTACTTGCCTCCGCCAGGGAGCTGGCGGCAGAGTTAAGCGGCTATCTCAAGGGGATCCCGGGGGTTAAGAGGGTGGAGGCCGGGGGCAGCCTCCGCCGCTGGCGGGAGACCGTGGGGGATATCGACCTGGTTGTGGCCGGCGATGATGCCCGGAAGATCCTTGACATTGTTTCCGGCTACCCGCGCTTCCGGCAAATGCTTGAAAGCAGTCCGGGACGGGTGAAATTTCTCACGGACTGGGGAATTGTGGTGGAGCTGGAAGTGGTGCCGGAGGAAATCTTTTGCCTGAAGCTGTTCAAAAATACCGGGAGCAAGGCTCATTACCGGAGGTTGCAGCAGCTCTTTGCCGGGCGCGGTCTAACCCTGGACGAAGCCGGCCCGGCCAAAAAGGGCGACTTAATTCAGGAGGAGGATATTTATGCCGCGCTGGGTTTGCCCTGGATCCCCCCTGAACTCAGGGAAGACCGGGGAGAAGTGGAGGCGGCCCTGGAGAATTGCCTGCCCGGCCTGGTGGAGACGGATGATCTCAGGGGCGACCTGCATATTCATACAAACTGGAGCGACGGGATCAACAGCATCGAGCAAATGGTAGAACGGGCCAGGGCCAGGGGCTATCAGTACATTGCTGTGACCGATCACTCCCGTTCCCTTAAAATAGCCAGGGGACTGTCCCTGGAAAAGCTCCGGGAGCAGCACGAACAAATCCGGAAGATGAATGAAAGGTTCACAGATTTTCGTATTCTCACAGGTATTGAAGTGGACATTCTTCCCGGGGGGGACCTGGATTGCCCCGACGAAATCCTGGAAAAAATAGACGTGGTGGTGGCTTCCGTCCACAGCGCCTTCAAACAGGACCGGGAAACAATGACCGGCCGGATCCTGTCGGCGGTGGAGAATAAAAACGTCGACATCATCGGTCACCTTACAGGGCGCCTCCTCTTACAGCGGGAAGGATACGAACTGAATCTTGAGAGGGTATTGGAAGCAGCTGCCTGCTGTGGTACGATATTAGAGATTAACGCCTCCCCCGACCGCCTGGATCTGAACGACCTGAACGCCCGTAAGGCAAAGGAAAAAGGGATTAAATTAGCGATTAACACCGATGCCCATGACCTGAGGCGGATGGACGATATGCCTTACGGGGTTTCTGTGGCGCGCCGCGCTTGGCTTGAACCGGGCGACGTAATTAATACCATGCCGGTTGAAGAGCTGTGCAAGTTTCTGCAGGAACGGTGAGACGGGGTATGATAGGGGTATTATAGAGGTTAAACGGGGAGTATTATGAACATTAAGAAGGAGTTTCTAAACAGGGGGCTGCCGGACTGTGACAATATTCTGCCCCGCGCTTTTTACGCCAGGGAAACCGTTACGGTGGCCAGGGAACTGCTGGGCTGTATTCTTGTGCACGATGCTCAGGAGGGCCCGGCAGCCGGCAGGATTGTGGAGACGGAAGCCTACATCCAGGGCGATCCGGCCTGCCATGCCACCCGGGGGGAAACTCCCCGCAACCGGATTATGTTCGGGCCGCCGGGATACGCTTATGTTTATTTTATTTACGGGATGTACTACTGTTTTAACGCCGTCACCGCCCCGGAGGGAGTGGGGGAAGCGGTCCTGATCCGGGCTCTGGAACCCCTGGAGGGCATCCCATTGATGCGCCGGAGGCGCGGCCGGGACAGGCTTCATGAGCTCTGCGGCGGGCCGGCCAGGCTGGTCCAGGCCCTGGGCATCACCAGGGAGCATAACGGCGCCGACCTCACCCGGAAGCCATTGTACATCCTGAAGGACGAGGCCCGGGGCAGGATCCGGACCACAACTAGGGTGGGGATCCGGGAGGGAGCGGAATTGCCGCTGAGGTTTTACCTGGAAGGGAGCCCGTTTATCTCCAGAAAGTAGGACAAGTCCATAACAGGGAGGAAATAAAATTGAAAATAGGGGAAATTTACCGCTTAGCTGTTGAAAAGGGGATCGAAAGGGACCCGCGCTCTAAAGAAGCTGTGCTCGCGCTTTTGGAAAAGGAAAAGAAACTCTATGCTGAATTAAAGGAAGATGACCGGAAGGACTACGACCAGGATAAGCTTTTTAACCCGTACAGCGATACGAGGATTTTGTACGGTGACCCGGAGCGGGAGGTTACCAGGGTGCTGGCGGGAATCGATATGGAGACCGCCGAAGTGCTGCTGGCTGACCGTTTGTCCGTACAGGGCAAGATTGACCTGATCATCGCCCACCATCCCGAAGGCAAGGCCGTGGCTGCACTTTACCAGGTAATGAAACTGCAGGAGGACCTGCTGGCTAAGTTTGGGGTACCCATTAACGTGGCCGAGGGGATTATGGCCTCGCGGATCAGTGAGGTAAAGCGGGGGCTGATGCCCCTGAACCATAACCGGGCCGTGGATGCAGCAAGGCTTCTGGATATTCCTTTAATGTGCATCCACACACCGGCCGATAACCATGTCAGCGATTACCTCCAGAGTCTGATTGATGATAAGAAACCGGAAACCCTGGAGGATTTGGTGAAGCTGTTGAAGACCATTCCCGAGTATGCCGAAGCGGTTAAATACAATGCCGGACCCACCATCGTCCTGGGCAGTAAGGAGAGACGGGCCGGCAAAATTATGGTGGACATGACCGGGGGGACCAGCGGATCCGCGGATGCCTATGCCAGGCTGGCCACTGCCGGTGTGGGTACGCTGGTGGTTATGCATATCGGAGAAAAACACCGGAAAGAGGCGGAAAAGAATCATATCAATGTTGTTGTGGCCGGGCATATGGCCAGTGACTCACTGGGTTTGAACCTGATCCTGGATCAGTTGGTGCAGCGGGGAATCCAGGTGATTCCCTGTGCCGGCCTGATCAGGTACGAGCGGAAGGGCTAGTTGTTTTAGAGCCCTTAAGCCGACCCGGTTTGTAATCCCCGTTATTTATTTTTGGAGAAAAGGAGCAACTGTAGATGCACGGTAAGCCGGAGCTTTTAGCGCCGGCCGGCGACTGGGAAGCCCTGGTGGCCGCCGTGGAAAACGGCGCGGATGCTGTTTACCTCGGGGGCAAGCTTTTCAACGCCAGGCAGTCCGCCGGGAACTTTGACGACCTTGAACTCAGCCGGGCGGTCCATTTTGCCCATGTCCGGGGGGTCAGGGTTTACGTTACGGTTAATACCCTTCTGGACCATAGCGAGGTTAAGGAGGCGGTCCGGTTCCTCCATTTTTTGCAACAGTGCGGGGCCGACGCCGCCATTATTCAAGATCTGGGCCTGCTCCGGCTGGCCCGTGAGGCCGTTCCGGAGCTTCCCCTGCACGCCAGCACCCAGATGACCGTACATAATCTGCCGGCGGTTCAATTATTAAAAGAGGCCGGGATCAGCAGGATTGTGCTGGCCAGGGAGCTTTCCCTCGCTACCATCCGGGAAATTGTCCGGTCAGGTGGAGTAGGGCTTGAGGTTTTCATTCACGGCGCCCTCTGCGTGTGTTACTCCGGCCAGTGTCTCATGTCCAGTATGATTGGGGGCCGCAGCGGGAACAGGGGGCGCTGCGCTCAGCCTTGCCGCCTGAACTACGTCCTGGTAGACCGGCAGGGCCGCAGTCTGGCGGAACCCGGGCAGGTTGGCGATTACCTGTTGAGTCCCCGGGACCTGAACTTGAGTGAAAGACTGCCCGACCTGATTGAAGCAGGCATAACTTCTTTTAAGATTGAAGGAAGGATGAAGCGGCCGGAGTACGTGGCCACGGTGGTAAGGATTTACCGGGGCCTTTTGGACCGGGCTGCGGCAGGCGGGCCTTACGCTGTTGGGGCGGAAGAGGCCCGGGACCTGGCGCAGATTTTTAACCGGGATTTTACAACCGGTTATTTTTACGGGCGTCCCGGCCGGGAGCTGATGAGCTACAAGCGCCCGAACAACCGTGGTATCCGTCTGGGGCGCGTCAAGGGCTTTGACCGCAAAAGCCGCCTGGTGGAAATAAACCTGGAAGAGCCCCTGGGTATAGGGGACGGGATTGAAGTCTGGGTAACCAGGGGAGGCCGGGCCGCCGGGGAAGTGGGGCGCATCCTGCTGGAGGGCAGACCCGTGGAACGTGCCCCGGCTGGTGCCACTGTGCAGCTGGAGATACCCGGCCGGGTTTTTCCCGGGGACAGGGTTTTCAAGACCCACGACGCCGGCCTGATGGAAAGGGCCAGGTCCAGTTATAAATCTCCCGGTGGGCAGCGGAAAATACCCCTTGTCTTTACAGTAGAGGGCCGTTTGGGTGAGCCGCTGAAAATCCTGGCCAGGGACGACGAGGGATTTACCGGCGAGGCCGTTACTGCCTCACCGGCCAGCGAGGCTCAAAAACGGCCCCTGACCCATGAATACCTGGAAAAACAACTGGGCCGGCTGGGCAATACGCCCTTCAGGCTGGCCCGGCTGGAGTGCCGGCTGGAAGGGGATTTGATGGTGCCGGTGAGCGAGATCAACGAAGCCCGCAGGCAGGCCCTGGCCCGTTTGGAGGAAGAGCGGACGGCTGCCTTCAGGCGCCCGCCCGTTCCGGAGGAGGTTTTTCAGCGCCGTCTTGCCGCAGCCCTCTCCGGCCTGCCCAAAGAGCAGGGGAGCCGGGCCGGGGTGCCGGAGCTTTCTGTGGTTGTGGGCGATCTTGCTTCCCTCAGGTCTGCCGTCAGGGCGGGAGCCTGGGAAGTATGTCTCAGCGGCGAACAGTACCGCTCCAGGCCGCCGGTTTCCCTGGAGGAAATCCTGGCCGGGAGCGAAGCCTGTGCTGAGGCCGGCGTACGGTTCATCCTGGGCTCGCCCAGAATCCTGCAGGACGGGGAGCTGGACGGCTTTTGCCGCCTTCTGGAAAAGGTGCGTGAAGGGCATTTGGACGGTGTCATGGCCGGTAATCTGGGAGTAATTAAGAAAATGCGGGAATTAACCGGCCTGCCGGTCTTTGCCGATTTTTCCTTGAATGTTTTTAATATTGAGGCGGTGCGTTTTCTGATGGAAACAGGAGTGAGCCGGGTAACCCTCTCCCCGGAATTGACCCTGGAGCAGGTGAGGCAGATGGCCGGTTTGCTGCCGCTTCCCGCTGAGGTAATCGTCCACGGCGCGCTGCCCCTCATGGTTTCCGAGTACTGTGTTGCGGGCAGCTTGCTCGGGGAGAAGGATAAAGGTAAGGGCTGCCCGGCGCCCTGCCGGAGTACGGGCGGCTGCGGCCTCAAGGACCGCAAAGGGATTGTTTTCCCTGTGGAACTGGATCAGTACTGCCGCATGCACATCTTTAACTCCCGTGACCTGTGCGTCATCGACGACCTACCCGAACTTGCCGGGGCGGGCGTATCAGTACTGCGGATTGAGGCCAGGCGCGAGGGCTCAAGCTATGTCCGGGACGTAACCAGGGCTTACCGGGCTGCCCTGGCCCAAAAACCTGGAGAGCGAAGCGCAGAGAGGCTGGCGCTGTGGAAGGAGAGTCTGGCCCGTTACAGTCCGGCGGGTTTTACCAAAGGCCATTTCTACAGGGGAGTTTTGATCTAGAAAGCGCCGGTTGTCCCAGGGAATGTACTATTGACGTCCTCATAATTGTTAGACAATACCGGCGCTATCTCTATATATCGAAATATACCTAAATCTACCTTGCCGGCCATTCCTGGCCGGTGTACACAGGGCACTCCTTGATTTGCTCCGGGTTTTAGATGCCGCTGTTTTAAAAGATGCAGGGGTTACGGTTAACCATTTCCAGGTGGGGAAATACCACTACCATCTTCTAGTACTGCCGCCACCGCCACCTGAACCGCCAAAACCGCCACCACCAGAACCGCCGCCGCCTCCTCCCCGGGAGAACATCCCTAAAAACAGACCGAGAAAAAACCCGTTTAAGAAGCGCTGGTCTAAATAAAAAAGCAGGATGAGCACTATGGCTATTAAAACTATTGCCCAGGCGGGCAAAGAAGACTGGAATGCCGGTGAATCCGCCGGCGACTGGGGTGAGTCCGTTTCCAGGGTTACTTGATACTCCCTGGCCACTTCCTGGATTATCGCCCTGTAACCGTTCAGGATTCCCGAATTATAGTCATTATTTCGGAAATACGGAATCATGTAGGTATCCTGAATCTGGCCTGTCCTGGCATCCGGCAGGGCGCCTTCCAGGCCGTAACCGACCTCGATCCGGGCAACCCGTTCTGTTGGAGATACAAGGATCAACAGGCCATTATTTAAACTCTTATCTCCAATCCCCCAACCCCGCAGCATTGCCAGGGCATATTCCTCAGGGGCCGCTCCGTTAAGGCTGTCAACGGTGACAACAACGATTTGTGCCTTTGTTTTTTGCGCCAGAGCAGCGGAAGTTTGAACAATGGTTTGCTCCGTATCAGCATCCAGTACATCCGCCTGGTCTAATACATAAAATTGACTGCCGGGCTGCGGTATGGCCGGGACGGCTGACGCTACGGGGGAAAACACTGCCAGCAGCAAAAAGGTCAGTACTACAATCAGGGAAAGCCTCTTCATCTGGTTTCAACCTCTTATTCACTTATCTAGTTGGAGAAATCAACCTTCGGTACCTCACCGGCGCTTTCAGCCGCTTTGAAGTAATCCTTCGGTCCAAAACCAAAAATTCCGGCATAAATGGAAGTGGGAAAAACCTTAATTTTAGTGTTATAAGCCTGAACGGCATTATTGTAATCCATGCGGGCTGTGGCGATACGGTTTTCTGTACCGGCGAGCTCATCTTGTAAAGCCCTGAAATTGGCATCCGCCTTCAACTGCGGGTAGTTTTCAGCGATGGCCAACAATCTTCCCAGGGCGGAGTTTAAAGCCTGATCAGCCTGAGCTGCCTCACTCACAGTGGCAGCTCCCGCTAACTTTGCCCTCGCTTCGGCAACCTGCGTAAAAATTTCTTCTTCATGTGTTGCGTAACCCTTCACTGTTTGAACCAGGTTCGGGATCAAATCCGCCCTTCGCTGCAGCTGGTTTTCCACCTGGCTCCAACTGCTGTTTACACTTTCGGACAGCCTGACCAGGTTGTTATAACCAGGGATTATTAAAATAGCCAGGATTAGAATAATACCTGCAGGGATTAACAATTTTCTCAATTTAACCGTCCTCCTTATCATTTAGACTGTGTTTAAATAATAAAACCTTAGGCGTATATTATATCACCCCGGGTGTCTGTGGTGACTATTTTTTTTCGTCATCTATAATCGTACTCCTTTTCAAGGCTTTAGACCGCAACGAAGATGCTGCTTGGCTTATTCTTTGCGAAGTCCTGCTCCTTCGAAAAAACAGGTAAAGGAGCTGAAACTTTTTGTTTGTTGATCAGGAGGGATGCCCGTAGTAGAATAATAAAATGAATCGGGCAGTGAGTAATCAGATAAAACTTTTAAATAAGTGAATTGACAGGGAATGTTTAAAGAAAAAAGGCGGGTCTATGGATAAAAAGGTACTGAGAAGGCTTGAATTTCATAAAGTGCTGGAGCAGCTGGCCTCCTATGCCGTTTCCCCCCTGGGAAAAGAGCGGGTAATGGAGCTGGAACCGGTTGATGACCTGGGGACAATAATCAGGTGGCAGAAGGAGACCACCGAGGGGCGCGAGCTGATGAGACTGGACCCGGCTGCAGAATTTGGCGGCTGGAAGGATGTCCGGGTCCAGATCAAAAGGGCGCAGCGCGGAGCCCTCCTTGAACCTGAGGAACTGACGGCGGTGGCGGATACGTTGACCGCGGGCAGGCTTCTGAAGAATTTTCTCCAGGAGCGGCAGGAACGGTACCCGCTGCTGAGTGAACTTTCCTATGCGCTGGCTTCCCTGCCGGATCTGGAAAAAGAGATCAAGAGGTCGATCCTGCCCGGCGGCGAGGTGGCGGACACGGCGTCCTCCGAGCTGGCCCAGTTGCGGCGTAAAATTATAAACAACCAGGCCCGGATTAAGGAGCATCTGGAGCATGTGATCCGCTCCCCCAATTACCAGAAGTATTTACAGGACCCCATCGTGACAATCCGGGAGGGCCGTTACGTTGTTCCGGTAAAGATTGAGTACCGCTCCCAGGTGCCCGGCATTGTCCACGACCAGTCTTCCAGCGGCGCCACGCTCTTCATCGAGCCCATGGCCGTGGTGGAGAAGAATAACGAACTGAAGCGCCTCATGATTGCCGAAAAGCAGGAAGTTTTGCGCATACTTAGCAGTCTGACCGCCTGGGTGGCCCAGAATGCCGAAACCATTCAAATTTCCCTGGAAGCCCTGGGGGACTTTGACTTTATCATGGCCAGGGCCAGGTACAGCCGGAAGCTGGATGCCTGGGAGCCCGGGCTGGCCGGCGAGGCCGTAATGGACATCCGGCAGGCCAGGCACCCCCTCTTAAAAGGAGATGTGGTGCCGGTGAACATCCGTATCGGCGAAGATTTCGACACCCTGATCATAACCGGGCCAAACACCGGCGGCAAGACAGTTACCTTGAAAACAGCAGGGCTGATGGTATTGATGGCCCAGTCCGGTTTGCACATACCGGCCGGTGAAGGTTCCAAACTTGGCATTTTCAAACAGGTCTTTGCCGATATCGGGGATGAACA
>JAKPTB010000171.1 GCA_029555205.1 Bacillota bacterium
CCGGTGGCCGGAATGCTGTTTGTAATGGTGCCCTTTTTAACGGTACCAGTTATGTAATTGCCTTCCGCTTTTTTGGCTGCCCCCCACAAAAACTGGTAACCGGCCAGCGCAATCACCAAAACCGCGGCTATACCGAGCAGAAGTTTTTTCCGCTTCAGCAAACCAGGCAGAATAAGTGGTTTTTTTGAAACTGGCTCCGGTGTGTTTTGCAAGACATCTCCCCCCTGACTATTGATAGATTGCTCTTGTTCAACTAATTCAACCATTTCCATATATGATTCGCCCAGCAGCAGGGCCAGGGCCAGACCGGCGTTTTCCTGCGCCGCCGGGCCGTCATCTCTTCGATCAGTACCGGACATGGATTACACCTCACTTAAAAGGTGCTCTGTTCAGCATGTGATAGCAGCTATATTTTACCGGTTTGGGAACAAATATTGATCAAACAATGATATAAAATCCTGTCTTTGGCGAAAGGACCAATACAAACCAGGTTGGCCAAAAACAAACCGGGATTCCTTAACAAACTGGAAACTTTTTTTAATTCCCTCAAAGGGTAAAACAATTAGATTAAAAGAAGCTTAAAAAAACATATATATAAAACATTCTCTGATTTTTCGATAACGCGGCAACCCAAAACCCTTGCAGCTACAAGTCGAGCCCTGTAGTGTATTAAGCTTAATTTCAAACAAACATCCTTATAAAAAATTTTTCAAATAAACGCGAAGGTAAGGACTAAAAGGGTGTCACCGGATTAAAGAACAATCCCTTAATCAGCTTAAGATTGTACATTAATAGAAGAAGCCGGGACAGATTAGTCCCGGCCTAATTATTGTTTAGCTATTTTTCAAAAACCTTACAACTGTTTCCGCTGCTTCTGCTCTGGTCACAACCCCTTTGGGCTCGAACCTTCCCTCCACCGTCTTGATCAAGCCCAGAGCCGCAGACAGGACGGCGTGCCCTTTCAAATGCCCGGAGATGTCTTCGGCGTCCTGAAAGTCAAGCACATAGATGTCACTAAAGCGGGCTACTTTGTAAAGGTCCATGGAGTGGATCATTAAACGGGCTAAGATTTCCCGGTTGACCGGCGCCTCAGGCTCCGGTTTCTCCCCGGCCTGAATAATGCCGATGCGGGCAGCCTTTTCGAAATAGACCTGGTACCACGGCTCCTCACCTCCGGCAGCTACCCCGGGTGATTGGTCAAAGCATCTCACCAGCATGGCAATCAATTCAGCCTGGGTTACAGCATCATCAGGCCTGAATTTACCGCTATCCTCAACAACGATGCCGGCGGCGGCCAGTTGCTCAACTGCCTCCCGGGCCGGATGTCCTTCCATGTCACTAAATTCTGCTTTGGCGCCCTCTGGATGAACAACCCCGCCTTCCCCATTAAGGGGCTGACCGGTGAAAGCATCCAGCATTTCAAAATTGAGGTTGGCCTGATAATAGACCAGGTGAATTTTAGCTTCCTGATCCGGCTGCTTCCAGTATCCCTCCCGGGGCCACAGCCTTAGATAGCCTACCTTTAAAGGAGCTTCCTTCAGGTATTTGTTCGCTGCTTCTTCCCGGCTAATAACCCCTTCGGGGTCGGGAAAGACCAGGTCCCACCAGTTCATCCGGTACGAAGTAATTTTCCCCGTGGCACTGTTCACATTCACATAAAAACCGTTATCAGGGAATTTCACATCTTTAACTATCCGGGTATATCTAATTGCGTAGGAGCTGGTAACCGGTTCTTCCAGGGGGGTCAGCACCGGGCCCGGCACAGGCTGAAGTGATTCAAGGAGCACCTGCTCCCATCTGTTGGGCTGGTTTTTCTTGATAAAATCTTCAGCGATGCGGCGGGCTTCTTCCTCGCTGTACTTAACCTCCTGGTTCTTATATTCGTCATAAATGTTTTCATAGCAGTTAAAGGCAATCAGGTCTC
>JAKPTB010000127.1 GCA_029555205.1 Bacillota bacterium
TGCCCGTGCCTTTTCAATGTCTGGCGGAAAAAAGCCGCCAGGCGGATCAAAAGCTTTCTTGCAGTGTCCGGGTCAGTACGGGTATAAGTAATAATTGTATTTAGTGTATTAAACAGGAAGTGGGGGTTGATCTGGGCATGCAGGGCATCCAGTTCCGCTTTTGTCACCAGCTGGGCCTGCCGGTCCAGTTCCGCCAGCTCCATCTGCAGTCCCAGCAGCTGGGCCACGGCCAGGGCCAGCTTCACCACTGAGGGCTGGAGATCTCCCTGGCAGGTCTGGTAAAGCTTGACTGTACCGGCCACCTCACCCTTACATATCAGCGGCGCTATGACAGCAGACTGCAGTGTGCAGTTTTTCTCAGGACACTGTAGCCCTTTCTTGTCTTTGATGATAATTAATTCTCCTGTTTCCACGGCCTGTTTTGTGGCATAAGTAATAATCGGGCCGCCGGCTTTGTGGTGATCGGAACACTCCCCGATATAGGCCAGCACCTTTTCGCGGTCAGTGATGGCCACCGCTGACACATCGCTCAGCTTCAGGATGATTTCAGCGGTCTTATATGCCGTTTCTTCATTAAGGCCGCGCCTGAGGTAGGGAAGTGTTTCGTTGGCAATCTGCAGGGTGGGATCGATAGGGTGTTCATCCAGCTTTATTTTTATTACCCTGTGTTTCTGAATATATTCCACGACCAGGTAAGTGGCCAGGGCGTTTGCCAGCAGCATCATGAGTATAACCAGCCATAAGGCAGGTTTAAACAGCGCGACCAGGCCCACCAGAAAGAGTTGGATAAGGACCCAGCGCATTATAATGCCGCCGTTGATGCTTGTAAAATTTTTACCCATAACTTTGCTCCCCTGTAAAAAACACTTACACAGTAAAAAACCATTCCTATTTAAATAATACTATTTTAATCTGCAAATCACAATGTGACGCTATTGGTAATCCCCGCAGCTTTCTCCAGGTAATGTTTTATGCCATCCGCGTTAAGCCTTATATCAAGTCCCATGAACTTTATCGCCGGATGTTCCCTGTCTTTAAACCCGTATTCCGCCACCTGGCCCATCACCATATCCCAAAGGGCATTTTCAATATCCCTGGCGCCGCCGCCGCCAGCCAGCACCCGCCTGCCCACCGCTTCAAAAGCAATTACCTGTTCCTTGAGCCTGCTGAGAATAGCGCTTACGCCCCCCGCCCTGCCGAAATGGGTGAAGTAGATATAGTCCAGGTCCAGCCTGCCGGCGCGGTCAAGGGTCTCCATCGCCGCGGCCGGGTCAAATTCTGAAGGCGGGGTGGAAAGCAGTGTAAAATCAGAGCCTGCCAGTATGCTCAAAGCCTGAAAGCGCACTCCCAGGGCGTCGCCGCTGAAAGCGCCCCGGCTGACGGGATCATGGACGACAATATGATGGCGGGCGTGGCCCGGAGTATGATAAAAAATTAAGGTCCTGCCCCCGCCCAGGTCAAGGGCATCCCCGTCTGCCGGAGTATGGATTCTTTCCCCGGGCACGGGTAATATTTCACCGAACAGCCTTTCAAAGCTGTCTCCGTAAATCGCCCTGGCCCCAGCCGCCAGCCTGGCCGGGTCCACCAGGTGCCTGGCGCCCCTTGGGTGTACCCATACTTTTGCCCGCGGCAATTCCCTGGCCATGGTACCGGCTCCGCCCGCGTGGTCCAGGTGGATATGGGTGACGATAATGTAGTCGACCTTTTCCGGCGGGATGCCAAGGTTTTTCAGGGCATCCATGATATAAAAAGTTCCCGGTGCGGGACCGGTCTCTATCAGCGCCACTTTTTCCGACACTACAAGGTAGCAGGAGGTACGCTCAGGCTCCTGGTCGCAGACATCGATCTGGTAAATATTGCACCCGAGATTAGCGATTAACGGCATGGAGCAGACATCCTTTCATCAATGGACTTGCCCGCACATTATGATTTATACAATTGTAATTCAAGGATTTTACAGACCCCTCAAACCTAGAATATCTGAAAAGTTTGAAGATTGTCAATAAAAATATTGTTTCTCATCTTTTGCCAGGGGCGTGCTTATTGCGAGGGAAAAATTTTTACGCCGAAATCACAAGTGAATTAGTAAAATAACAAGGAAATATGGCATATAATGTAGAATTTTCATAAAAAGTCTTAATACGAGGAGCTAAGGCAATGATTAAATATTATAATAATTATAAGGTGTTCGCCCAGTTAGTCCTGGTGGTTGCTTTATTTGCAGCAACATTGACATTGAGCGCCGGTCCAGCGCTTGGGGCCTGAGCGACCTGCAGCACTCAACCGGTGGTTGAGACAAACCCCTCGTCTGACATCGCGCCCGGTTCCGTTACTTTGCATGGCACAATCATCGACAGCGGCGGTAAAATTGACGAATACGGGTTTATATACTGGGCTACGGGTACTGCTCCGGAACAAAGAGTTACCGTGGCCAGGGCCACATACACCGGCGCTTTCAACAAAACAATAACATACCTGGAACCCGGCATATACTACTATAAAGCCTACGCCCAAAATACTAAAGGCCTTGCAGAAGGCGAAGTACACAGCTTT
>JAKPTB010000152.1 GCA_029555205.1 Bacillota bacterium
TAGTTATCCGGCAAAGAAAATCCTCCTCTTACGTAACCTACAGCTTCACCGGTGCAGTGCAGTTGTAAACCTTACCGGCCCTGCTGCAGGAAACCTTCTCCTACGTAACCTCCAGCATCCTTTCCAGGCAGCGTTCCGCCCGCTTTCTGGTTTCTTCCGGAACAGTCACCCTGGGCTCAAGGCTTACCAGGGCGCGGTGAACCTTCTCCAGGGTGGTCAGCTTCATGTTCGGGCAGAGCAGTTCTTCCGAAGCCAGGTAAAACTCCTTGTCCGGGCACTGCTTACGGAGCTGGTGCAGGATGCCCCTTTCGGTGGCGATAATAAACTGGCGCGCCCTGCTTCCTGCGGCAAAGCGGATCATCCCGGTGGTGCTGGCCACGGTGTCGGCCAGGGCCACAACCTCCGGGCGGCACTCGGGATGAACCAGCACCAGCGCTCCGGGATGCTGTGACTTTGCTTTAAGGATATCTTCAGCGGTCAGGCGGTTGTGAGTGCCGCAGAAGCCTTCCCAGCAGACGATATCCCGCCCGGTTTGGGCAGCCACATAGTTACCCAGGTTCTGATCCGGCACAAAAAGAATTGGCCTGTCCTCAGGCAGGGAGGCCACCACCTGCACGGCATTGGCCGAGGTGCAGGCAATATCGCTTTCGGCTTTGACTTCTGCGGAAGTATTGACATAACAGACAACGGTGGCGCCCGGCAGCTCCTGCTTCTTTTTGCGCAGCTCCGGCGCGGTGATCATATCGGCCATGGGGCAGCCGGCGTTTATTTCCGGCAGGAGCACCGTCTTCTCCGGGGACAGGATGAAGGCGCTCTCCGCCATAAAGTGGACACCGCAAAAAACTATTACTTCAGCATCGCTGCACGCTGCCTGCCGGGAGAGGCCCAGGGAGTCGCCCACATAATCGGCAATTTCCTGAATCTCCGGCGGCTGGTAGGCATGAGCCAGGATCACGGCATGGCGTTCTTTCTTCAGTCTCCTGATTTCGCCGGACAGATCCTGTGCCCTGGTTTGATCCGACATTTATGTTTTCAGCCCTTTCCAAGTCCTGATAATAACTTTACTGCCGGAACTTGCTGCACGAACTTGTAAATAAAGGCAATTTCATGCAGGTTCCGGCAAACTTTCTTACTATTTTATACACTTTACTTCTTCTCTGTCAAGAACAAGTTCTTTCAGTAACCAATCAGTCTTAACCCAAATCCCCGTGTACTTCGCCCCGCCTCAATTCACTGATCCTGTTGGCGCCGTCAACCATCACGATGGTGGGACGGAATGTCCGGGCTTCCCGGCTGTCCAGCAGGGCATAGGAAATGATAATCACAGTGTCCCCGGGCTGGACCAGGCGGGCAGCCGCTCCGTTCAGGCAGATCACTCCGGAATCCCGCTCACCCTTGATTACGTAGGTTTCAAAACGGCTGCCGTTGTTGTTGTTGACCACCTGGACCTTCTCGTTGGGAAGGATCTCCGCGGCTTCCAGCAGCGCTTCATCAATGGTGATGCTTCCCATATAATTGAGGTTGGCCTCTGTTACAGTGGCACGGTGGATCTTTGATTTGAACATGGTCAAAAACAACTTCTATCCCTCCAGAATAACATTATCAATCAGCCGCGTTTGGCCGAACTTAACGGCCAGGGCCAAAAGCGCCTGTCCCTGAAGCCGTTCCACCGGCTCCAGGCCGGGGTAGCTGTAAATTTCCACGTAATCGATCCGGGCCAGGGGTTCGGCGCGGATCAACTCCTCCACCAGCCGGCGTATTCGCTGAACATCCCTCTCCCCCGCCCGGACGGCTTCCACAGCCCTGTCCAGGCTCCCGGCAAGGACCAGGGCGGCCCGGCGCTGCTCCGGGTCCAGATAAACATTGCGGGAACTCATAGCCAGGCCGTCGGGCTCCCGCACCGTGGGCACCGTCACTATCTCCAGGTCCATGTTCAAGTCC
>JAKPTB010000157.1 GCA_029555205.1 Bacillota bacterium
TCTGTATCCACACCCATTGCCCTGGCTGCCCAAACCGCTACCTCGTAACGCTTTGCAGGCGTCCATCCTTTCAAATCAGCGGCCTCGTCTTCCGTTAAAATCCCCTCATCAATTGCAAAATCAAGACATTCCTCCATCCAGGAAGGAACATCCCTGCTCCATGAGCGCTTCGGATCGATCCTGACGGATCCATCAAAACCGGAGGCCCTGGAAATCATCATAATAGCTTCAAATTTGGTGACAGGGGTATTGGGCCTGAAAGTCAGGTCGGGGTAACCCGTCAGGATACCCTGTCCGCACATCCATAGAATCGGCTGCTCCGCCCAGTGAGACTTTACATCCTGCAGCTGGATAATCTTAAATTTGCTGTTATTAGGTTTGAACTTTGTTTTTCCCTTTCCTTTACCGGGATCGGCATAGGCTGAAACTGCCAGTGACAGAACCAGGACCACCGCTAAAGCAAAGGTTAACAGACCTTTCCTTTTCATGTAAAGCACCTCCCCATTAAATTTCAGGTTAGTCAGTATTGGCGACCCGCTGAAAATCTTCCCCCTTTCCGTGCCGCCCTTTCTATAACTATGGATACGATTGCACAAAATGGTTTTGCAGGGTAACAAACCTGGAAATTATATACATTTACTTAAACCTGCTTCAGAGGATGCAACAGTTGTCCGGTCAATTAAGTCCTGGTAATACTATACATTTATTTAAACCCATTCAAACAGGATCGCGCCGTAGCGGCCTGGAGTTTGGCTGTCTGGATTATGGGCATACTATAATTAGTTGAAAACCTTAGAAAAACTAAGAGCCTTCAGTTTTAGTCCGGACGGGGAAATTGGGCCGGGGAGCCGGTGAGTTTGGGGGTTGGGAAATTGAGTTTTTGCAAGTTTGAAGTTTAAGGGGACTTTGGCTTTTACGCCTTTGGGAGTTAAAGGATTTGCCCGTGCTGATAAGCGGGGTTTACAAGGGTTTGATCCGTTAATATTGGACTTAATATTTGGACCGGTTTACTGAAAATCATGTAAATTATTCTAGAATCGAGGGAGAGCGTTTGATTCGGACTAATAAAAAAATATTTATTACACTTTTTACAATGGTTATCTTTCTTGTTGTGATGCTTTCTGCTTTTTATCTGCGACAGGGACAGGAGACAAAAACCGGGGCATCCGGCTCCGGGGACTTTATCCGCCTGCACGTGGTGGCAAACAGCGACAGCCTGTTCGATCAGGACCTGAAGCGGAAAGTAAGGGACGCCATCGTCCAGGATGTAGCTCCCGTGTTTCTTGCAATTGATGACATCGCTTCAGCCAGAGACATTGCCCGGAACAACCTGGACCTGATTCAGGAAACCGCTGAGCGTGAAGTCCGGAGTGCCGGAAAAGAATACCCGGTGCGCGTTGAGCTGGCTTGTTTTCCATTCCCCACCAAGCATTACGGAGCTTTTATCCTCCCGGCCGGAGAATATGAGGCCGTACGGGTGGTAATCGGCGCAGGCGGAGGGACAAACTGGTGGTGCGTCCTCTTCCCGCCCCTCTGTTTTGTGGATTTGACAAGAAACGCGGCTGCTGTGAACCCGTATTCTAACGGCGGGCAGGGGACCATCACGCCTGAACCGGTCGCAGCCATGCC
>JAKPTB010000165.1 GCA_029555205.1 Bacillota bacterium
ATGGTGATCTTGCCGCCGCTGCCGCCGATAAGATCGCTTTGATTGTCGCCGCCACCTCCTATCCCAGCACCGTGAAAACCTCCTGTAGCAACGACTTTGCCACCACTGATAGTAATATCTCCTCCGCTGAGGTCCACCATATTATCTCCACTACTGGCACCACCGCCGCCAATGCCTGCAGCTGTCGCTCCTCCGGTAACGGAGATCTCTCCGCCGGAAATATGGATGGTTCCTCCGTTGTTACCATAACCTCCGCCAATGCCCGCACCCCAATATCCACCGACAGCGGTGACTTTGCCGTTGGTAATAATAATTTTGCCCCCGTTTCCACCGCTGCCTGTACTTCCATAATCTATGCCGCCGCCTCCTATGCCGGCACCACCACGGTCTCTCCCGACAGCTTCAACTGTTCCGCCGTTGATGGTAATGGTTCCGCCATTTCCACCTTTACCGCCTCCGATGCCTGCGCCATATTTTCCACCCTGGGCGTTAATAGTTCCTCCCTCGATGGTAATGGTTCCGCCATCTCCACCATCACCGCCTCCGATGCCTGCACCAGAATATCCACCCTGGGCGTTAATAGTTCCTCCCTTGATGGTAATGGTCCCGCCATCTCCGCCTCTACCACCTCCGATGCCTGCGCAATAATCTCCACCGGTTGCTGTCAGCGTTCCCTGGGCGTCGATCACCAGCTCACTGTCTGCCGCCATTTGCAAAGCCGCGAAACCGTTGGCTTCCAGTACATCAGAACCGTCATCGCTGCAAAGGATGTTATTAGTACCCTTCTCCAGGATAAGATTGATACGGGCATTGGATTTAATTTCAAATGGGCTGGCAGTTGTTGTATTGATATTGATGCCGCAAAGGGTAATATTAGTATCAACATTTTCTTCCACAGTAATAGTGTAAACCGTTTCCCTTACTGAATCCCTTTGCGTGATGATATAGCCGTCCGGGTTAAAACCCATATGCGTTCCACCTACCGAAATGCCGTCCAGATCAATGACAATATTTCCCTCATCGACATAGACCGCGGTGCAAACACCATCACCTCCGGCACCTGCCTGTACTGCCGGGGTCATCACCGGCAGAAAAGTGAAGATCATCGTCAATAAAACCAACCAGGATAAAAATTTGCTTTTTGCCATCATAACATCTCCCCTCTAGATTCCATTTAATCTCCTCATCTTTGAAATTGTTCTTTCTTTCAGCAATTATCATCATCCCAGTAGAACAACTTCCATCAGCTCATTGATCGTCGGGCGCAAGCGCTCACCGCCCCAAATGACATAATCCCCGTCGGTGGTTGCTGTTTTGAAAAACCTTTCTTCTCTAAGCTGGGCGTATTTCATGGTGTGCAGCTTGCAGATGCTCAACTACCCGGGGCGTTATAGTGATCATTGATTCCTGCTTCATCTCGTGGATCGCTTAACACCAAAGCATTGCCAATCGCGGTCGGATAGCGTTAGCATGGTATTACTCGTCCTGTATTTTTCACATTTATATAGTCTGGATAACGGGTAGAAGGAAATAAATTCCTTCAGGAAAAATTATCACATAGGGCGATACTCTTGTCAATTAAAAAAGGGTACGCGTGTGTCAACTATGCCCTACCGTCAGCATAGAACGATTGTCTTGGGAACGTCGTGCTTGAAATTTGTTCCCAAAAAACGCGAAAGAAAGGCCGGGCGCGGTGGCCCGGCAATCAAACGACAGCAGCTTCCGGCAACAGAGGTGTCTCCGCTCCGGGAAGGCTTTTACCTCGTTTAGCCTCGAAACCAACTGAAAGACGCACAAAGCGCTTAAAAAAAGAACCCCGCTTTTCGCGGGGTTAGTGAGAGGGAATGGGGGATATGCCCGCTGCCCTACGGCCCCCGCCCGCAAGGCTTCCAAAAAAATAAACCCGGCATGATGCCGGGCCGTATACAGAAGAAACTCTGTGTGTTTGCTAGAATAAACATGTCCGGCGCTTTTCCTACCGGCAATCCTACCTTTTGTTGCGTTTAATTTTATTTAGCGAAGAACCAGGCTGCCTGCTTCCTGAAGGCTTTCCATACGGTTGGCCTTAATCATCATTTTGGAGAGGGTGTAGAGATTTTCGTTGATATACAGAATTCTTTCGATATCCTTTTCGCTGTCGTACCAGTAGTTTCCGGCTTTGAGGTAGTCTTCCTCCGTAAGGTGCGTAATCCGTCCCTTCAGGACGAAGCCTTTGTTCAGGTCCAGGCTGTAAACATAGGCTCCCTGGAAGGTGAACTGCCCGTACTCGGGGAAAGGCGAAGCGGTTGTTCCCCCGCTCTTGCCGGTCTCCATAACCGTAACGGGGAAGGCCAGGAGATTCTTTTCTTTAGAAAACAGGAGGGCCTTATGGTTTCTCAGAAGTTCCGAGTCTGTTCCCCTGTCGCCGATGTTTTCCCGGAACATTTCCACGGGATTCTTAACGTCGCTAACATCGAAGAGAGCCATTTTCAGTCCCAGGTAGAAGGCCATGCTGCCGTTATCCCCCATGCCCCCCTTGGCGCCCACTTCAACCGTATCCTTGCCGAAGCCAATGACGTGGTTCTCATCGTAAGGGTGCAGGTAATCGCTGTAGCCGGGGATCTTCAGTGCCCCCAGGATTTCAGGCTGCTGCGGGTCGCTCAGATCCAGGACAAAGAACGGGTCTACATTTTTAAAGGTCACCATATAGGCCCGGTCTCCGGTGAACCTGACGGAATAAATCCTCTCCCCGGGGGCAATGCCCTCTATTTTACCGGCTAGCTTCAAGTCGCTGTCCAGAATGTACAGGTTGTTCCTGGAGGTGAATTCATCGGTGCGCCAGCTCTCGCCCTGGGTTGTGGCAATCCGGAAGTAGTTGTTATATTCGTCCATGGAAAACTGGTTGAGGATGCTTCCGGGCACTTCTCCCTTTCCGCTATAGGTCAGGCTGCCGTCCTTCAGTTTAAACCTGTAAATACTGGTATTGATCAGGCTGGCCGGAGAACGGGGTCCGGACAGGATTTTGGCCTCGTCCGCCATAATCCGGTAGCGGTAGTTGGTCAGGGCGATATAAAGGTTCTCCGGGGAGGCGTAAACATTCTGGCCGGAGCCGAGGTAGCTTGAAACGCTGGCCTTCTGTTCCGGGCGGTCCAGGTTCAACCCGGCCACAATCAGGTAATTGGGTTCCACAAAATCCGGAAAACAGCGGATGTCCGGGTAGTCAATGGCAGTAAATCCATCCTGGACTGCCGTATCCCGGTATAAGGGTCTGGGCTCGTCAATTTCCTGTCCCGGATAATAGTAGATGTTTTTGTTGGCAACAAGATAAAAGGACTTACCAATTTTCCGGGAAGATATATAGCTCCCGCTCAGTTCCAGCTCGCGCACTTGCCGGACGTTTGATTTGTCCCCGATATCGTAAATAATGGCCTTGACTGTGTCCCTGTTCCAGTAGGGAGGATAGATCATGGAAATGCTGTCCATACGTTTGGCAACGGGAGCACTGGTCTGGCCGATGACAATCAGGTGTTTTTCGTCAACGTAGATTTCCTGGGGAGAGAAGCCCTGGTTTCCGTAATCCAGGGTGCTGACGACTTTCATCTCTTCCGCCGGATAAGCTCTGGCAATGATCAGCCGCTCCCGGTTAACCTGGTAAATATAAGTGCCGTCGGTTTTGACGATGTCCGCCTCGTCTACGCCCTCCACCTGGAGATTGGTTTTGGAGTAGTCCGCCTTGCTTTTCATCGATTCTGCAGTGCCGCCCGCGGCCGGCGCCGGAGCTGAGTCGTTGGCGCTGATTGATTTCCTGAGGGCTTCCTGGGTTACCATAATTCCGTTATCTACCTCTGCCCCTGCCCTCCCGTACAATTCGGGACTGTGCTGCAGGGTGCCGGCCAGGAGGCTCTTCAGGTTTTCGTAGGAACCTACGTTGGGCAGAGAGCCGGCCCCGGCCGGTTCCCGGCTCCCCGGCGGCGCGATCCGTACGGTTTGGGACCCTTCGTCCCAGGTTACAGCATAACCCAGGGCCTCGGCTACCCAGCGGGTTGGAAGCATAACTCTTCCTTCTTTGAGCCGGGGGACGGCGTCCATAAGGATTGTCCGGCTGTCCACCAGCAGGATATTGCTTTCAAGGGTAAGTTTGAGCAACTTGTCCTCTCCGGCGATGGTTACCGAACGGGCTGCTTCATCCCAGGTGATGCCTTGATCAGGTATGCCCAGGGCGGAGGCAAGGAATCGCACCGGAATATAAGCCCGGCCGTTTTCAAGATAAGGGGCGATGTCAATGGCTTTAATCTGATTGTCTGCAATATACGTTTTTACGCCGATCCCGAAGCTGGCCTCATGGCCGGGTGCGGCTGATACCCCCGGGCCAGGCTGCAGGGTTAAAAACACGGCAAATAACAGGATTAGAACACCAGGGTAGATGAACCTTTTCATCACAACAAACCTCCATATTTTATTTTTTAGTTAGACGTTCAATTTAGGAAAAAAGGTTCAAAATGATTGAAATTTTAATATTTTAAAAGAGTAGAGTTTATTTGTTTTTTTGTGTATAATATTTTGAAGTGACGGGGTTTGTTCTTTTAATAAAATATTTTGCATAAAAATAGAATAAAAATATTTAATAAAGGTGCCTAATCAAAATGGACAACCACAATTCTGAACACCTGCACATAGCCCGTTATATCACCATTGCCATGGATATTGCGGAGAGGATTAATCAGGGAGAATATAAAGAAGGACAAAAAATCTCAGGCCGTTCCACCCTTGCCGGTCTTTATAATGTATCGCCGGAAACCATCCGGAGGGCTTTGTCTCTTTTGCAGGAGGCGGGTGTGGTCAAGGTGGTTCCCGGGGCCGGCGTGCTGGTGGACTCTGTTGCTGCAGCCCGGGATTACCTGGTTGAATCCGGCCAGTACAAGGTGATTAAAGCCATGCAGGAGCGCCTGGCCCAAATGGTGGAGGAAAGAAACAGGCTCAATGTGTCTATTGAACACCTGACTTCTGAGTTAACGGATTTTGTGCTGGCGATACTGTCTACAAAACACAGGATTTAAGCCGTGCCCCAAGGTGGATTTCAGACAGGTCCGGGGCAGCCGTCAGGGGAAGCGGGGGCGCCGCCGGTTCCATGTGAAACAATGGTATTCCCGGTCAAAGGCCAAAACAGTTGACATTCATTAGAGCCGGTCATATAATTATTACATGGTGTAACAAGTTTATAGGTATAACCTTCAGGGACGGGTGCAATTCCGTACCGGCGGTATGGCCTGATGTGCCGAGCCCGCGAGCCCTTTGGGGTTGATCCGGTGAGATGCCGGGGCCGACAGTTAAAGTCTGGATGGAAGAAGGTGGTTTTAAGTTCGCTTTTGGAAATAGTTTCTAAGGAGCTATTTTTTATTGCTTATTCTTCCTGCTGCTCATCCCGGGGGTGATTACCGCGGGTTTTTTTATTTCCTTTAGGCTATTTAATAACTGGATAGCAGCCAGGGAGAATTAGGGCAACTTTTTATTTCAGGACAGATCAATTTGAAAGGTAAATAATTGTGACTAGACAAACAGACAGGCAGTATATGAAAACGGCTTTGGAGCTGGCAGCCAGGGCCCGGGGCCGGACCAGCCCGAACCCAATGGTGGGTGCTTGTGTGGTTAAAGACGGGCAGATAGTCGGCTGCGGCTTTCACCGGCGGGCGGGCACCCCCCACGCCGAGGTGCACGCCTTGCAGGATGCCGGGGAGCAGGCAAAGGGCGCAACGCTCTATGTCAACCTGGAGCCCTGCTGTCACCACGGTCGTACCGGACCCTGTACAGAGGCGGTTATTAAAGCGGGCATCGCCAGGGTTGTTGTAGCCATGGCCGATCCCAATCCCCTTGTGGCCGGCAAGGGGATCAGGACGCTGCAGGAGGCCGGGATCGACGTAACCATGGGTGTCCTTGAAGAAGAAGCCAGGGAACTGAACGAAGTGTTTATCAAGTATATCACCACCGGGCTGCCTTTTGTAGTGGCCAAGGCAGCGGTCAGCCTGGACGGGAAAATCGCCACCCGTACCGGAAGGTCGAAGTGGATTACAGGTGAAGCAGCACGGGCTTACGGACACCGCCTGAGGGACTGGTACGACGCCATAATGGTGGGCATTGGAACGGTCCTGGCCGATGATCCTTCCCTTACCACCCGGCTCCCCGGCGGGGGTGGCCGGGATCCGGTGCGGGTGATCGTGGACAGTAAGGCCCGTACCCCTTTAAAGGCCAGGGTTTTAACCCAGTCATCCGGGGCTCCTACCCTGATCGCCACGACGGCCGTTGCTTCACCTGACAGAGTGGAATTGCTGCGGCAGGCTGGAGCAAAGGTGCTGGTGGCCGGGGCAGGACCCCGGGTCGATCTGGCCGCTCTACTTAAAATACTGGTTCAAGAGGGGATCACATCTGTTTTAATTGAAGGAGGAGCCGCAATTCACGGTTCTGCTCTGGCCGAACGTATTGTAGACAAGGCCGTCTGGTTTATCGCTCCCAAAATCATCGGTGGCCGGGAGGCGCCCGGCGCAGTAGGAGGGGAGGGGGTGAACGACCCTGCCGAGGCTGCTGAACTGGAGCAGCTCAAGATCAGCCGTCTGGGTCCCGACCTCTGTGTCGAGGGATACTTAAAATATCGAGGTGGATAAGCGGTGTTTACCGGCATTGTGGAAGAACTTGGCTTGCTCCGGGCTGTCCGGAGCGGGGCTGACTCAGCCCGGCTAACCATCGAAGCTAAAAAGGTCCTGGAAGATATCCGGCTGGGTGACAGCATTGCTGTTAACGGTGTCTGCCTTACAGCAGTCAGTGTTGGCAACGGTGTCTGGGCTGCCGATGTTATGGCAGAAACACTGAAAAAATCCAATCTCTGCGCTTTAAAACCCGGAGACAGGATTAATCTGGAAAGGGCCCTGCGCCTGTCGGACAGGCTGGGGGGACACCTGGTCAGCGGCCATATTGACGGAGTGGGTATGATCACCAGAGTGGAGAAACGTGATATCGCCACCCTGGTGACGATCAGGGCGCCGGCGGAGGTCATGCGCTACATCATCCGCAAAGGTTCTGTTGCCATTGACGGGGTCAGTCTTACGGTTGTTGATTTCAATCAGGAATCCTTCCAGGTATCCCTCATCCCCCATACCGCCCGCCTTACCACACTGGGTTTTAAAGGGGAGGGTGATACGGTCAACCTGGAAGGGGATCTAATTGGCAAGTATGTGGAAAAGCTGCTGTCCCTGCGGGGGGAAAGCAGGCAGGAATCAAAAATAAATATGAGTTTTTTGGCCGAGCACGGTTTTTTATAGGCGGTTTTATCAAATTTCTATTGCTGTGCCAGGGCCGGCTAACTGCTTTAGGCTCCGGAAACAAGAATATAATTTGCTGTTCGTAAAGGATAAGGAGGCAGGGTTTCAATGAAATTTAACACAATAGAAGAGGCTATCGAGGATATCCGGCAGGGCAAAATCATCGTTGCCGTGGACGATGTTGACCGCGAAAACGAGGGAGACCTGATCATGGCCGCTGAGAAGGTTACACCAGAGGCGATAAACTTTATGGCCACGAACGGCCGGGGCTTAATTTGCCTGCCCATTATTGGGAAGCGGCTGGATGAACTGGACCTGCCGGCGATGGTAGCACATAACACCGACCCCCATGCTACCGCCTTTACAGTTTCCATAGACGCAAAAGTATGTACAACGGGAATTTCCGCCTATGAGCGGGCTACCACCGTCAGGGCTGTTTTAGACCCTAAAACACAGCCTTCCGATTTGCGCCGCCCGGGTCATATTTTCCCGCTACGGGCCAAAGAAGGGGGAGTCCTAAGGCGGACCGGCCACACGGAGGCAGCGGTAGATCTGGCCAAGCTGGCGGGTCTCTACCCGGCTGGTGTCATCTGTGAGATCATGAAGGAAGATGGAACCATGGCCAGGGTGCCCGAACTTATGGAATTTGTTAAGGCTCATAATCTTAAAATAATCACAATTGCCGACCTGATCCAGTACCGGCGCCGTACGGAACGCTTGGTACGGCGGGTGGATTCGGCCAAACTGCCAACCCGCTACGGTGAATTCACAGCGGTTGCCTACGAGAGTCTGCTGGACGGCAAAGGCCATATTGCCCTGGTTATGGGCGATCTGGACAGTGTGGAAGCTCCCCTGGTCAGGGTACACTCGGAGTGTCTTACCGGGGATGTTTTCAATTCGGTGCGCTGCGATTGTGGAGATCAGCTGGCCCGGGCTATGCAGATGATTGCCGCTGAGGGGGTGGGTGTCCTCCTCTACATGCGTCAGGAAGGTCGCGGCATTGGACTGCTTAATAAAATCCGGGCTTACCATCTGCAGGATCAGGGCAAGGATACCGTGGAGGCTAACCTGGCCCTGGGTTTCCCGGCCGACTTGAGGGATTACGGTCTGGGAGCGCAAATCCTCTCCGACCTGGGGCTGAAAAAGCTCCGGTTGATGACCAATAATCCCCGCAAGATTGCCGGACTGGAAGGGTACGGCCTGCATGTGACCGAACGTGTGCCCATCGAGATTAGGCCTGGCCGGTCCAATCAGTTTTATTTAGCCACCAAACAGAAAAAACTGGGACATATGCTCAAGCTATGTAAGGAAAATTAAAAACAGTGTTTTATTTGATAGCTTAAAACTGTTTGGTCAAAACATTTAACTTGAAAAGGAGACAAAAGATGCCGAAGATGTATGAAGGAACCCTCCTGGGGCAGGGTCTTAAATTTGGAATTGTCGTTGGCCGTTTTAATGAATTTATTACCAACAGGCTTCTGGGAGGCGCCCTGGACGCTCTGAACAGGCATGGAGTTGCAGACGGGGACATCGAAGTGGCCTGGGTCCCCGGAGCCTTTGAAATACCTCTGGTAGCCCGTAGAATGGCTGACATGGCGAAGTATGATGCAGTTATTTGCCTGGGAGCAGTCATTCGCGGCGGGACGCCCCACTTCGACTATGTTGCCGGTGAAGTAACCAAGGGTGTGGCCAAGGTCGGGCTTGACAGCGGAATTCCTGTCATTTTCGGTGTAATCACGGCCGATACCATTGAACAGGCCATTGAACGGGCCGGCACCAAAGCTGGAAACAAGGGCTGGGACGCTGCTGTAAGCGCACTGGAGATGGCCAACCTAATGAAGAACATAAATGAACAGAATTATCGTAAGATCTAGATCTGCTGCAAAGAGGCCCGGGATAATCCCGGGCTTATACTTATGTATAGAAGTTCAACAAAAACGTCAAAAAAAACGGTTGCCCACGGCCTGGGCGCATTTTTCCGGTTAAAATACATGCTATTAAAGCCTCTGTTGATGAGAACAAAAAACGGCTCTATTGAGGGCCGCTTTTTTCATATTTCTATTTTATTCACCTGCTTTATGCCTGAACAGCACGCTGGACCTTGCCGCTCCGAAGACACCGGGTGCACACCAAAACCTTTTTGGGGCTTCCGTTGATAATGGCCCTG
>JAKPTB010000010.1 GCA_029555205.1 Bacillota bacterium
GCCCTATGAAACATGGAAACCAGGGGCCCCATGTCAAGGGCGGCTGCTCGAAAACAGAGTAGTTTTAAGTAAAGGAAATGTTTTAAGTGTATATTCTCCAATGACAGGGGGTCAAGCCGCATCCCAGTTAACAATAGCCCCCAACGCTTCAAATATCCCACGTAAAGGAACCAAGGTTCTACCGTTCCTTAAAACAGGCGGTTGATCATAAGTTTGTACTATTCCGTTGATTTTTACGGTAATTTGTGGCTCCAGAGGAATGTTATCAGGTTCCTTCGGCAGAACGTTTTCAAATTCCTTTTCCGGAATTACTTTAACATTGATCTGAGTTGATACTCCGTCAAGACTGGTGGTAACCGTTGTAGTTCCTTCCTGTATGCCAATAATTCTTGTTCCAGGCATATAAACTTGGTTACCACGTGTTCGCATATTACCCCCTTTGGCTATTAATGCTACTTGCCCGTTTTCAGAACTCCATTCTGCAAAACTAGCCCAAACCCCTTGTGATTTATCGTTACTATATTTGGCTGTTAGTAACATCTCTACTTCACTTCCTTTTCCCAATACGATAGTATTGGGATCTTCCATTTTAACAGTACCATGAGATTTATCTTTGTCGAAGGATATGGTTAAGTCAGTCACTATAATAATCTTTACCTTTACGGTACATGTTAGCCCTTTATAAACTGCAGTAACATCTGCCTCACCTTCTCCAACGCCATGTAAAGTTGGCTGGGTATAAACAAAATTTGAACGTGTTATACCATTATTATCAGTATAATAATCTTCACGTGTAATACCGTTATTAACAGTAACTACTTGTGGATCGCTTGTAATCCATTCAACATCTGGGCAACCTAATAAATCATACACTTTTCCGTTTTCGCAGGACATATAGGGCCACAAAGCAGTAGTAAACTTATCGCCACGTTTTAAAAAAATGATTTCTTCAGGTGAGATGGGATTTCCATTTTCGCTTAAGGATAAATAGATGGATTTTACCTTACTATCTCCTTTTTCCGTTTCTGCTTCCCCTGTTGCGGGGAAAAAACACATATCAAGTAAGGAAATTATTAATAAAAAAGAAAACAACAGTTTAGCTTGTTTAGCCACCTCAGCACACTCCCTGAAATTTATTTTACTTATGGAGAATATTATATGATATAACAATTACTACATGATCTGGATTTCTCCCATTTTTTAATATAAATTATTCATTGACGGACAACCTTAACGGTTCCCTGGATCAGCTCAAGGGGACTACTGAGTCCGCTCATCCTATGATTTTAGTACAAGCGTTTAATATATTGTTCATGGCCATGACTTCGCCTTAATGCAGCCGTGCTATTCTTGTTTTTATTTGGATTACCTTATGATATATTTATCACATGGAAAGCCCCTGAATTCAACTCTGCCCCAATCCCTGCGGGCTTTTTTCTCCGGCGGTCGCAGTTACCCGCCTAAAAAAAACAAGGGGGTCATTATATGCGGTATAAGTTGTTTCCTTTTGTGATGGTTGCTTTTGTGGTAATTTTGCTGATCAGTAATACAGTGGCAGTAAAAGTTACTCAGTTGGGGCCGTTCTATTTCGATGGGGCTACGGTACTTTTCCCGCTGGCCTACATTTTTGGGGACATACTAACGGAAGTTTACGGTTTTAAAAAAAGCCGGTTCGTAATCTGGTCGGGTTTTGTAGCTTGTGCGTTTATGGCATTTGCCTACTGGCTGATTGGGGTTCTTCCTTCTGCCCCGGATTGGGGCAGGCAGGAAGCGTATAATGCTATCCTTGGGCAGACGCCCCGTATAGTGCTGGCTTCTTTGATTGCTTATTTCTGTGGAGAGTTTGTAAACAGCTTCATTCTGGCAAAAATGAAAATCCTTACCCGCGGTCGGTGGCTATGGATACGAACAGTCAGCTCAACGGTGGCAGGTCAGGCAGTAGACACTGCTCTTTTCGTAGTTATCGCCTTTACTGGGCTTATTCCCTGGGTGGCTTTGTTCTATATGGCGATAAGCAATTATGTCTTCAAGACTTGCTTTGAGGCGGCAGCGACACCTTTGACCTATGCCGCCTGCGGGTGGATTAAACGGGTAGAACAAGAGGATTACTTTGACGACGAAACTAACTTCAACCCGTTTGCTGTTTCGATAGACGACTTAAAATAGACCATGTCTACAAAGTATTGGAAAAACTGCATCGTGCAGCCTGTCATCTATTTTAAAACAGGTTAGTATAAGAAATAACGATTTAAAGGTTTAACGCTTTTGGGCTTTTAGGTTGCTAAAACTCTTTGGTTCTGGCAGGGGTAAACATAAAAATAAGGAAATGAGATGACCTTAGCTTTAACTGCTTCTGTTAGTGAAAAAGGTGTCAAGGAAACCCCTTGACACCATTGGAAAAAATGAGAATCCGGGAATTGTTGGCAAAGTATCTTTACTGTGATCAAAAAAAGAAAATATAATATTGTTATCTTTATAATAATAATATTTTATAATAACTATGCTGAGATTTCCGGAGGGATGGTACTTTGCACGATCTTATCTAAAACTTTTCTTAACGTCTGCCAATATTCCTAAGGGCTGCTTTTAACTGTCCGGCAAAATTTATTCAATAACGTTTATTTCTTCTTTCGACAAAAAGAGATTTTGTAGTGATTCTAATATTTTTTTATGTTCATCAGTAAATGTTGAACTTGAAGCAGCAGAAGTTTTATCAATACTATTTAATTCTTCTTTCGACAAAAAAAGGTTTTCAATATTTCTCATTGTTTCACCCCCTTTATAAATTTGTTAAACTCCATATAAAAGGAACATAATTTTTCTCCTGTAAATTAATAAAAAAGACAGGAGTAACTAGAATTACCACTATTTGTAGTTTTGTTACTAAAATATAATTATAGAACAACGAATATTCCTACATGTACCACAAAAAAAGTATTATGTCTTAAAAGGAGCCTCCTTTACTGTGAAATAGTTGACAAGGAGTTTTAAACCCGGTTATAGTTATTTATCTGGATTTAAGTAACTTAAAAAGGAGGGATTTGATGTTAAAGGAATTCTAGGAGTTTGCGATGCGTGGAAGTATGATAGATTTAGCTGTGGGTATTATAATTGGTGCGGCCTTCGGAAAAATCGTCACTTCGTTAGTTAATGACATTATAATGCCGCCAATCGGTCTATTGCTGGGTAGAGTTGACTTTTCCAACCTGTTCATTGATTTAAGCGGTAACAATTATTTAACGCTGGCCGAGGCCAAGGAGGCCGGGGCGGCAACGTTAAACTACGGACTATTTATTAATACTGTTATTGATTTTCTTATCGTAGCCTTCGTGATTTTTCTCCTTATCCGGCAAATAAACCGTTTCAAGCGCCAGGAGGAAGTGCCGTCAGCGCCTGATACAAAGGAATGCCCGTACTGTATCTCGGTTATATCAGTTAAGGCTACAAAATGTCCAAACTGTACAGCAGATTTATAGGCAGTCTGAGAGCAAACCATTAAAGCAGGTCACTTAACAGTATATGTGAAATACTTATAATATGACCGGCAGGGCCGCTCCTGCCGGCCATATTTTTTAATGGACAGAAAAAACGCATTCTTAATTTCAGTAGGGATTTTGTTGTTAGCCTGCTTTAAGTCTCCCCTTTAACCGTCCCGGTCAAGAGAACCGGCCTCCGGCAGTTGCCCACAAAAAAAGCCGGGTGTTTGAACACCACGGCTTTTTCGGTGATAAACGGATGTTTATTCCACAGCATCTGCTTTTGCACTGTTTTTTGCTTGGACGAAAGCATTTAGAGCTTCTCTTAAATTGTCAACATCGATTTCGCCACAGAAAATCAATACTAAGCTCTCTTCAACTTCAATGCAGCAACTGCACTCTCTTTCCTTACTACCGGAGCCTGGCTTAACAAACATTCCCATACCCTTTCTCCTTTCACTATATTTTCCTGGCCACCATCCTGGAATATCATATGCAGGAAAGGAAAATATGGTGAAATATGCCATATATAATTTTTAAACATAATAAATTGAATAATGAATTGGTTGTTCATTGATAAATTTTTAGTACATTGGCGGCCATTTCGCATATATCTTTTTTAAGCCAGTCCGGTTCAAGTACTTCTACAGCGTTTCCCCACTGAAATATCCAGGTCCTCATCTCGGTGAATCCGCTGGTCTCGAAGGAGAGGATGAGCGAGCCGTCGTCGAGCTCTTGTTCTGTTATCTGCGAAGGGTGGTAGATGAATCTTTTAACCCTGTGGTTGACTTCCGGGCTGAATTTAAGCCTGACCTTGCAGGTATCTCCGTCGTTAGTAACTCCCCAGCTCCGGGTCATGTGGTCCTCGAGGGAAAAATCAGGCGGGTATTCAAAACGTTCGTATGTATAGATTTCTATATTCTTGATCTGGTCTACCCGGAAAACCCGGATGTCTCCTCTTTTAAGACAGTGAGCAACCAGGTACCAGTTATGTCTTTTACTGATCAGGCCGTAAGGTTCCACTACCCGGTCGGTGCACTGCCTGTTGTGGCTGGCGTAATACTCGAGCTTGACCCGGCGTTTGTCCCGGAGCGCCTGCAGCAGTTTGGCGAATATTTTACTTACCCCGGCGGGGTCTGCCAGTTGCTCCTCGACAATATGAATTCGCTTCTGCAGTTCATCCACACACAAGCTTTCCGAAGTATATTTGTATTTGAAAAGTGTTCCGACTAGAGCATCTTTGAGCTCATTGATATGCCCTGCCAGAGCAGAACCCTTTTGTTGCAGCAGGCTTAAGAAGATGATCAGGGCTTTTTCAGGACTAATGGAAGGAAGATAGCCTGCGTCCAGGCGGTACAGGCCTTGTTTCCTGGGGTTATTCCTTTCCACCCTGACAAGTGGAATGCCCAGGTCATTTTCGATATGCTCCAGATAGCGGAGGATACTTCGTGTACTTACACCACAGGCGTTCGCCATTTCCTTTAAGGTTGCGCCCCCATAGGGGCTTTTTTTGTTGAGAAGTTCAATAACCCTAGCTATTCTCAGTGCCTTCGTTGTATCCTGATCGGCCAATTCAATCCCCCTTTCCGGCGTGGATTAATATGTATATATAGTGGATTCGACCGAAACCTAACATATTCCTCCTTTTA
This sequence comes from Bacillota bacterium, assembly GCA_029555205.1. Classification (GTDB taxonomy): domain Bacteria; phylum Bacillota; class Desulfotomaculia; order Desulfotomaculales; family Pelotomaculaceae; genus DTU098. Next base: position 5,126 of record JAKPTB010000010.1, read on the forward strand.
CGTCGGGTATTTACAAAAGACACGGCTGTCATGTTTTATTACTCATCCGGCTAACCGCTGTCCTGCTTTTTGGTTCCTTACCGGAGCTGGATGCCGGATTAGTAAGGATGTCAAAGGTTATAACCGGGCTGGTTATGGGTTCTATTACTATCGCTGTTCCCGGTTTGCGGGTGCTTTCTGCGGTCAGCTGTACTTTTTTCCAGCTAGAATGGTTAAGTCAATGGTGATAACTGATAATTCTTCATTCCGGGCCTTCAGCAAGCGTTCCTGTGTGGTACCCCAGGTTAAAGGGGTCATCTGAATCAAAGGTTCAAGCCATGTCTGGTCCAGGGTCACATTGTAAAGTACCCTTTCCACGTCCAGAAGCGCAAAATTACTCTTAAAAAGCTCCAGGGTGTCATCATTCGAATAATTCTGTTTACCGGTTTGTCCATAAAGAATATTTCTTAACTCTTTTAGATAGTCCCTCCCGGGGAAAACCTTAATAACCCTACCGTGGGGAGAAATCATTCTTTTGAATTCAGCGTAATTGGCGGGTGCCAGAATGTTGAGAATGAAATCGAAATATTCACCGGCAAAGGGTGCCCCGGCAAGATCTCCAACGCACCAGATTATATCTTTGTACTCCTTTGAAGCCATAATAATTGCTTCTTTAGAAATATCAAGGCCCACGCCCAAAGGGGCGGTTTCTAAATTCTGAGTGATTTTTTCCAGAATCATCGCCAAATGAGAACCTTCACCGCATCCTGCATCCAGTATTTTTAGCTGTTCTCCCCGGGGGGTAGCTCCTGCTGTAATTAGATCCTTAATCTTGTTAATCATGGGGTCAAACAAGCCGTTCCTGCAGATTATCCTTCTGGAGGCAAACATTTGCCTGTTGTATTTTGTTTTCAAGGCGTGGGACAGCATATTCACATAGCCCTGTTTGGCCAGGTCATAGCAATGGTTGTTGTTACAAATTAGACTTTTTAAATCAACCAGTTTCATTTCAGAAGAACACAGTGGACACCTGAAAAGGTCCTGGTATCCGGCGAATAAGTTTGCATTTGCTTTTTTTCTCTGAGTCTTTAGCATGATCAGCACCCCGTTTATTCCTTCCAGATCAACAAATAAGACAAGTGGAATGGCCAGGCCCGGAAACTATGCACTTGTATCTTAAGCGGCCTGTAAAACATCTCAAGCGCAAGCGGCTAATGCGTAAAGATGCTAAATTTTAAACCTTCCCTAAATAAACATCGGTTAATCTTTGACTATCTTCATTTTTCTTAGTTTTTTACTTTGAATTCGTATCGCCAACTTTCATATACGGAAATAGACTTTTGTTCTGATTATTATAGCATAACCCTGGAATTAGAAAAAAAGCGCATCCCTCAAAATCCCCATCAAAAAGAATTGCGGCATAAAAAAGCCCCGGCTGTTGAAGCCGGGAAAGCTGATTGAACTGGGTGTTTTTTTACATTTATGTTGTATATTTTGCCAGGTAATTACCCATTGCTTACTTATCCAAGGCAAAATTCAGGGGTGGTTTTCCAGCGGAGCTCCCTCGGGGGTAGCCTTTTGCCGGTCTTGTTCATAGATATAAAGAAAGGATGTTGGTTTGAAGCCTGATAGCAGGGAGATAACGCAGCACTGTTAGATTTTGACAGCGAGGGGATCGGATTGGGTGCTGGAAAAACCAAAAAGAATATTCCTGGACCGGGGCGCGGGAAAGGGTGTGCCGGAGTCGGCGGGGAAACAGCTGAAGGCTGTTTATTTGCGGGGCAGCCGGAGGGAAAGCAGAGCCGGGGCGTTCCCGGTTTATACGATGCCCTGACCAGGTGGAAGACTGTCATAGCAAATGAAGAGCTTTGTACTGCAGGCAGCGACCATGCCGTGGTTACCTGGATAACGCCGGGCCAAAAAGCGGATACCTCTATTTATGTGGGGAATACGCCGGCAAATATGGTCAGGTACACCTTTGGGCAGGAGTCGGAATACCACTATGCGGAAATCACTGACTTGAAACCTTCCACGCGTTACTGGTATCAGGTGGAGAGCAACGGCGCCAGGGGTTCTTTGAACTCCTTCAGTACACTGCCCCGTCCGGAGGGGAGGCGCCTTTTAAGCTTTGCCATCTTCAGCGACTTGCACATTACATACGGTGATCCCTACGGGGATATCAACGAGATCTTTTTCGGCAAGCTGAACGAATTCTCAGACGAACTCATGATTCAGAGTATCTTAGACAGCAAGAAGAGAAATGTCGACCTGGCGGTGCTTACCGGCGACCTGACGGACTCTGCCAGCTGGCTTCAGTACCAGGTGCTGAACGGACAGCTCCTGCCCCGTTTTGGTAGGACACCTTATCTTTTATGTCCCGGTAATCATGATAAGTTTACGAAAAACGGTGGACTTGGTGAGCGGGGCTTTTTAGAGTACGCAGCCGCTTCGGATAAAACTTATGCGCACGCCGTCTTCAAGGATTGCCTGTTTTTGCTGCTGGACTCCTGCAGGCAGGACGACAACTGGGGCTACGTCGAGCCCGGTCAGATCCGGTGGCTCCAGAATATCTTGCAAGACAGCCGGGGAATGCCTGCCTTTTTGTTTCTGCATCATCCCTGCAACGGCCCCGATCTCTGGTTCGGGGTTAAGAATTACAGGGAGTTGCAGCAGGCAATCCGGCCTTTCCCCGCTATCCAGGGCATATTTTACGGCCATATGCACCGGTGCAAGGTTACCGCCAATAATTTATTGACGGGTTCCCGCCCTTACGTCACGGTCCCGGCCACCGTGCAGTTTCCCTGCGCCTATGCCATTGTGACAGTATATGAAGGGGGATTTGAATACAACACCTATAAAGTGAACAGACTGGATTTATCGGAAAAGTCGCGTGAGAAAATCGTCCTGAAAAATATGGGCAAAGCGGCTTATACCTGGTATAGTTACGGCGGCATCGGCGACCGGAGTTTATCATATTCCTCAGGCAGGTTGTATAGTTCGCATCAGTTCGAATTATCCCATACAACCAGCCCGGCCAGATCACTGGAACTGTATAACAGGACTCAACCCCTTGCCGGTGCGAGTATTGCGCTTTCCAGGGACGGCGACCTGTCCAGGCTCGTCCTGGGGCGCTACGGTTCCTTCTTTCAGGCCGCCCGGGCCTACGGTGAGGTCCTCTCACGGTACGGCGTCAGGGCGGACGTTGCCAGTGATGGCGGCGTAGACGAACCCTGGCGGTAAAAAATAACCGCTACCCTGGGCCATCGTGTTTTCCTGCAGAATTACCGTTAGATGCTATAAACTTTTTATAGTGTTATTTACCTCGTTATAAAAATGTTCCCTTAAATTAAAGGATTTACTTTAAGGTGGACATTTTTCTTGTTAATTGCAGGCTTATTCTGATCCTGCCGGCGATGTGATTTTTTTGCCTGTGGATGCTGAGTTCTGTTTAATTTATTTAATTGTAATTAAATAATTAATCCGTATAATATAGTTAATTAGAGCTTAAGGAGGCGGAGGGTTAGTTTAGGCACGTTTAAGCGCCCCATAGGTCTCTATTACAAAACAGGAGCACAGAGAATGACAGGTACAGAGTCACAAAAATTTCAGTTTACCGAAAACATGGGCCTGCTTTTTGAAAAGTCGGGATCCTCAAGAACTCTGGGCAGGGTTTTTGGCTACCTGCTGCTGTCAGGGGAACCCAAAACCCTGGACGAAATCGCTGAGGGCCTGCTTTTTAGCAAGGCCACGGCCTCCCTTACAGTCCGTCAGGGTTTATTCCTGCACTTTTTTGAAAAGATCAGCATTCCCGGCGAGCGAAAGGATCACTACCAGGCTAATGCCGGTTTCTGGATCGGCTCGATGTCCCAAAAGATCGACTCTCTCAAGGAATGGGAGGGGTTGGTTGAAAAGGGACTTGGCCTGGTAGATCCCCGGAATACGGCGGCACTCGAAAATCTCCAGGAGATGAAAGATTACTTTAATTTTCTGCGCTGGTACTTTTCGGACCTTGACGAGCAGTATAGACGCTGGAAAAAGGGCGAAATCCCCAAAGGTGATTAAACAAAATATAAAAGGGAGCGCTTTATGAAAAAAAATGTGCTGATGAAGCTGGATAGAATTACACGGACTTACCAGATGGGTGAAGTCGCTGTCCATGCCTTAAAGGAAACATCCCTGGACATCCTGGAGGGGGAACTGCTGGTAGTTTTGGGTCCCAGCGGGTCCGGCAAAAGTACCCTGCTCAACATTATCGGCGGGATGGACTCGCCTTCCAGCGGCGAAATATTTTTTGGCAAGGAGAATTTATCCAATGCTGGAGAGCAGCGATTAACCCGGTACAGGCGGCAAGAAGTGGGATTTGTATTTCAATTCTACAATTTGATTCCCGATTTGACAGCGAAAGAAAACGTGGAACTGGCTGCCAGACTGGTCGAAAACCCGCTTTCTGTGGCGCAAGTATTAAAGGAAGTGGGCCTGGAGGACAGGATGGACCACTTTCCTTCCCAGTTAAGCGGCGGCGAACAGCAGCGTGTGGCCATCGCCCGGGCTGCGGTTAAGAGGCCCCGCCTGCTCCTGTGCGATGAACCCACCGGGGCCCTGGATCAGAAGATCGGCCAGGTTGTGCTGGGTTTGCTGGAAAGAATCAACCGGGAGCAGGGCAGCACGGTGGTGATCGTCACCCACAACACCCCCATCAGCTCCATGGCCCACCGGGTTATCCGCATGAGCAGCGGCACTATCGCGGAAATCATCGAAAACAAAAACCCGCTGCCGGCCGAAAGGATTGAATGGTAATGAGCGTCTTAATCAGGAAATTATGGCGCACCATTGGGAGCACCAGGGGTCAGTTCCTGGCAGTGGCGGCGGTGGTCACCGTGGGTATTACCGTCTACATCGCCATGTCCACCGCTTACTACAACCTGAACCGCTCCCAGGCGGCTTTCTACGCGGAAAACGACTTCGCCGACTATTATTTTCACGTGGTCAGGGCGCCCCAGCAGATAACAAGGCAGGTGGAGGCCATTCCCGGGGTCGAGAAGGTCACCGGCCGGATTCAAAAGGATGTCCCCATCCTGAAAGAAGACCACCAGAGGGCCACAGCCCGGCTCACCAGTTACCCCCTGCCCGTGGATAATGAAATAAACCGCTTTCGCCTGGAAAAGGGGAGGCTTTTTGAGAAATATCCCCAGGGCGGGGGAATTGAAGTGCTGGTGGACCCCAAGTATTTTGACGCCAACCTCCACTCTTTCAACGATGAGATCCGTATCGTGGCCGAAGGGAAGCAGGTCTTTTTGACAGTGACGGGAACGGCCGTCAGTCCTGAAACAATTATAACCATGAAAGATGCCAGCACGATGATGCCGGACCCGGCAACATTCGGCATAATCATGATGCCCCATAATCAGGCCGAGCAAATTCTGGGTCTTGACGGGGAGATCAACCAGGTGGTGATTACCTGTGCTCCCGGCGCGGACGAAAAGTCCGTGGCCAACCAGGTCAAGAAGGTCCTGGAACCCTACGGCAACCTGGCCAGTTATCCGCGCAAGGATCAGCTCAGCCATGCCATCCTGCAGGGTGAGATTGACTCACTTAAGGCAATCGCAGGCTTCATGCCGGCTATTTTCCTGGGCATTGCCGCTACCATCCAGTTTGTCATGCTGGGGCGTATGGTCAAAGCCCAGCGCCTGCAAATCGGGGCCATGAAGGCCATGGGCTATTCCAGCGGGCAGATTATGTTTCACTATACGGGCTATGCCCTGGCAGTAGCGCTGGCAGGAGCGTTGCTGGGAATCCTGCTGGGCCACGGACTGGCTTCGGTGATGTCCAGGACTTACGCCCAATTCTTTAACCTCCCGGAAACCATCAGCGGGATAAACTACAGGGCGGTTTCCTATGGACTACTCCTTGCGGTGGTTGTAAGCCTTGCCGCCGGTCTCCTGGCGGTCCGGGGGGTGGTTAAGGTCAGACCGGCCGAGTCCATGCGTCCCGAGCCTCCCGGGGGAACCGGCCGCATGTTCCTGGAGTTATGGCCCTGGTTCTGGCAAAGGTTGGATCCAACCTGGAAAATGAGCCTTAGAACCATCAACCGCAAACGGGGGCGTTTCGGGATTACCCTGCTGGGGGTAGTCTTTGCGGTGGGGCTTCTGGTTTTGTCCCTTTTTTCGAATGATGCATTTGACTATATGATTAAGAAACATTTTTTCGAGGAGCAGAGCTACGATTTCTTAGTCCGCTTCAACCAACCTGTAAAAGATCATGAACTGTACAACATTTCCCGCCTCGAAGGTGTTGTCAAAACGGAGCCCCTGTTTGAAATTCCGGTAAAAATCCACCTGAACGGGCGTTCGGAAGACGACCTGCTCCTGGGTTTGCCCCCGGACACAACCTTGAAGAAACTGGTGGGAAATGATGAAAAACATCTGAGCCTACCGGAAAACGGATTTTTAATAAGTGCCAGGACAGCGAAAAGGCTGGGCTTAAAAACAGGCGACCGTGTTGAGGTGGAAACTCTCCTGGGGATCGGGCCTGCCCGCTGGACTAGCCTAACAGTGACTGGCGTAAACCGGCAGCTTGTGGGGGGCGGGTCCTATATTTCCCTGGAGTTGGCTAACCAGGTGATGCAGGAGAGCGGAGTTGTTTCAGGCGCCATGCTTAAAGTCGACCCCGGTCAAGCAAGCAGGGTTGAGCAGGAATTAAGTGACATGACCGGTGTTTCTTCCATTTCCAGCCAGCGCAAAGAGCTTGATAACTTGAACAATAGTATGGACAGCATGATTTATTCCGTTACTATGATGGTTGTCTTTGCCGCCCTGCTTGGTTTTGCCATAGTCTACAATGCCTCTGTAATCAGTTTTGCCGAGCGCCGGAGGGAACTGGCCACACTGCGGGTGGTGGGCTTTACCAATGAGGAGGTTTCCAGCCTGCTGTTCAAGGAAAACCTGCTGCAGTCGTTGCTGGGAGTGGCCCTGGGACTGCCCTTCGGACGCTTCATGACGGAATGGTTTGTTCAGGGAGTCAGCACCGATTTATATACCTTGCCCATTGTTATCTACCCCCAGACGTACCTTTTTTCCGCCCTGGGGGGGATTATGTTTATCATGGCCGCGCATTTCCTGGCGGCCCGGGGGATAAGCCGGCTCGAGCTGGTAGAAGTTCTCAAGAACAGCGATTAACGGGGGGTTACGATGAAGCGGAAAAGAAAGGTTTATCTGATCGGCGCTATAATTTTGGCGGGGCTGGCGGCGGCTGCCATGAAGATGCTCTGGGGCGGCCAGGAAGTGATGGTATTGCAGGTCCGGCCGGGCACCATTACCCGGTCTGTTACGGACAGCGGTTATGTGCAGCCGGCTGTGGATTTTGATATCCATGCCACCCAGAGCGCCCGGGTGGCTGAAGTGCTGGTAGAAACGGGCCAGGCTGTTAAAGCTGGCCAAGTCCTGGTTACCCTGGAAAATTTGGACCTGTCTGTACAGATCAGCGATATGCGGTCCCAGCTGTCGCAGGCGCAAACTGCTGCCAAAAGCGCCCGGGCCGCCCTGGAGAGAACCAGGCTGGAGCTTGTTGACGCCAGCGACAACTTGAAACGAATGGAGGAACTGTACGGGGCGGGAGCAGTCTCCCGGGCGGAGTATGAAAAGGCTGTACTGCAGGTGGAAACCTGCAGGCAGACTTTAAACGAGCAAAGCGCCCGGCTGGACAGTGCCCTGGCCCAGGAGGCCGGCAGCAGGGAATCACTGAGCCGCTTGGAGGCCAAAGAGGGGCAGTTGGTAGTTAAAAGCCCCGCTGACGGGACAGTCCTGGACCTGCCTGTCAAGCGCGAGGAGGTGGTGGGTCCCATGACCCTGTTGGCAACTGTGGCTGCAGCAGGCCAGTTTGAAGTGAAAGCCGACATCCTGAGCGACGACCTGGGAGAAGTGAAAATTGGCCAAAAGGCTGTGATCTCTGCACCTGTACTGGGCCAGGAAACACTTACCGGTGAAGTTAAAAAAATATATCCCCGGGCTGAAGAAAAACAATCGGCTCTGGGTGTGATTCAGCGGCGGGTGCCGGTCATCATTACCCTCCCGGACCCCGGTCCTTTAAAGCCGGGCTATGAAGTCAGGGTGGCCATCGAGACCCAGACCCGGGACGGGGTCCTGGTGCTGCCCCGGGAAGCGGTGCGCACCAGAGGGGATGGCCAAAGGGAAGTATCTGTTGTAGTAAATGATCGGGTAGAGCACCGGCCTGTGCAGACCGGGCTGAGCGACCAGGTTATGATCGAAATTACAGGAGGGCTGGAAGAAGGGGACGTGGTTGTCCGGGACGGCGGCCTGGAATTGAAAGAAAAGACAAAGGTTAAGCCTGTATATGAATAAAAAAATAGCCTTCGGGAAGATCACCCCGAAGGCTAATCTGTTGTTCGTTATCTCAACTACCTAACCATTCTACTGGTCGTTGCCGGGAATTTTCATAACAGCGCCTGTGCTGGCTGACGTAACCAGGGCGGAGTAGCGGGCCAGGTAGCTTTTTCCGGTCACTTTCGGGGCGGGCTGGCTCCACTCCTTGCGCCTGGCCGAGAGTTCCTCTTCAGTCAACCGGATACTCAGGCGGCGTCCGGGGATGTCGATATCTATAATGTCACCTTCCCGGACCAGGGCAATGGGGCCTCCCTCGGATGCTTCCGGGGAGACGTGGCCGATGCTGGCGCCCCGGGTACCCCCGGAAAAACGTCCGTCGGTGATAAGCGCAACATCCTTGTCCAGGCCGATCCCTGAAATTGCCGAGGTGGGGCTGAGCATTTCACGCATACCCGGTCCGCCTTTGGGGCCTTCGTAACGGATGACTACAACGTCACCCTTGTTTATTTTGCGCTCCATGATGGCGTTAAAAGCCTCTTCTTCGCTGTCAAATACCCTGGCCGGCCCGCTATGCACCATCATTTCCCTGGCCACTGCGGACTGCTTGACCACGGCCCCGTCCGGCGCCAGGTTGCCCCTCAGAATGGCAATACCGCCTTCTTTCGAGTAGGGGTCGCTTAGAGGGCGGATGACCTCGGAGTTTTTAACGGCAGCACGGCTGATGTTTTCACCCAGTGTTTTTCCGGTCACTGTAATTTCATTCAGTTCCAGCATGCCCTGGTCGGCCAACTGCTTCAGCACGGCAGAAATTCCCCCTGCCTCGAACAGGTCAAAGAGACGGTGCAGGCCGCCCGGGCTAAGCTTGCAGATGTTTGGAACACGGGTGCTGATTTCGTCGAAGGCCTCCAGCTCCAGAGGAACGCCCGCCTCATAGGCAATGGCGAGCAAGTGCAGTACTGTGTTGCTGGACCCCCCGATGGCCATGTCCAGGGCGATTGCATTGCGGAAAGCATTCAAGGTCAAAATATCCCGGGGCCGGATGTTGCTTTTGACCATCTCCACAGCCTGCCTGCCGGCCAGCTTGGCCAGAGCCTTGCGTTGTCCGTAGGGAGCCGGGATGGTGCCGTTGCCGGGCAGGCCGATCCCCAGCGCTTCTGCCAGACAATTCATGGTGTTGGCGGTGAAAAGTCCGGCGCAGCTGCCGCAGGAGGGGCAGGCGCTGAGTTCCATTTCCCGCAGTTCGGCTTCGCTTATTTCACCTACAGCATACTGTCCCACGGCTTCGAAAAGGCCCCGCACCAGGTCTGTCTTTTGACCGGCGTGGGTGCCGGTAAGCATGGGACCCCCGCCTACGTAAACGGAGGGGATGTTCAGCCGGCAAGCTGCCATCATCATGCCGGGCACGATTTTATCGCAGTTCCCGATCAGGACCAGGCCGTCAAACTTGTGGGCCACAGCCATTGTTTCAATAGAATCCGCAATCAGTTCACGGCTTGCCAGGGGGTATTTCATACCATCATGGTTCATGGCAATCCCGTCGCAAATGCCGATAACAGGGAACTCAACCGGGGTACCCCCGGCTGCCGCAACGCCCAGCTTGGCCGCCTGGGCCAGGTCTCTCAGGTGGATGTGTCCGGGAATAATTTCGTTAAAGGCGTTTGCGATGCCGATCATCGGTTTTTGCAGGTCATCGGGGGAATATCCCATGGCGTAAAAAAGCGACCTGTGCGGCGCCCTGGCGACCCCCTCCGTTGTCTGACAGCTGATCAAGGTTTCAGGTTTCTTTTCCAATATAAATGCCTCCCCGTAAAATAATTTGAAGGTACAATAATTGAGTTAATAAAGATAAAAAGTCAATGCTGGCCGGAAAAGATCCGTCCCCTTTATAGATGAATCAACTCTGGGCTATTGATTGACGGGTAAAAGGACCAAACCGGTGTGTGTCGGTCATATACCGTTAATCATTATATCATTGTAATGGGTTATGGAAAAGCTGTTCAAGCAAGTCCGTTTATTAAAGCTTCTAAAAATTCCGAAAAGCAACACTGGTAAAGATAGATTGTGCCCTATGGTTCTTATTAATTCTTGAATATTAACTCTCATTAAATATTAACTGTCATAAAACCTCGGATTCCAGTCATTTATTTATGGATGAGGGGAAGCGGCAGAGAAATTTAAGCAAACAGATCTTATTATTAATATTTTGCGCTTAGAAGGAAGGCCGGGAGCGAACCGGTATTACGGTTTAATCGTCATATAATCATAAAGGGCTCCAGAGAATCAATAAAGCTAATTACCAGGGAAGGGGTCATGCTGCTCCCAGTCTGCACCCGGGAAGAATGTAAAAAAAATAGCAGACTGGTTTAAAGGGCTGGAATTTCTTGCGGTATGAGAATAGACTGCAAAGCTTTTATTACCGGTTTTTTAAGCCGGCTGTCATTTTTGTTTTCCTGGCTTTGTTGTAATAGAAGGGTGACTTCATGAGAGGCAGGAGGGCATTATTGCTCCTTACCCCAAAAAAAGCCCTAAACACTGCGTATGGGATGATAAGAAGTTATATTCTTCAATTATTTTCAGGTGGGAATCCAGGCGTACTTCAAGAGGGTGCGGTTCTTCGTGGGATTAGTCTCTGGTTTTGTTAACTGTTGTCTTTAATCTACATCTGGGAGATAGGGTGGTGTAAGATTATGACCGGGAAAAAGAATCATCCAAAGGTCCAATGTTTTATCAACACTGTTATGTCCAGATTCGAGTTTGTGGAAGCTTATCATGAAACAAAGGCCACTGTAGAATGTTATCTTCATAGCATTCTGGACGGATTCAGCCTGGAAGGGCTAGCCGAAGAGGATGCTGTTGATCAGGCTATCAAACAAGTAGGTGATCCAATCAAAATAGGGGATGAGTTAAACTTTCTGGAATCCCTTCATGCCTGTTTTTTATAGAAATGATCACCAAACCGGGCCGGAAAACTGTGCTTGATTCTGGTTTTATAGTGTTCCCCGGCTAATCAGTTATTGGGTTAAAAGCTCCCGTCACTCTATAGATATACTTTGAAAGGTTCGGCAATCCACTGCGGGAGGCCGCCACAGGTATTCTTGGAGTGGGAGCTTTTTTTATCCGTTTTTTAAGCAGAAATCCATTGAAGTAAGCTGAAAAGCCATCTTTATGCTCAGCTAGATCTAAACACCCTTTACAAGTATCTGTAAGAGGGGTAGACTATGCTTATATAATATTAATCTTCTAGGAATTTAAGCATATTACTGTATTAGGTTATCAACTGAAGATAAAAGGGGGTTTAAAATGCCTGGAATTGCTGCTAGTCTTACTGATTTAATAGGAAATACGCCGCTGCTCAGGTTACATCGCCTTTCTCAGGGGATGGGGGCGGATCTTATCGTAAAGCTTGAATCTTTTAACCCTGGTGGCAGTGTCAAGGACCGTATAGCTTTTCATATGATCCGGCGGGCTGAAGAAGAAGGCCTGCTAAAACCGGACTCGGTCATCATTGAGCCGACCAGCGGGAATACTGGAATTGCTCTTGCCTACATCGCTGCCTCCCGCGGCTATAGACTAATCTTAACAATGCCGGATACCATGAGCGTCGAGCGTGTCAGCCTGCTCAAGACTTACGGGGCAGAAGTGGTTCTAACCCCCGGCGCCCTGGGGATGAAAGGCGCCGTGCAAAAGGCTGAGGAGCTGGCCCGGCAAATACCGGGGTCATTTATCCCGCAGCAATTTGAGAACCCCTTTAACCCCGAAATTCATCGTCTTTGCACGGCGGAAGAAATCTGGAAGGATACCGGCGGACATGTGGATATCATAATAGCGGGTGTCGGCACAGGCGGCACGATCACCGGGATCGCCCAGGTTCTCAAGCCGCGCAGGCCGAAGCTGAAAATCATCGCAGTGGAACCTCTGGAATCCCCGGTTCTCTCCGGAGGGGCGCCCGGACCGCATAAAATCCAGGGTATCGGCGCCGGGTTTATCCCTGGTGTACTGGATCTCTCTCTGGTGGATGAAATTATCAGGGTGAGCAGTGATGATGCCTGTAACAGCAGCAGGGAATTAGCACGAAAAGAAGGGATCCTGGCCGGCATATCATCCGGAGCTGCAGTCTTTGCAGCACTTAAAGCGGCAGGCAGGAGTGAAAACAAGGGAAAAATGATTGTAGCCATTCTTCCGGATACCGGTGAACGCTACCTGAGTACGCAGCTGTTCCGGGACTAACAGTGTAGATTAAGAGCATCCCGTCCTGAAGCAAAGGGTTTTTACTTTATAAAAAAAGATCATTTTTTTATTCCTACTTTTGTTGAGAGGAGTTTGTAAGATATGAAATTTTCTTCACGGGCGCGCTACGGTCTACGGGCAATGCTGGAACTGGCGCTCAATTATAACCCGGAAGAAACCATGCCACTGGTTCAGATAGCGGAAAGACAGGGGATTTCAGAAGGGTACCTGGAGCAGATGATGACCCTCCTGCGCAAGGGAGGGCTGGTCCGAAGCGTACGGGGTTCCCAGGGGGGCTACAGACTCAACCGGGAACCGGGCAAAATAACAGTTGGTGAAATCGTCCGGTGTCTGGAAGGTCCTCTGGGCCCCACTGGCTGTGTCAGTGAAGACGACCCGGAAGCATGCAACCGTGCCGATTTTTGCGTGACAAAAATCTTATGGGAAAAAGTCAGGGATGCTATAGCTTCTGTGCTGGATAACACTACCCTTGAGGATCTTTGTCAAGAAACAGAAAGAATACGTCTTTCAAGGGAGGCAAACATGTACTATATCTAGCCCCCGGAGACTCAGAAATGAGTCGATGAACCAGGCTAGTCAGGGGACGGTTTCTTGACTCAATCTAACCCGGAATGAGTCCGGGAAACGTCCCCCAAAGCTTTTTAATGATTCTTGACAAATACCTAGTGATTTAATATGATTAAAATGTTCCCCGTTAAAGGCCGTGGTAAAAACAGGCTCTTTTTCTTTTGCAGAGATACATTAAAAAAGTATATTTAATATACCAAATATTATATTAAAGCGTTTATGTATAGATCCAGGGAGAAGAGAAACGCTTATTTAAAGAGATACAATAGTACGGGGGGTTTAAGTAGTGCGTAGAATTTATTTTGATCACAGTGCCACCACGCCTGTAGACAGGCAGGTTGCTGATGAAATGTATCGCTATTTGATAGGCGATAAATTCGGCAATCCTTCCAGCCAACATTACTTTGGTTGGTCTATAAAAGAAGCGTTGAAAGAGGCACGTGAAAAGGTGGCCAGGTCAATTGGGGCAGATCCGTCTGAAATAGTATTTACCAGCGGCGGAACGGAGTCGGACAACATGGCCATCCACGGCGCGGCCTTCAGCAACCTGAAGAAAGGGAACCACATCATTACCAGCGCAGTTGAGCACCATGCTGTTTTGAACACTGTCAAGGCACTGGGAAAACAGGGCTTTGAGACAACTATTCTCCCTGTAGATGCCTACGGTATGGTCCATGTGGAGGATGTGGAAAGGGCGATTACAGACAAGACCATCCTGATTACTATTATGCATGCCAACAACGAAGTGGGAACCATCATGCCCATAGCTGAAATTGGCAGATTGGCCAGGGAGCGTAAGATAATTTTCCATGTGGACGCAGTGCAGAGCTTCGGGAAGATTCCTGTAAAAGTTGATGAGCTTGGGGTAGATTTACTTTCAATTTCCGCTCACAAGGTATACGGGCCAAAAGGGGTCGGCGCGCTGTATATTCGCAAAGGGACGCGCTGGAGACAGAGTCTCTTTCATGGAGGCGCCCAGGAGCGCCTGCGTAGGGCTGGCACGGAAAACATTCCGGGTATCATCGGATTGGGAAAAGCTGCAGAGCTGGCAGTAGAAAACATGGAAGAAGAAAGCCGCCGGCTCACCCGCCTGCGTGACAAAGTTATTCAGGAAATCATGGAGCGCATCCCACATGTCCGGCTAACCGGTCATCCGGTCCTGCGCCTGCCCAATCACGCCAGTTTCTGCTTTGAATATATCGAGGGTGAGTCCATGCTTTTATACCTGGACATGGAGGGCATCGCTGCTTCCAGCGGGTCCGCCTGCACCTCGGGTTCTTTGGAACCCTCTCATGTGCTGCTGGCTATGGGTATCCCGCACGAACTGGCTCATGGAAATTTGCGGATTACCCTGGGCAAAGATAATACTGAAGAAGATGTGGATTATTTCCTTGAAAAGATTGTACCCATTGTAGAAAAACTACGGGATATTTCACCCTATGGTGAGACGGACTAAGCCGGCCTGCGAGTCAATTTTAACGGCTAACCCAAAAAAGGAGTAACCCCGCTGCACCATACAGGGACTCAGCTCGTAGCCCATACCAGACATAATAATAAGCGTAAAAGCGAACCCGGGAATTAGAAAACAGAACAATTCAGTTTAACCTGTTTCTGGAGAAAAATATCAAAACCTGTCCTGTTACCCTCCAAGGGTGATATCCTGCGTTTCGTACCAGCGGAGTGCCTGATAAAACTGTTCAGGTTCAAAATTGGGCCATAGTTCATCGACCACATAGAAGTCGGCATAGATGGACTGGACCGGCAGGAACCCGCTGAGTCTTCTGCGCCCACCCCAGCGGACAATCAGATCCACACGGGAGATATCTGCGGATGCGATAAACTCAATGAGGTTGTGCGGAAGTTCAGAGCCGTTTTCTGTACGGGTAAACCTTAAGGCATGATTTAAATCCCACTTCCAGCCGTAATTGACCAAAAAATTGACCCTGATCCGGCCCTGCCCGAAGGTATGCCTCTTCCGGTAGGCAAGAAGTTCGGGAGGAAAAAGCGGGGATGAATAGTCTCCAATCACAAAAAGGGAAGCATCTTTGTTTGAAAGCATCCGGACGGCTTCGACACATGCTTTTTGAAAAGCTTTTCTTTGTACCGGCGGGCGCTTTGTGTTATCCTGGGTAAAGCCATAAAATGTTAACTCTTCAATCCCCAGGTCAAGGCAAATCTCGTAGAGCCTGAGGCCGGGGTCGAGTCCCTTCTCATAACCGGCTTCCTTAGGTAGTCCTTGACTCAAGGACCACCTCCTGTTTCCGTCAGGGATAATACCAACATGTCTCGGCAGCCGCCGGAATTTGGGGCGGTCCATGGTTTTCACCTCATTTAAAGCATTGACTGGAGCTTCGACAGAAGATCTATATTATAAGATTTCCCCAAAAATGGATTCATTAGTCTGCCTGTCAGTGACGATCTGCGCTGCAGGCTGTTTTATTTTCTGCGGTGCCGGAAGGAAAGACAATAGCGTTATCGAAAAATAACAAATATAAGAATAGCAGGGAGGTTTAAGTTAAATGTATGATACATATCATTTTTTTGAGAGAATAATGGACGGTAAGATGTTTTTCGTCGACCGTGAGGCAAATGTGAAGGATCTGCAGTGGAACCCGCACGCCCAGTTTAAAGGCGTATATTTAAAACATCTGATTAAGGGAGATTCCACCGGAGGCAAGTTTAGCTACCATTTGGTTAAAATATCGGAAGGCTGTGAAATCGGGGATCACATTCATGAAGGCAAGTATGAAGTACATGAAGTTGTCGGTGGAGTGGGCAAGGGCGTAATGAACGGGGTGGAAATTGTCTACGAACCGGGAGTAATGGTTGTTGTGCCGGACAGCGTGGTGCACAAGATCTCCTCAGACAAGGGGAATTTATACATCCTGGCCAAGTTTATACCGGCTTTGCTTTAGTTGTTTAAAAGGATTTCCCCCTTTACTTATGGCAATAATTGTTAAATGTAATAAAAGCCATAATATCATGTTTAGAACCAGGGGTCTGCAAGGAGATGCAGGCCCTATTTTACGCTTACCGGATCCCCGGCAACAGGCCCTGGACTATTGTATAAAAAATAACAAAAAGAGTTAAAATACACTAATAAAGGAGGGGTTTCGTGAATAAACATCTTACATCTCTGCTCGTAAAGTTTATTATGATCGGCCTGATTTGTATCATTATCCTGCCTTTATTTGCTCAAATCAGTAGCAGCCAGGCAATCCTGATTGCCGTTGTTCTAACAGCGGTTGCTTATCTTCTGGGAGATCTGATGATTTTGCCCCGCCACGGAAATAGCACGGCAACTGTAGTGGATGTGGTCCTGGCAGCCGTGGTCATCGGCCTTTCGGACTGGATGATCAACGGTTTTGTAACCTTAACACCAGCCGGATGGGTATTGTTCCTCGCTGTACTGGCAATAGGTGAATGGTTTTTCCACAAGTATCTCAAAAGCAGCCCTGTTCGCGTCGGGGATGCCAAAGAAGAATAAAATCCTAGGGAAAATAAACGCTGAATTAACGAAAAGAGTTCAGCAAAAATGCTTTTGAACAACGCTGCAAACCCGGGGAAGCCCGGGTTTTTTCATGTTTCCGCTTTATTTTAAACCGAATTTATGATAAATTTTTCTTTTGTAACGGCCCAGGGCATTGTTTACTTTCCGATTATCCATGAGTAGATCAAACCTGAGTATTTTCTGGGTCAGCTTTTTCGTTAATAGATTGCGTTCATCCTCCTGGTGGCAGTAGTCAATCAGCTTTTGCAGAGAGACGATCTCTTTTTTTAGCTGAAGTTCTTCGGGCAGTACCCCTGCATTTTTCAGGATTGTATATGCTGCCCGGAGTTCTTCCGGAACATGGGCAAGGTTATCCAGTTGAAGGGGTTTACCCTTGCAGGGGAGATTGTCCAGTTCGCCTTTCTCTATGGCTTCACGGATTTTGTTCTCAGCTATGACTTCAAGGATATTCATTGAAAGGTTCACCTTCTAAAAGGTTATTCATTTACCGTCCGGCAGTTGCCTGGGCTGCTATTGTATAATTATTTAGTGCCGGCGGGCTGAATACCTGCAGGTTTAATAATAAAATTGAAGGAAGTTTTAAAATTCTAAAAAGGAAGTGCTTAACGGCTGGTAGAAGCAATACAACAGTACGGAAAAACAAACGGAGGGGTTATTGTGAGGATCTTATTTGAGCCGCTTGCTATCGGGGCGGCCCGGTCCCTGGTTGTAAGAAACCGGTTTGTGCGCTCTGCTACCCATGACTTTATGGGAAATGTGGACGGCAGTCTATCGGACCGGGAATTTGACTTATACCGTACTCTGGCTGTCCATGAGGTGGGCCTGATCATTACGGGACACGCCTATGTGCTGCATCCCGAGGGAAGGGTCCGGCCCGGCCAGAACGCCATTTATGATAACAGTTTTATCGAGGGGTACCGGAAGCTGGCCGGTATTGTCCACGAATATGGCTCCAAGCTGGTATTGCAGATCAACCATGCGGGCAGGCAGGTGGATATACTGACCAAAGAGGATGTCTGGACGCCCGTGGCGCCCTCGCCGGTGACAAACAGGGTGACAGGTATTACACCCAGAGAAATGACTGAGGGGGAGATCCTGCAGTGGATTGAAGCTTATGCTGCTGCAATGGCCCGGGCCAAGGCCGCGGGTTGCGACGGCGTCCAGTTGCATATTGCCCATGGCTACGGTTTGTCCCAGTTCATCTCGCCCCACACCAACCGGCGCAGGGACATGTGGGGGGGGAGTCTGGAAAACCGCACCCGCATTTTGCGGGAAATTATGTCCCGGGGCCGCCGTCTGGTCGGAGATGATTTTCCTGTGCTAGCCAAACTTAACACTACAGACGGTTTCGCCGGACCGGAATACCTAACCCTGGAAGATGCCGTAGCTACTGCCAGAATCCTGGAAAGCTGCGGGGTGGACGCAATTGAGGTCAGCGGCGGCATGAAGGAGGCCGGTGATGTTATGTCCCGCAAAGACATCAACAGCCAGGAACAGGAAGCTTACTTCAGCGGTGCGGCCAGAGCAATCAAGGCTGCCGTCTCCATACCCGTGATTCTGGTGGGGGGCTTGCGTTCCCTGTCCGTGATGGAGTCCCTTGTCACCGGCGGTGTTGCCGATATGGTCTCCCTGTGCCGTCCGTTAATCCGGGAGCCGGATTTAATTAGCCGTTTTCGCAACGGACAGGCAAAGTCAGCCTGCAGGTCCTGTAACGCCTGTTTTAACCCCGGGGGAATCCAGTGTCCCTATAAGTGAAATTTTCATAATCGAAGCTAAAAAGCGCCGCAAACATAATAACCCTTAGGCGACGCTTAAATAATACAGATATTTTTAAGGAGAATGTATAAAAACCATGACTTTAAGGCACATTAGTCATGTATGCCACTTTATCCGTTTCCTGCTCATCCAGAGCAGGATTTCTTTTTTAAGCTGATCTTTAACCTGAAAGGCAATAAGGAATTCAGCCAGTAAACTCTCAGCAATTCCGTTTAAATTTTTCCGTTAAAATTTTCTTTCTTAAATTATTATACATTCAACAATAAATATTCAATTAAAATATTATAAACTTTTTTCTGATTCAGTTCTGCGAAGTTTTCATTGTTTAAGCTTCCGGGTCTTCATTAAAATTCCGGTTGTGCTGCCGGAGCAGGGCCATTTTTGTATTACTCACATGGTCGCTTAAATAAACGGTATAGGTTTCCGGGTTATCCTTGCGCAGGTACTCGGGACGGAACATAGCCAGCTGTTTTTTGTGGTAACTCCTGATCTCGTCCAGGGAAGGCAGTTGGTAGACTTGTTTACCGCCGCTAAAGACAGGTACAAGCATTTCAATAGCTTCAAACCGGTCTGGCTCGAACATGGCACTCCGGTCTTTGCCCCTTATATCTTCATCAATAAAAGCGATATAGTCACCCTCGGTCCAACCCGTGCTTTTATCCACCATCCGGTAGATTGTTTTTACGCCGGGTGTAGTTACTTTTTCGTAGCTGCCGGATATCTTTATGACCGGCTGGTAACTCCCGTTAGATTCTTTGGCAACGAGCTTATAGATGCCTCCCAGGGCAGGATCGTCATAGCAGGTTATCACACGGGTGCCGATGCCCCACATATCAATTTTTGCTCCCCGCTTCTTCAATTCCTCAATCCTGTATTCATCGAGGTCGTTGGAAGCAACGATCTTGACGTAGTTCAAGCCCGCTTCGTCCAGCATCCGGCGCGCTTTGATGGAGAGGTCGGCCAGGTCGCCGCTGTCCAGACGGATTCCCTTCATCTTTTTGCCGAGTGACTCCAGATATTTCCCGATTTTTATTGCGTTGGGCACACCGCTATTCAAGGTGTCATAGGTATCCACAAGGAGGATGACATGATCGGGAAAAGCGTCGGCGAAGTTTTTAAAGGCTTCCTCTTCACTGTCATGCTTCTGTACCCAGGAATGGGCGTGGGTCCCCTTGGTGGGGATACCAAAAAGCTTGCCGGCCATCATGTTCGAAGTGGAATCAAAACCGGCGATGTAGGTTGCCCTCGCTCCCCAGAGCGCGGCGTCCGCCTCTTGAGCTCTTCTCATACCGAATTCCATAAGGATATCATCGGGGGCCACCTGCCTGACCCTTGCCGCTTTGGTAGCTACCAGAGTCTGGTAGTTCATAAAGTTCAGAATGGCCGTTTCCACCAACTGGGCTTCCAGTAGCCTTGCCTCTACCTGGACAAGAGGTTCGCCGGGAAAAACAAGGCTGCCCTCACGGACCGCTCTGATATTCCCTGTAAACCGGAATTTTCTCAACTCCTCAAAGAAAGCAGGGTCGTAGTTTTCCTCCTGGCTTGCCAGATAAGCTATGTCGTCCTCATTGAAACGCAGGTTGTTAATGTAGCCGACGATTCTCTCAAGTCCGGCAAAAACCGCAAAGCCGTTGTCGAAAGGTTGTTTTCTAAAAAAAGCTTCAAAAACGCTTTTCTTATTATGAACGCCCTTTTTCCAGTAGGCATACATCATGTTTACCTGGTACTTATCTGTGTTTAAGGTCAAATTCTCCTGCAGCAAACCTGTTTCACCTCAAAATAAATAATTTTAGAAACCCCGGACTTATCCCGGAAAGTTTCGACTATATTAAATACGTTCCTGTGCCGCTGATTACCTTCTTTATTACTATAGAAATTCACAAAACTCTCAAATACAGCTTCAAGGCTCGAAACTTGTAAGTACTGTACTTGATTAACAGGATTTGGATAACAACAAACCATATAAATCTATCAATATGCGACTTCTCTGCCATTAATTGAACGGCTCAATAAAAATTTCATCATTTACGTCTATTTCAGGGCCAGTGAATAGTTTTATTTTCTAAGAATAATAGTATTCAGTAATTTGTTAGAAGTGATTGCAGCTAAGGCGGGAAGTTTTACAATATAGACCTCTTCACAAGTTTTATTTATACCCCTTTGTCCTGTAAAATATCATATAATAAGGTGCCCTGGAAACTAATAAGGTGCCCTGGAAACGTCCTAATAATGGAGGAATATCTATGTTTATAATTGACCGCTTTGAAAATGATTGGGTTGTTCTGGAATCCGGCCGGAAAACCTTTCGCCTGCCCCGGCAACTTGTACCGCCGGAGGCCATGGAAGGGGATGTGCTCAAGATCGTGGTGAGCATAGATGCCGGCGCTACAGCGAAGATAAAAGAGAATATCCGCACGCTGGCAGAACGGCTTTTTAAGGAGTGACTACAGCAATGACCTGCCTGAAAAGAATAATCTTATTTGTCCTGGCTCTCCTCTTACTGGCCGGCTGTGCCGCTAATAAACCTGCAGTCCCTCCCGGGAAGGGGGACGAAGGGATGGAGCTTATTCCCCATTCCGGGGAATCATCCCCCGGACCGCAACGGTTGCCGGCTGAGATGAAAGTCCATTTCCTGGATGTCGGGCAGGGTGACTCGATCCTGATCCAGTTTCCTGACGGCCGGAATATGCTTGTGGACGCCGGGGGAAACGATGATGCTTCCACGGTTGTCAGCTACTTGAAAAAAACGGGCGTCAAAAGGCTGGATTATCTGATCGGCACTCATCCTCATGAGGACCACATCGGTTCTCTGGATACGGTCATAAACAGTTTCCAAATTGGTGAAGTATTCATGCCCAAAGTGACGCACACGACCCGGACTTTCCTTGATGTCCTGGAGGCTATAGACAGGAAGGGGCTCCAGATCAGGCCGGCCAAGGCCGGGGTGAGCATCATGGAGGACGGCCTGCTGGCAGCGAGGATCCTGGCGCCATGCGGGGAGGATTATGACGACCTTAACGATTATTCTGCGGTTATCATGCTCACCTGCGGAGAGGTGTCCTTCCTCTTGACCGGTGATGCGGAAGCGTTGTCAGAAAAGGAAATACTAGCAAGCGGAGCCTCAGTAAAAGCCGGTGTGCTGAAAGTAGGCCACCACGGGAGTAATTCATCAACATCAGCCGCCTTTTTAAAGGCCGTTGGACCCAGGTATGCCGTGATCTCTGTAGGAGCTGATAATGATTACAGCCACCCGCATCAGGTTATCCTGGACAGATTGAAGAAACAAGATGTTGAAGTGATCCGGACAGATAAGCAGGGGACAGTGGTTTTCACGACAGATGGGAAAGAACTATCTTTTACGACAGAAAACTGAGCCAACTTTGACGAAAATAACAGTTAGTAAAAGGCCGAAGGTCTAATTTTGAGAAAAATGTTGATAAATATCGGAATATTACAAAAGGATTTTAAATGTTTTTGACGAATACAATGGGTAAGGTGGGAGGGGGTATTATATGCTAGATAAAAAGAAGGAGTATGTTCAAATTGAGGTGGGAGGAAAACATTACTTGTGCTCAATTTGGTACAGAAGTAAAGATATATTGTGGTACGGGAAAGGGCTGGAGTCTGAGATTTCAAATCTATGCTATGCGGTATCCAAAGAAGGACTGCTTAAAAAGATAAGCATGCAAATTGCTGCAGAAAGCAAATAAAAAGGCGGGAGCCCAGTTGAGGGCTTTTTCCTTTTTTATTATTATTCTATATAAAAGTACGGTAAAACACTGTATTAATT
This sequence comes from Bacillota bacterium, assembly GCA_029555205.1. GTDB lineage: Bacteria > Bacillota > Desulfotomaculia > Desulfotomaculales > Pelotomaculaceae > DTU098. Next base: position 27,336 of record JAKPTB010000010.1, read on the forward strand.
ACAGATAGTTATAGAATAATAAGATAGACTACACGGAGGTTTTGAAGATGGAACAGATTTGGGCGCCGTGGCGCTCTGTTTATATCGGGGGGGAACACGGCGACGGCTGCATTTTTTGCGAGAAGCTTAAATCTGAAGAGGATGAGGCCAATCTCGTTGTGCTTCGCGGGAAAAAGACCTTTGTCATGATGAATTTATACCCGTATAACAACGGGCACCTCCTCATTGCGCCCAAAAGGCATGTGGGCGAAATTGAAGACCTGACCGAAGGGGAGATGTTGGAGCTTTTTAAAATGACCCGGGGGATGGTTAAAGCGCTCCGCGCCTTTAAACCTGAAGGTTTTAACGTGGGCGCAAACATCGGCAGGGTTGCCGGGGCAGGGGTGCCCGGTCATTTTCACATCCACGTGGTTCCTCGCTGGAATGGTGACACAAATTTTATGCCGGTGCTCGGGGATACCAAAGTAATCTCTGAATCCCTGGAAGTAACCTTTAAAAAGATCAAAGAATCTCTGGAAAAGAACTGCGCTACACTTGTCAGTCTTAAAGACCTTTAGCCGGACCTTAACTGGAGGTTGAAGCAGGGTGGACGAAAAGGCGGTCACCTGAATGATGAAAGGCGCAGAGGGTGTTTATGATGGGAGATTCCGTGAAAGCTGAACTGGTGAAATGGCGGCGCCTTGTCCTGTTGGTAACCGTGCCGGGTGTAGCCTTATTCTCACTTCCCTGGATCCCGGGCAAGTACAAAATCATGCTGGCCCTGCCCCTTTATGCAATGTTTGTTTATGTATTTTACAAATACTTATGCGTCAAAAGGGAGGCGGCAGCAGTGGTCAACGGGAGCGGTAAGCAAACTCCTCCTCCCCCGGGGGCTGTTAAGGCCGGAAAAGGAAACCGGAGCACCGCAACAACTGCCAAAAAACGCCGTAAAGGGCGTTGACTATAAACTAAGCAGTTAGTAGATGAACGCTATCGGGGCAGTTGTTCTTTAAATATTTTTACATTCTTTCAAGTTTTCCAGGAAATAGAGCTTTAATTATGATCGTGCTGGTTTTAATAACAGCCCCTGGTTTCACCAGAGGCTTTTTTGTTCAGGGATGATTTTAAACTAATAAAACTAAAACCCTGTCTGTGACAACAGGATGAGGCGAAGTTTCCAGTCTGGACTGGAAACTTGCTTTTTATTTCCATGATCATATATTAAAATAAATTATGACAAATTTCTTGCTTGGAGGAAGTGCATAATATTGAAAAAGAAAAAGACAGATTTTTCTTTGACTGTTTCAGGTTTCGAATACGATAAAGAGCTTTCCAGGGTGTCCATTAAGGTTATCCCGGCTCTTCAAGCCCTGGTTGCCAATCAATATGATTTAATCAAAATGATCCAGGAACATGTCCCGGAACAATCTATATTTCTTGAATCACATCTGTCTGAACTGGTTGAGGTAGAAGAAACAATTCAAAAGGAATACACAAAATACTGTGCTAAAAGGGAAGAACAAAGAAAAAAAAGACAGGAAAACGCTAAAAGTATAAAAGGCGCAGCTCAAGAAAATGGTATCAGCCCTGTTGCCCGGGGAGATGGTGAACCGCTTACTTATGAACCTTTAAGGGAAGAAGAAACCGTACTGGACAGCCTTGCAGCCGCCCTGAGTCCCGGACTGCCCTCTGCAAAATTCGAAAAGACCTCCAACTTTACCCGGACGGGTCCCGAAAATAAGGGAGATTATGATGTCAAGCGTATTGCTATAGGCGCTTCAATCAAGGCTCTCAGCAATCTTTTGGGGCGTCAGCTGACCGAAATGGAGATTTCCGTTATAGAGGCTCAAGTCGATGCTTATTTGTAGGAATATGGCCGCAACAGTATTGTGAATAAGCTTTTTATACGCTGGAAAAAACCCGGGACCTGGCCTTTTCCGGTTTCCAGATGGAAGCCTGCACCAAAAGGCGCCGTTAAAGGTCTTCTTTTTCTTGCAGTGTTTTCATCTTTGCCCTAAAAAACCTTTAGTCCTGAAGCTGTTTTTTTGACTGATCCTGGCTGGTACTACGAATTATTCATATTGGCTTATGATGGGAGCAGGGTGCGTGATGATGGTGGCAGGGACAGGGAAAGCTTGACAAACAAGAATTATTGAGTTATACTATGTATAGTAATTTAGTAAATTACTAATTAGACCAGGAGGGAAGATGAAGCAGGTATGAAGATACCGACGACACTTAAACATAAGCCGGTTATTGTTTCCGAGAATTACGAGAATGTAGACGGTAGATATGCTTATAATTCTGATGCCAAGGGACTTTCCCTGGGCCTGGCCCAATGGAACGACAGGGGAAAAGTCAATATTTCCGCCAAGGTATGGCGTCATACGGGCGAAAAATGGTCAAGACAGTCAGAGGAACTGCCGCTTCACCGCGTCCTTGACCTGGCCATATTAATCTGCCGGGCCCAGTTGCATTTCAGAGAAGCTTACCGCTATGAGAAATTTTATGATCCGGAGAGAACAACCATAGACCGTATAGGCTTACAGGGAGATGCAATGACTGTATCTATATGTAAGGATAACCCGATGATTGATGAGGATATCAAGCTGTTTTTGCAGGTTCTCAGCAAAGACGATGAGATTTTAAGTGAACGCCTGCGAACGCTTTCCAGTATATTGAAGGAAATGGGTTATTAAGGATATGGGTAAAATTAAGGAAATCAATATTTCTGCAAATAAAAAAGGCCCCCAATCCCTGGAGCCTTGATTTTCCTGGTGCGGGCGAAAGGACTTGAACCTTCACGGGGATTAACCCACTGGATCCTAAGTCCAGCGCGTCTGCCGTTCCGCCACGCCCGCAGTATAAGCTTTGATTTTACTGACTTTGCAGGTGGATTATAGTCCGGTGAATTATGCACGTCAATTCCAGCAGGGTTTAAGTAGACCGTGATAAATGCCGCACAAAACATAATAACATACGAATGATAAATCGTCAAGAATATATAGGTTTTTGCTTCTTTTGGGTAGTTGTATATACAACCTGAAAATCCATTTATACAGTGGAGCAGGGTTGATTTCCCTGCTGCCCGGGCCTAAAAATGACGGTAAACTCACCTTGCTCAACTTCAAGATTGACTCCACGCAGAGCATGCACAATACCATTAAATGTTTTGTATTAGTCCTTTAATTGTGATCATTTGACTACCTGCAGTTTTATACTTAGATCAATTCTTTTAGATCCAGGTTTAATGCTTTCGCAGATTGGCGCAGAATATCAAAGTCTGAATCATTTGCTACTTCAAACTTAACTAATGTGGGAAACAGGGTTCTCATAACACTGATATCTTCCTCAGGCATATTTATAAAGGCATCCCTAATCTTTTCTTTTAAATCTTCAGGTAAATCTTTACGCCAAGCCATAGGTCCTCCGGGGAAGCGATCGGATGTGTGTATTATTTTGAAATCATCCTCAGATATAATTCCTTTGTTAATTGCAGCTTCTAGTTGTTGTTTAACAATAGATGCAGCATCTACTTGTTTGTTTTTAACTGCCAAAGCACAGGCATCATGTCCACCCAAAAAAGCCGTAGAGGCCAGGTCTTTATCCGGGTTTATGCCCTCTTTCTCCATGTACATAAGGGGTATGAGGTATCCTCCCGTAGACGCGGGATCAACGAATGCAAAGGTCTTTCCTTTGAGATCAGAGATTTTATCAATACCGCTTTCCGGATGTGTAATAATATAGGATTCATAATGGATGCCCATATCCTCATAAGAAGCCATAATAGCTATCTCAGCATTGGCTGTATCAGCCGCTAATATGTAGGAAAACGGGCCGTACATTCCCAGGTCCAACTTGCCTGCACGCATAGCCTCAATAGTCTCTGTGTAGTCAGCGCCCACAAAAAGCTCAACCTCTAAATCCAGTACCCTTTCCAGGTACTTGGCTAGAGGGTCATACTTTGCAACCACCTGTTGGGGGTCTTCCCCTGGAACCAGCCCTATGCGCAACTTTGTTAATTCCCCTGAAGTCTCAACCTCTTTCGACTGGCAGCCTGTTAAGACCAGAACTGCTCCCAGCAATACTACAACCAGCAACATGCTTGTTTTTCTTAGGCCTGATATTAAGTTCACTGTCAACCTCGTTAACCTCCCCGTTTTATACAGATATTATTTAATAACAGCCCTGGCATAACTGGCCGTTTGTAAAATTTCTCTGCGTCCGGACGGCGAATCCGGAGACATCCGGACAGCAAACGACACCTTGTCAGTTGGTTAAATTATACAGCATTGATTGTGGATAAATCAATAATCCCTAATCGGTCTTTACGTTTTGTGCTATAACCTCACGCATTGACTTTTTTTAGTCTAGTTTCAGAATGTATGCATTATGAATAACCCGGTCCATGAATTGCATCTGCTGTTGTTGGGTCAGGAAACAAATTGTACCATTTGGTATGGGCGATCTCCCGGATAAAACAGTTGAAGCTTTGTTATTACTAACTTTCTGCTATACGTAACAGAATAAAAGGCTCCCCGGACTATAAATCCGGAAAGCCTTATTATTCCTGAACTAACGGGCAGTTACCTTCACGGGGATTAACCCACTGGATCCTCAATCCAGCGCGTTTGCCGTTCCGCCACGTCCCGCAAATTTTAAGAAGGGTTGAACCTGAAGGTCCAACCCTTGTTGGTGAGCCATGGTGGACTCGAACCACCGACACCCTGATTAAAAGTCAGGTGCTCTACCGACTGAGCTAATGGCCCATAATCTTACTTTCAGCCTCTTGTTACCGGAATAGGCGGTAAAAGCCCTGACCTTATACAGACTGAAAACCTATAAAAAATGGCTGGGGCGGCTGGATTCGAACCAACGAATGCCGGTTCCAAAGACCGGTGCCTTACCGCTTGGCGACGCCCCAATATTAACTTAATGGGGTGGATGATGGGATTCGAACCCACGACCCCCAGAGCCACAATCTGGTACTCTAACCGGCTGAGCTACATCCACCATAATCATGCGGACTTCCGGATCATGCATCCTGATTGTCCGCAAAAAACATGTTAACAAATAAACATGGTGTTGTCAAGAAGCAGGGTTGCCAAACTCCCTGAAATATTTTTTCGGTTGCTCTTGGAAAGTTGCCTCAATAATGATATCATATACCTTGTGCCGTAGAAATATTAAGAAATTCAATTGCTCCAGATACAGTTCCTTGAATTGAAGCAGGAGCTATCTGCCCAATGTGTTTATTTTTTTAGTTTTTCAGGTGTTTTTGGTTGATCATTAAATCTTATCCAGTTATAATAGGTGATAACATTATGAGGAGTTCCGTGCCGTTGCTGTTATTAAGAGCTCGCTGAGCGGGCGGGCAGAGCCCAAACCGTATTCAGGCTAGGGGGTGCCAGGGCTTGTATAAAGCCTTGGTATTTTTGGTTTGCTGAAGGAAATATCAGTGAAACCATAGAATAAATTAATTCAATTAAATTGGTTACAATATTATTAGAATTTAATGGTATTTTATTTTATCGAGAGGGGCTCCTTTTCGAAATAGCAAATACCGATTATAATTAAATCACTTAAGGGGGAGCATAATGAAAGCTAACGCGGAAAGGGTCGAAAAAAACACCGTTCTACTGGAAATTGAGTTGGACGCTGAACAGTTCTCCCAAGCTGTGGAAAAATCCTACCGCAAACTTGTTAAGAAAGTTAATATTCCTGGTTTCCGTAAAGGCAAGGCGCCAAGGATGGTTTTTGATCGTTTTATTGGGAAAGAGGCGTTGTACGAAGATGCTATGGAGGCTCTGGTACCGGAGGCTTATCTGGAGGCAGTAAAAGAAACCGGGATTGAGCCTATAGACCGGCCCCAGATGGAAATCGTTCAGGCTGAGGAAGGTAAACCCGTTGTTTTAAAAGCAAAGGTGCAGGTTAAGCCCGAGGTAAAACTTGGTGAGTATAAGGGGCTCGAAGCGGTCAAAAGGGATGTTGAGATTACTGCTGAAGATATTGACAGGGAACTTGAGCGTTTGCAAAAGAGACACTGCAAGGTTCTGACCTTGCAAGAAGGTGTTGTGGAAAATGGAGACACTGCCCAAATAGACTTTTTGGGGACAGTTGACAATGTGCCCTTTCCTGGTGGTGAAGGCAAGGACTATTATCTTGAGATTGGTTCAGGCTCCTTTATTCCAGGCTTTGAAGAGCAGTTGGTGGGGATGTCCGTTGGTGAAACACGGGGCGTTTTTGTTACTTTCCCCAAAAATTATCATTCGGAACAGTTGGCCGGCAAGGATGCGTCCTTTACAGTTACCCTTAAATCTATCAAACGCAAGGAACTGGCGCCCCTTGACGATGAGTTTGCAAAGGACGTAAGCGAGTTTGATACCCTCGAGGAATTAAGGGAAGACATCGGGAATAAGCTTAAGAAGGCTGCAGAGGAAATGAACTCTTTCAGGATGAAACAGGAAACTGTTGAAAAGGCGGTTAATAACGCCGAGGTTGAAGTCCCTGAAATTATGATCGAGGACCAGCTGAGAGAGATGCTCCAAAGTATGGAAAGCCGCATGTTAAACCAGGGAATTAATTTGAAAACATATCTGCAGTATTCCCAAAAGAAGCTGGAAGAATTAAAGGAAGAGATGCGACCGGACGCTGAGACTGGTGTAAAAACTAACCTGGTGCTGGAAACTATCGCCAAAACCGAGAACATAAAGGCATCAGAGGAAGAAATAAAAGAAGAAGTCAGAAAGATGGCGGAGGAATACAAGCAGGAGCCTGACGAATTTTACCAGATGCTGGAAAGGGAACGCCGGCTTGATTTTATCGCCAACGGTATTATTAAGGAGAAGACAGTGCAGTTTTTGGTTGACAACGCCAGAATTGTAGAGGAGACCAAAGAGGACACCAAAGCTGAAAATGAGGAATAGTATAGTATAAATTATAATAATCATCATGAAGTAATAATACCGGCAGGAGGTGTTTGATTTATGAATTTAGTGCCTATTGTAGTGGAACAGACCAACCGTGGTGAACGTGCCTACGATATTTACTCAAGGCTTTTAAAGGATCGGATCATTTTTTTGGGCGGCCCTATTGATGATAATGTCGCAAACCTGGTTATTGCCCAAATGCTGTTTCTGGAGGCGGAAGACCCGGATAAAGATATTCATTTCTATATTAACTCTCCCGGCGGTGTAATTACTTCGGGATTGGCAATTTACGATACCATGCAGTATGTCCGGTCGCCAGTTTCCACAATATGCCTGGGCCAGGCTGCAAGTATGGGTTCGCTCCTATTGTGTGCAGGGGCAAAGGGGAAGAGATTTGCCTTGCCCTATTCCAGGATTTTAATTCACCAGCCGCTGGGCGGCGTTCAGGGGCAGGCTACGGATATTGAGATCCACGCCAAAGAGATTATTCGAATGAGGGGATTCCTAAACGAGATCATTGCCAAACACACCGGCCAGCCTCTGGAGAGAATCGTTCAGGATACCGAACGCGATTACTTTATGTCTGCCCAGCAGGCGAAAGAATATGGTATTATTGACGAGGTGTTCGATGTCAGGAAGCAAAGGTAAAAGAGGTGGGAATATGTTCGGCGACAAAGGACAACTGAAATGTTCCTTTTGCGGTAAGCTTCAGGATCAGGTTAAAAAACTGGTTGCCGGCCCGGGTGTTTATATATGCGATGAGTGCATTGAATTGTGTAACGAGATTATTGAAGAAGAGCTTAACGAGGACCTTGGATTAGAGCTTGGCGATATTCCCAAGCCCAAAGAGATTAAAGAAATTCTGGATCAGTATGTGATCGGGCAGGAAGATGCCAAGAAGTCCCTGGCTGTAGCTGTATATAATCATTACAAGAGAATTAACCTCGGCGGCAAAATTGATGATGTTGAACTGCAAAAGAGCAATATTGTCATGCTGGGGCCCACAGGAAGCGGTAAGACCCTGCTGGCGCAAACTCTGGCGCGCCTTTTGAATGTGCCCTTTGCCATCGCCGACGCCACTTCTCTTACTGAAGCGGGCTATGTGGGCGAAGACGTGGAGAACATTCTGCTCAAGTTGATCCAGGCAGCAGATTATGATGTGGAAAAGGCCGAAAAAGGGATTGTCTATATTGACGAGATCGATAAAATCGCTCGCAAGTCAGAGAATCCATCAATTACCAGGGACGTTTCCGGTGAGGGCGTCCAGCAGGCCCTTTTAAAAATACTGGAGGGGACGGTTGCCAGTGTGCCCCCCCAGGGAGGACGCAAGCATCCTCACCAGGAGTTCATCCAGCTTGACACCACAAATGTCCTGTTTATCTGCGGCGGTGCCTTTGACGGGGTTGACAAGATCATTTTAAACCGCATCGGTAAAAAATCCATGGGATTCGGGGCTGACATAAAAAACAAAAAAGAACAGAAAATCGGTGAAATTCTGCGCAAAATTTTACCGGAAGACCTCTTAAAATACGGACTAATTCCCGAATTCGTGGGCAGGCTTCCCATTATTGTTACCCTGGATGCCCTGGACGAAAACGCCCTCATCCGCATCCTTACGGAGCCCCGGAACGCTCTGGTTAAACAGTACGAAAAACTATTCGAACTGGATGGTGTTTCCCTGGAGTTTTCCCAGGACGCTTTAAAGGGAGTGGCTGAAGAAGCTCTCAAGCGTAATACTGGCGCCCGTGGCCTTCGCTCAATTTTGGAAGAGGTAATGCTGGACGTGATGTACGATATTCCGTCCAGAAATGATATTGCCAAATGCATAATTACCAAGGAAACGATTCAAAAAAAAGAGCAGCCGCGAATTATCGCCGTGGATCGGAAAAAGAAAAAAGAAGAGACTGCTTGATAAAAGAAGAGAATCAAATAATAATACCCGCTTAATAAGCGGGTTTTTTGCTTTCAGTTTGCATTTTAGGGTGTTGTTACGCAAAGATAAATTGAATTTAAATATATATATTTTTCAAAGCTTTATATGAATAATTTACCATGAAAATGGAGGAATATTTTAGGTCAGTGTCGAATTTTTCCACTATTCACTATAATTATTGCGGTTAAATTTTTATTTTGGATGACTAAGGCTTTTATTTAGTAATGTACTGTCAGGTGGTGATGTTATTACTTTATTTGCAAGTATTCTATTGTCTGAGTTAATTAGTTGTGAAAGGAGTGAAACTATTGCTGAAACTGAAGTACTTGTGGCTCCTCCTGGCTGTGTCCCTGTGCCTGATGATGCTTCCGGGACTGGCTGCGGCAGGACCCAGCGTTGTGCAGGGTGTTTATATCGAAGATACTTATTACCCCACCATCCAGGAGGCCATTGACGCCGGTTCCGGTAATGTTTTGCGCATTTTACCTGGGAAATACGACGGGTCCTTGTCAATTCAGAATAAAACCGGCATAACCCTGGATGTCTACAATCCTGGAGGCGAAGTCACCATCAATGCAGGTACGGCGGAGCCGGCAATTTTCATTAGCGGCGCAAGTCACGGCATCATCATCAACAACCTGAAGATTAAAGGTTCCGGTGAAGGTTGCGGTATTCAAGTGGACAGCAGTGCGGAAGGCACAACAGTGACAGTGAATAACAACACCATATCCGGCTTTTCTGAGGGAATACGTGTAATTGAGGGCAGCATTGTCCTGGAAGGCAATACCTTTGAGAACAATGGTGTACCTGTACGCTATATGGCAGCAGAGCAAAACCCGCTGCTGACAGAACCGGGCAATAACATCCTGATTGGCCGGGTGGACATAATTCCACAGGGCCAGTCTGCAGTCTGGGGCATTACCCAGTCCATCCAGGAAGCGGTTAACTATGCATCCGACGGCTCTACGCTGAATATCTATGCCGGCGAATATGAAGAACAGGTAATAGTAAAGGAAAAGAGACTGAATCTGATTGGGATAGAGGGCCGCGACAGTACAATTATAAAAACTCCGGATGATCCTGGGATATTGTCATTAGACCAGATAAAGGCAATGTATCCTGCGCCGCTTACTCAGTCCAGGCAGCAATACGAGCAGAAGGAGCAGTTACAAAAGGAACAGTTGCAAAATGAGCGGTTACAAAATGAGCAGTTACGGCCGCAGGATCTGGCGGCGAACGTGTCTCCGGATCACCAGAGGCATAAAGTAAAAGTATCTAACTTCCTTAACCAGGTTACAAGGGATTCAGAGGATGCAGGCATTTATATGGCGCTTATCATCGTGAACTACGAAAGCCAGCTACCTGTGACTGTTCAAGGGTTGACAGTAACAGGCCTGGCTATCCTCGGCGCTGACGGCTCTATTATCCAGGATAACTGCTTTAAAGATAATCAATTTGCCGGGGCTTATCTGGGTTGGGTCGATGCTGTCTGGAACGAAGATGGTACCAGGATTATCGAACCGGTGCTGATCAGAAACAATATATTTACGCAAAACAATGATGCTCTGTTCATTGGTGGACTTTACGAGTACGATGACAGTTCATACAATGTGTCGGTGGAAGAGAATGAATTCATTGGCAACGAATGCTGCGGGCTATACGCATTTAATGCTAATGGTCTGATTTTGACCGGGAATCACTTTAAAGACAACAAATACAACGGAGCCTATCTCTATGACACCGATAACTGGAGCCAGTATGATGCTTACGAACAGGCAGCAGGTGTTTACGGTAACACCTTCGACAACAACGGCGCCGCTGGGCTATACTTGGATTACTCTTACTACCTGCCCGTGCTGGAAAACGAAATGAAAAACAACGGATATGGCGGCATTGGTACTGAAGAGCTTTATGGATGCCAATTCAGCCGCAACAGCATCACTGGTAATGGCTGGGATGGAATCTACCTGTACTTTTCCGAGGGCTGTGAGATTACGGATAATATAATAAGCGGTAATGGGACCGGTCTTCTCCCGGAAGAACTAGAGAACGATCCTGACTACGTCTACTGTGGTTTGGATATGTGGTTTTCCAACGACAACATAATCACCGGCAACAAAATAGAGGGGAATAAGGACGTAGGGTTGGGGCTCGACTGTTGTGAATATAACCTCATCAAGAATAACCACATCCAAAATAACGGCCACCAGCCTGAGGAAGACGAACAATTCGGCCCAAGCTATGGTGGTATTCTAGTGAACTATTATTATTATGAAGATGGCGAATTGTACATCTACGAAGATAACTTTGTTTGTTTTAACAACATCACCGGTAATACACCTAACGGATTGGAATTTTACGTTGACTTCGATGATATCGCATTCGGGCTCGAGGGCATGGCGCCTGAAAAAAATAGTACCCCTGCGCCCGGCGAGGCCCCTGAGGCAGGCAGTGAGATGAGTTATAGTTACCAATACAACTGGTGGGGCGATAAAAGCGGCCCTATAGACGAAGGGCAGGGGTACCTCTTTAGTGACCAGCCGGGTAACTTGCTGGGTAAAGGTGATAAAGTCGTGGGATTCTGGATTGGAGAATATGCCCCCTGGCTTTCCGCGCCTTTCGACACAGCTCACCCCGGACCTGAGCCGGTATCCCCACTGCCGTTAGCCGGCGGTTGGAGCCTGATCTCCACGCCATACACGCTGGGAGTGAACTCCTGGAACGACATAATCAACCTGGGAGAAAAACTTGACGCCTCAGTAATCGTCAGATACAACAGTACAAGCAAGACCTAGGAGGAGTGTGGTGAGGCGGGAACCACCCTGGATCCGCAGGACGCCTATTTCATCATGATGAACTCGGGTGACCTGCTGCCGCTTGTAATAAGCAGCAACCACACCGCTCCCCCGGTACGTACTCTGGAGCAGGGCTGGAACCTGGCCAGCCTGGCGGCTGATGAGCCATTAACCGTCCGGGAAGCGCTGGCCTCAGCTGAATATACGGCTGACGGCAGGCGGGGCTGGGTGCAGGTGGTTAAGCCGCCGTTTAGATCCCATGCGTTCTCCGGCCAGGATAGCTGGGTATATACGGTAAATTCGCCGGGTAAAAAGAGGATGAACCCGGTAGCGGGCTACTGGATCTATATGGACAACGCTGACGAGCTGGCCGGTTTTACAACAACAGGGCCTCTGCAGGAACCTGACTGGTGGCAATATTATGATTTCAGCCGGCAGGTTTTTAACTGAGGAAACGCAGCAAAAAAAGAAAACAATATTGCTGCTGGAGCGAGGGAATACTGTAAAATATAATTTTTGCAGGCAGGGCAAATTCATGTCCCTGCCTGCTTACATATTTGCAAGGCAAATCTGCCCGGGCGGTGGGTTGCAAGAAACCCTGTCACCCTATAGTATTATTAATCGCTTATACTATTTTTTACAGGGTCCCACCGGTAGAACGACCCGTCCGAAGACTGTGTTGAAAATTCCTGCTGCTGAGGTATACCAGGCTGCAAAAGCTGTTACAATGCCGACGTAGCCTCCCCAGGTATGGGCCGCATGATTTCCGGCCGCTCCGATGGTCAAAAGGATAAAGGCCAGGAGCAATAAAGTGAATGTTACAATAAGGGCTTTATTGGTTCCAAAACTTCCAATCCACATGTAAGCGGTAAAAATTGTCCAGGCCAGAAGAAACAGCCAGACGCCCTGCGACGGTATAACCCACACTTTCTGTACGGCAAGCAGTTCAAAAATGCCGAAAGACACCCAAAAGGCACCATAAGAGGAAAAAGCCGTGGCTCCAAAGACATTATTTTTCTTGAACTCCCACATGCCTGCCAGCACTTGAACGGTTCCCCCGTAAACCAGCGCCAGGGCAATGACTACGGCCACGGATTCTGCTACAACCAGCCCGGCATTAACCATGCTGAGGCAGAAGGTGGTCAGGGCAAAACAAGCAAGACCAAGGGGCCCCGGATCAGCTATCGCCGACTCTTTAATTTCGTACACTTTATTATCCGCCACTACTACACCCCCAATGAATAATTAAATCTCTAATCTAATCTAATCAATAAATCAGTAGCTGTCTAATTCACCTCCCCCGATTAGATCTAATGATCCTGCAAGATTATAATGTTTCCTTCGAATTATGTCAATATTGTGAATATATTGTTCCGTTTCTACCTATTTCATTAACATATATCGTTTCTTTTTTTAAACCGGATTAAAATTTGTAAAACTTAGCAATACTAAATGAAGAATCTTTTTCACGAGGTGATCAAAAAGTGGGAGAATTCCCAGCCGGTTTTGGAGGTATTCTGACTTTTATTCAGGTCTTCTTTGCCGTGGTTATTGGACTTTATTTTTGGAATCTGCTTAAAGCGCAGCAGGGAAGCAAATTAGTTGTAGAAAAGGAATCCAGAAAGGAAATGGAAAAACTTCAGAGAATGCGTTCAATTTCCCTGACCGAGCCGCTATCTGAAAAAACGCGTCCCACCTGTTTTAAGGAAATTATTGGCCAGGCTGAAGGCTTGAAGTCCCTGCGGGCCGCCCTTTGCGGACCCAATCCCCAACACGTGATTATTTATGGTCCCCCCGGTGTGGGGAAAACTGCCGCGGCAAGACTGGTGCTGGAGGAGGCCAAAAACAACCCCTTATCCCCTTTTAAAGAAGACGCCAAATTTATTGAACTGGATGCAACCACGGCGCGTTTTGACGAGCGTAATATTGCCGACCCGCTGATTGGTTCTGTGCACGACCCCATATACCAGGGGGCGGGGCCCATGGGTATAGCCGGGATTCCCCAGCCCAAACCCGGCGCAGTCACCAAGGCCCACGGCGGGCTGCTTTTCATTGATGAAATAGGAGAACTGCACCCGATCCAGATGAACAAGCTTTTAAAGGTAATGGAGGACCGTAAGGTTACCCTGGAGAGCGCTTATTACAACTCCGAGGACAACAACATCCCTTCTCATATTCACGATATTTTTCAAAACGGGTTGCCGGCAGACTTTCGCATGGTGGGAGCTACAACCCGGGGGGCTGAACATATAGCCCCGGCCATTCGCTCCCGCTGTCTGGAAATATTCTTCCGGGAGCTTCAGCCTGACGAGATCGAAATAATAGCGGCAAACGCGGCCAGGAAAGTGGGCATACCGCTTCAGGAAGGGGCCCTGGAGGTTATTAAAAAGTACGCCACAAATGGGCGCGAAGCGGTTAATATTATTCAGATTTCCGCGGGTATTGCCATTACCGAAGGCAGGGAAGTTATTCGCAAAACCGACATTGAATGGGTTATCAATAGCGGCCAGTATTCACCCAGGCCGGAGAAAAAAATACCCTCCCGGCCTCAGGTGGGTCTGGTCAACGGTCTTGCTGTTTACGGGCCCAACATGGGCATGGTGCTGGAGGTTGAATGCAACGTCATACCTGCGCTGCGCGGACAGGGAAAGCTGACAGTCACAGGGATGGTGGAAGAGGAGGAGATTGACGGGGGCGGCCGGACCGTGCGCCGGAAAAGCATGGCCCGCAGTTCTGTGGAAAATGTTCTCACTGTGCTCCGCCGGATCATGGAAGTGGACATCAGGGATTATGACATTCACGTCAATTTTCCGGGGGGGGCGCCAACGGACGGCCCTTCCGCCGGGGTAAGCGTTGCCACGGCGGTATACTCGGCGATTATGGGATTGCCCGTTGACAACAGGGTAGCTATGACCGGCGAAGTTTCCATCCGCGGCCTGGTCAAGCCGGTTGGCGGTATTGTAGCCAAAGTGGAGGCTGCCCGGCAGGCCGGCGCCAGGAAGGTCATTATTCCCGCTGAAAATGATCAGGAACTTTTGAGAAGCCTTGAAGACATTGAAATTATTCCGGTGGAACGCCTGGAGGAGGTATTCCGTACAGCCCTCGTCTGCCCGCCGCCTGCGGAAAAAAAGAAAGAGCACAATGCTTCGCTGCCGCTGGAGGTGCTGAGCGCCTCGGTCTTTGGAGCCGGACAGCCGTTATCCAAATAATTACGAAAAATGACATTAGCTGACCAGCAGCTTCAAATCTCCCCGGAACCCGGCATAAAAGCCGGGTTTTGCAGTATTCGTAGTAATTATTGCTATAGCCGGATTTCTAACTTTTATGATAGAATATAAACGTAACCTTGTGCTTGAAAATATACAATTATTAGAAACAAGTTATTGAGAAGGAGGTGCAGCTGTGAAATCCGAAGTAAAATTCTTGCCTTTACTACCTTTGCGGGGTATTCTGGTTTTCCCTTATATGGTTATTCACCTCGATGTAGGGCGCGAAAAATCAGTGCTGGCCATAGAGGAGGCAATGATCCAGGACCGGATCATCTTTCTGGCTACCCAGAGGGAAGCCCAGACGGATGACCCTGGTGTAGATGATATCTATCAGATTGGTACGGTGGCCGAAGTCAAGCAGCTTTTAAAGCTGCCCGGGGGCACCATCCGGGTTTTGGTGGAAGGTATCTCCAGGGCCAGGATCCGTCGTTTTCTTGCCAATGAACCCTTCTTCCAGGTGGAAGTAGACCAGTACTCCGAGGTTTTTGAAAAGAACAGCGAGATTGAAGCGCTGATGCGCAGCCTGGTTTATCAGTTTGAGCAGTATGTCAAACTGTCCAAGCGCATACCCCCTGAAACAGTTGTTTCGGTAGTGAACCTGGAAGAGCCCGGAAGGCTGGCGGACATCATTGCTTCCCACCTTGCGCTGCGCATAGATGATAAACAGAATGTCCTTGAGGCGGTCAATATCGTTCAGAGGCTGGAAAAACTATGTGCTCTTGTCGCAAAAGAGCTTGAAATTGTTGAACTTGAGCGTAAAATCAACATCCGCGTGCGCAAACAGATGGAAAAGACCCAGAAGGAATATTATTTGCGTGAACAGATGAAGGCTATCCAGCGCGAACTGGGTGAAAAAGACGAACGTATGGCCGAGAGCGAGGAACTGCGTGAAAAAATTGCCGAAGCCAAGCTGCCGAAAGAGGTAGAGGAGAAGGCGCTGAAAGAAGTGGAGCGTCTGGAAAAGATGCCGCCGATGGCTGCCGAGGCGGCTGTGGTGCGTAATTACCTTGACTGGCTGTTGGCTCTGCCCTGGAACAAGGGTACCCGTGACCGCCTGGATATTAAAATGGCGGAAGCCATCCTCGATGAGGACCACTACGGCTTAAAAACGGTTAAAGAACGGATCCTTGAATACCTGGCTATCCGTAAACTGGCCAAGAAAATGAAGGGACCCATTATCTGTTTTGTCGGGCCGCCCGGTGTCGGTAAAACATCCCTGGGCCGTTCCATTGCCCGGGCCCTGGAGCGCAAATTTATCCGCATGTCCCTGGGAGGTGTGCGTGATGAGGCTGAGATCAGGGGCCACCGCCGCACTTATGTTGGTGCCATGCCGGGCAGGATTATCCAGGGCATTCGCCAGGCCGGCTCCAAAAACCCTGTTTTTCTGCTGGATGAGATTGATAAAATGAGTATGGACTTCCGGGGTGACCCCTCCGCAGCCCTGCTGGAGGTGCTGGATCCGGAGCAGAACAATACTTTCAGCGATCACTACATCGAGGCGCCCTTTGATCTGTCCAACGTGATGTTTATCACTACGGCCAACCTTCAGCACAACATTCCCCGGCCGCTGCAGGACCGGATGGAGATCATTTACTTATCCGGCTACACGGAAGAGGAAAAGGTCCAGATTGCCATGCGTCACCTGCTGCCCAAGCAGATTAAGGAGCACGGGTTGAGCAAGGGTATGCTGAGGATGACGGAAAACACGGTCCGCAAGATTATCAGGGAGTACACCCGGGAGTCCGGGGTGCGGAACCTGGAGAGACAGATTGCAACTATTTGCCGCAAGACCGCGCGGCAGGTTGTTTCTGATAAAGCAAGCAAGGTTCAGGTAACACCTCTGAACTTAAATCAGTACCTTGGCACCCCGCGTTTCCGCTACGGTGTAGCGGAGCAGGACGACCAGGTGGGTGTGGCTACGGGTCTTGCCTGGACGGAGGTCGGCGGAGATACCCTGGCAATTGAAGTTTCAATTTATAAGGGGAGCGGCCGTCTTACGTTGACCGGCAAACTGGGCGACGTGATGAAGGAATCGGCTCAGGCCGGTTACAGCTACATCCGCAGCCGTGCTGCCGAGTTGTCCATTGACGAAGAGCTTTATGACAAACAGGATATTCATATTCATATCCCGGAGGGCGCCATTCCCAAGGACGGTCCCTCGGCGGGCATTACCATGGCCACCGCCCTGGCTTCGGCTGTAACAGGGCAAAAAGTGCGGCACGATGTGGCCATGACTGGTGAAATAACCTTAAGGGGCAGGGTTCTGCCGGTGGGCGGAATCAAGGAAAAGGTCCTTGCTGCCCACAGAGCGGGTATAAAAACACTGGTTTTACCCAAGGATAATAAAAAGGACCTGGACGAAATCCCCAAGAAGGTTAAAGACAAGCTGAATTTTATCCTTGTTGAGCATATGGACCAGGTGCTGGAGGCAGCCCTCACCGAGAAGGAATTTGTGCCTGAAGATGTGACAGGGACTTCTCCAGTGGTTCCCCAGCCCCCGGCGTATCAACACCCTGTAGCGCATAACGAAGGAGGGGCCCAAATCCCTTCATGAAAATTAGTTCTGCCGAATTTGTTACCAGTGCAGTCCGTAAGTCAGACTACCCGGCCGGGGAACTTCCAGAAGTTGCCCTGGCCGGGCGTTCTAATGTTGGAAAATCTTCTCTTTTGAACAGGCTTGCTGTAAAAAAGGGTCTGGCCCGCACCAGCAAGACTCCCGGCCGTACCCGGCTGATTAATTTTTTCCTGATTAACGGCGTCTTCCGGCTGGTGGATCTGCCCGGTTACGGATACGCCAAAGTATCTGCCGGAGAGAGGGAGAGCTGGCGGAAGATGGTGGAGGGTTATTTGTCAACGAGGGAAAACCTGAAAGGTGTTGTATTGCTGGTGGACAGCCGGCACCCGCCCACTTCCCTGGACGTGCAGATGTATGGCTGGTTGAAGCACCGGGGGATACCGGTGGCCGTGGTTGCCACCAAGGCAGACAAGCTCTCCCGCTCCAAATTGCTGCGTTCCCTGAAGGTTGTCCGGGAGACCCTGGCCCTGGCTGAAGGGGAAACACTGGTGCCTTTTTCAGCAGAAACCGGGCAGGGCCGGGAGGAACTCCTGGAAGTTATTGGCCGTTGGGCTGGTATTCTCTGCAAAGAAACTGTTGAACAAAAATGATTCAGTTTTAATTATTTTTTTACTGAAAACTGACAGGGGAAGCCTGTTAGAAATAAAGATTACGCCTTTTAGGCGAGGACGGAGGATTTCCGGAAATAGGAGTGGGCGCATTTGCAGATGCGCCCACCAGCTTTTTGAAGACCGGTTATTTTTTTTCTATTGTGGGAGTATTATTTTGATTCTGGTCTTTCTGGGACGGCGCCGAATTATTATCCGGTGCAGGTGTAGTCTTCGGCTCCTGTTTCTGTGTTGGAGCCGGGGACGGTGTTGCGGGCGCAGGTGTAGCCGGTGCCGGAGTTCGCGCCGGTTCAGGCGCTGGTGAAGCTGCAGGCGCAGGTGCAGCTTTTGGCGCAGGTGTAGTTTTTGGCGCGGGCGTGGCCTCTGGCGTAGTTGAGTCCGTACTGGTGATTTCAAAACCCACGCCGCTTATGGTCCGGTCATTCAGATTCAGGGTGACCGCGCTTATGGGTCCGTTTTGATCGTCTTCCTTGACATCGACATACCTGGCCCGGACATCCAGCCAGACGAAATCCTGGGCCGGTATTTTCTGAATTACCTCAGTGATTTCTGCCCTGCGGTCTTTTTCATTTTCACCGGTACTCACCAGAATATAACTTGTTCCGTTAACCTGGAGCCAGGTTGCCATTTCTCTTTTTGCCAGATCCCCGGCAATGTTTTTAACGACATCCGGCGCCTTGTTTAAATCAACCTTGCTGAAGCCCACTTTAGATGTTTCGGGCACCACAAGGGGTTTCGGATCGGGTGTCGGGGCCGGTTTGCGGGCCACGTTGCAGCCCGGGACCAGGCAGAAGATTACAAGAAACATTAGGATCATGACTTTTCGCATTAGCATTAGAATAACCCCCGATAGAAGTTTTCTTTATTGTTTTCTAAGGGCGTTAAAAAAATGCATGAGAAGAGAGCATGACCTGGGAAAGCTCGAATTTTATCTGTTAAAAAAATCAAAAAGGTTTCTTTTCCTGGCCTTTTCCTCCTCGGCCAACCGGTCATAGGTAACGGTTGCCATAGCCTGGCCGGCAAAATCGTTAATAACAATTGTCTCATAGGAAAAAGTACGGGCAATTTCCCCCGCCCTGATGGCGGCATTTTGGAACCTTTCAAAAGATTCCCTGGAGGCCCGGAGATCGCTGGTCCAGATTCCCAGGGAACGGTATCGTTCAATTGAATCTACAAGGATCTCCCGGTCAAGATTGGGGAACGACGGCAGGACTGCATCCGCTGCCTCCCCGGCACTGTGCTGGTCCAGCCACAGGAGTGCCTTGTAAACAGCATTTGTGAACTGCTGAATAGCCTCAGGTTTTGAATTAATATAATCAGGCAGGGCCGCATAAGCTGTAACCGCCATGTCCCCTGCCGCCTGCCCCACTGAAGCTGCCACCCTGCCGTAGCCTTTCCTTTCGGCAATACTGGCATCAGGTTCCAGCACTTGAATATAATGCCCTGTTCCGGCGCGAAAAGCCCCCATACGAAGTTTAGCGGGGATGTTGTAATAGATGGTTACCGCCCTGAAAGGTGGCAAACCCTGACTCCTTAAAACATCCTCCAGGGCGATGACTGAACTGTCGTCCTGAGAACCGCTGATAATGGTTTTATTTTTCAAGTTATTCCACTGGAATTCAGCCGGGTCCTTTCTGGACAGGAGCAGCGAGCCGTCTTTTTTGGCAATGGCGGCAAAAATTTTAGGTTGGGGCGTCTGGGCATTGGGGCTGAAAATAATTTTCTGCAGGCCGCACAGGGCAATGTCGGCCCTGCCGTCAAGCAGGGCTGCGCGGATGGCCTCGGGGCTGGCTGTTGATATCTCTACAACAAGGTTTTGTTCTTTAAAAAAGCCCAGGTTTAAGGCCAGATACTGGGGAAGGAAGTAAGGCGAGCGTACGGACTCCATTACCCTGATAGTATAAATTGGAGCGCTGGGAGGCCTGAGGATACTCCGGGTAAGGAAAGTCACCGGAATCAGGAGAACCAGGATCATGAGCAAAAAAATAAGTCTTTTTTTTCTGGGATTCATGGACCAAAACCTCCAGTATTTATCTTTAAAAAATACTATTTTCAGGTGGAGGTTTTCATGCTTCAAATTTAAAGGTTGTCCGCATAAAAGAAAGTCACCGGCATAGAATTTAGAAAAGCCTCTAAAGGGGGTTTCAGGTTTGAAGGGCTATACTTTTATGCGCTGGTCCAAACAGGGGGTTCCTGTATCTGGAAAAATTAGATGCAGGGCTGTTATGGCGGGCCTGGCCCGGGCCTTTAGCGCCACTCTGGCTTTATGTGCTCTAATGTTCACATGGGTAGTGCTGTCTGCAGGACTAACTTATGATTTTAGTGATTTTGTTGCAGCGGGCACACTTCTGGCAGCGGTGCTGGGCGGGTTTGCCGGCGGGAGGGCCGCGGGTACACTGGGCTCGCTGCATGGCTTCATAACTGGTCTGCTCTACGGGTTATTCCTGTCGGCTCTTGTTATGATCGGCTGCGAGGGAAGTTACTCAGCATTGGGCCTGGTTTTCCGCACTCTGGTTCTGGGGGTGGCAGGCACCGCCGGAGGGATCCTGGGAGTTAATCTGAGCAGTAAAGTTGTGCTGGTCCCGAAAAGGGGGGCGAAAAGACAGCCCGGGCTTTAGGGCCCGGTGCTTTAAATCAGTGATAAAAAGCTCCTGTTATTTATGTGCAGGTTAACCCTGGGTCGATACGAAAAGGAAAAGGATAAAAATAATAAACACCAGTTTTACTTATTGATAGTTTCTGATAACCAGTTCAGTGATCGGGCCCCGGCCTTCAGCTTTGCAGTTTATGGCCCGTCTGGCTTTGACTTCCACAAGGTTATAACCCCTGTACAGCTCACGGATAAATGGAGTGTCGGAATTGCTGAGCATCACCCTGCAACCCTTTTGATCGAGGTTCTGAAAGGCCCTGGCCAGCCGGCGTTGCTCCTCTTCCCCGAAGGAATCAGCTACATAGCTGGTGAAACGGGCTGTTTCGGACAGCGGATAGTAGGGTGGATCCAGATACACGAACATCCCCGGTTCAGTTTCTTCAAGCGCCAGTGAGAAATCACCGCACAGGATCCTGGTTTTCTTAAGCCTGGCGCTGACCAGGAAAAGGTCCTGTTCGTGGACGAGCCGCCTGTTTTTGTAACGGCCGTAGGGCACGTTGTGGATGCCCCTGCTGTTAACCCGCCAGAGACCGTTATACCCGTACTTGTTCAGGTACAAAAAACGCGAGGCTCTTTCCAGAGAGGTCATCTGCGCCGGGTCCAGGCTTCTCACCCGGTAATAATACTCTTCAGTGTTGACGTGTCTTCGGAGATCGGCAAGCAGCTCTTCAGGATGGTCCCGGACCACCTGGTAAAAGTTCATAAGTTCCTCGTTTTTATCAGAAATTATGGCCCCGGCAGGGTTTAGGTGAAAAAAAACCGCTCCGCTGCCGAAGAAAGGCTCCACCAGGAAGTTCACATTTGCGGGGAAAAGAAACAGGAATTGAGCAATAAGCCGGCTCTTACCGCCGGCCCATTTGATTAGAGGCTTTAAAGGAAGATTTTGCTTCCGGTAACAGTGGGGCATAATAGTCCTCTCTAACTAATTAGTTTAATATGATGCATAAATCACTCCGGCTAAGATATTATATCATTAACTGCGGGGAAGTCCTACCTGCTCAAAAAAGTGTTTAGAAGATTCCACAAATTAAGGAGATCTCAGTTGACACGGCCCTTTAAAATCGTTAAGATATTTTGTAAGTCATATTTTAAAGGCCGTGAAAGGGAGGGGAAGGATTCCCCGGGCTATGGCAGTTGGCCGTTTTTAGAGAGGGAGATCCGAGGCTGCAAGGTTTCCTGCCCGTTCCGTTCCCGTCGCCCTTGAGCCCCCGCGCAGAAACTTAAGTAAGCCCGGGCGGGTTGGCCCGTTACAGCCGGCGAGAGCTGCCAGTATTGAATTTGCCCTTAATTGATTTTTTTAAGGAATTCATGATAGGGTACGGGTACCAGCCTTTATTCCGGATAATTCAGTATTGGCTGGAATCAGGGTGGTACCGCGGATGATTCCCTCATCCGTCCTTGAGAGACGGAAGGGGGTTTTTTGTTGCGGATCTATTACATCATGATGAGGAGTGAATTTCTTGGCCAGAGCGGACATACCGATTACCTACGACCCCCGTTCGGTAGAGGATAAATGGTATAAATACTGGGAAGAAAACGGATTCTTCCACTCCGTTGTAAACCCCGAGCAGGAACCGTTCTGTATTGTCATGCCCCCGCCCAATGTAACCGGCCAGCTGCATATGGGACATGCCCTGGACAATACCCTTCAGGACATACTTACCCGCTGGAGAAGGATGCAGGGTTATAACGCCCTCTGGGTTCCAGGCACCGACCACGCCGGTATCGCCACTCAGGCCAGGGTGGAAGAACAGCTGGTGAAGGAAGGCACAAACCGCCATGAACTGGGACGTGAAGAATTTTTAAAAAGAGTGTGGGCCTGGAAGGAACAGTACGGCAACCGGATCACCACCCAGTTGCGCAAACTGGGTTCTTCCTGCGACTGGCAGCGGGAGCGTTTTACCATGGACGAGGGGTGCTCCGAAGCAGTGCTGGAGGTATTTATCAAACTTTATGAGCGGGGTTTGATTTACAGGGGCTACTATATTACCAACTGGTGCCCCAAGTGTCATACCACTATCTCCGATATTGAGGTGGAGCACCTGGATCGCCCCGGGCACCTCTACCACGTCAGATATCCTTATAAAGACGGGAAGGGGGGGATCGTTGTCGCCACAACCCGCCCGGAAACCATCCTGGGCGACGTTGCTGTGGCTGTACACCCGGGGGACGAACGCTATGCCGGCGTTGTGGGGAAAAAGCTGGTGCTACCCCTGGTGGGACGGGAGATGCCGGTCATTGCCGATGAGTATGTGGATCCCTCCTTCGGTACAGGGGCCGTCAAGATTACCCCGGCCCACGATCCCAACGACTTCGAAGTAGGTCTGAGGCACAACCTGCCCCAGGTTATTGTTATTGATAAGGAAGGAAAGATGAGCGAGGAAGCCGGCCCCCGCTACCGGGGCCTGGATCGTTACGAATGCCGCAAACGGATTGTACGGGACCTTGATGCAGGCGGTTACCTGCTCAAGACGGAGGACCACGCCCACGCAGTGGGGCATTGCTACCGCTGCAACACTGTAATTGAGCCCATGCTTTCACGCCAGTGGTTCGTAAAGATGAAGCCCCTGGCTGAACCTGCCATCGAGGCTGTCAAGGACGGCCGGATCCGGTTTGTTCCGGAGCGGTTTACCAAAATCTATTTGAACTGGATGGAAAATATCCGCGACTGGTGCATATCCCGCCAGCTCTGGTGGGGTCACCGCATACCGGTCTGGTACTGCCGGGACTGTGAGGAGATGATCGTTTCCAAAAAGCCGGTAGCCCGCTGCACCCGGTGCGGCAGCAGCAACTGCGAGCAGGACCCCGACGTGCTGGATACCTGGTTTTCCTCGGCGCTCTGGCCCTTTTCAACACTGGGCTGGCCCAGGAAGACACTGGACCTGGCTTATTATTACCCTACTACAGTGATGGTTACGGGCAGGGATATAATCTTTTTTTGGGTTGCCCGGATGATTTTTTCCGGCCTGGCCTTTATGAACGAAGTTCCCTTCCGGGATGTCTTTATCCATGGACTGGTGATGGACGCCCTGGGCCGGAAAATGAGCAAGTCCCTGGGTAATGGTGTAGACCCCATTGATGTTATTGAGTCCCACGGAGCGGACAGTCTGCGGTTCATGCTGGTGACCGGCAACACACCAGGGAACGATTTGCGTTTCCATTTCGAGAGATTGGAGGGGGCGCGCAACTTTGCCAATAAACTCTGGAACGCCTCCCGCTTCGCCTTGATGAACCTGGAAGATTATGACCCTGCCGGAAGGCCCGGGCCATATACCCTGGCTGACCGCTGGATCCTCAGCCGCTACCAGAAAATGGCCGGGGAGGTTACCCGTTTTCTGGAGGCCTACGAACTGGGAGAAGCAGCCCGGGTTCTCTATGAGTTTACCTGGAGTGAATTTTGCGACTGGTATATTGAGCTTTCTAAACCCAGGCTCTACGGTAAAACCAGTCCTCCGGACCGGGCAACCGCCCAGCATGTGCTGGCTTCAGTTTTAAAAGGGACCCTGGAGCTCCTTCATCCCTTCATGCCGTTCATTACAGAAGAAATCTGGCAGCACCTGCCCGGCAGGGGCCTTACCATCATGCGCGCGCCCTGGCCGGAGCCCCGCCCGGAGCTCAAAGACAACGAGGCGGAAAAGGAAATGGAGGTACTTATGGACATTACCAGGGCCATCCGCCATATCCGCAGTGAAATGAATGTTCCTCCCGGCCGCAGGGCGGAAGTGCTGCTGGCTGTTCCTGCGCCTAACCTCCGTGTCCTGCTGAAAAAATCGGGCTCTTACATCAGTGTGCTGGCTGGAGCTGACCTGAAAGTATTTCCCGCCCTGGAAAAGGCTCCGGAACAGGCTGCCCACGCGGTAACCCGGGGTGTAGAGATATTTGTCCCCTTAAAAGGCCTGATCGATGTGGACAGGGAAACCGCCCGGCTGAAAAAAGAACTGGCTTCGGTGGAAAAGGACCTGGCGCGAGTGCGGGGCAAGCTGGGCAATCCCGGTTTTTTGGGCAAGGCCCCGGCTGATGTGGTGGCAAAGGAGAGAGCCAAAGAGAGTGAGCTTTCCCAAAAGCAGTCTGCTATAGGAGAAAGGCTGGCCATGCTGGAAGGTACTTCAGTATAGACAATTGCCTGGAATTGATTAGTAATATAACAATGAATCCAATGGTGCAGCCGGATCCGGCTGGAGCATGGGATCTTGAACAGATTTACCCTGTCAAGTTATAGGTGCGATTTTATTCGCACCAAATTTATTGTTCTTTCATTTAATCCTAAGGGCAAGCTTTTAGTTTTCAGCACAAATGCTGCATCATACCTGTACGCCGGGTTTTCCCCTTACGTTTTGCTAATCTTGAGCCCTTTGCAGAGGAGCGATCAACTTGAACTATCAGGAAGCCCTGGATTACCTCGCCAACCTGGCCAAGTTCGGGTTTAATTTCGGGCTTGGCCGGATTCAAGAGTTATTAAAGCGTCTGGACAACCCGCATCTCGCGTTGAAAGTAATCCACATCGGCGGAACAAACGGCAAGGGTTCCACTACAGCCATGCTCTCCGCTATTCTGCAGGAGGGCGGGTACCGGGTTGGGGCCTTTACCTCGCCCCATCTGAAATCCTACACAGAACGATACCGGATTAACGGGGCGGAAATTTCAGGGGAACAGGTGGCAGTGCTGATCGATGAACTCCGGCCCCATCTGGAAGCCATGGTTGCGGAAGGATTTGAACATCCCACTGAATTTGAAGTGGGTACTGCCCTGGCCTTTCTTTATTTCAACCGGGAGAAGGTGGACTTCCTGGTTGTTGAGGTGGGCATGGGCGGAGCAATTGATTCCACAAATGTAGTAAAACCGCTGTTGTCAATCATTACCAACGTATCAATGGACCATATGGATTACCTGGGGCATACCATCGAGGAAATAACCCGGGTCAAAGCAGGGATTATCAAACCCGGTACGCCGGTGGTTACGGCGGCGGGCGGGGAGGCTCTGGAGGTTATTGAGAGTGTTTGTCTGGATAAGAAATCGCCCCTTTACGTAGTGGGAAGGGATTTCAGCTGGCAGCCTGCTGCCTGGAACCTTTCCGGCCAGGAATTTAGCCTGCGGGGCCGCAGGGGTTATTACGAAAAACTTTTCATACCCCTTCTGGGCAGGCACCAGCTGGTCAACGCAGCCACTGCTGTAGCTGCTGCAGAGGTTTTAATTGACCTGGGTGTATCCTTGAACGCCGACATGGTGCGCCGGGGATTGGCCCGGACAAGGTGGCCCGGGAGAATGGAAATCGTGAGCCAAAAGCCCCTGGTAATTATTGACGGAGCCCACAATTACGACGGCGCCAGGTGTTTGCGCCAGGCGCTGAAGGATTATTTTCCGGGCCGGAGCATCGTCCTGGTCATCGGCATGCTGGGGGATAAGGAACGTGCCCGGGTCGCCGCCGAACTGGCTGGCGCGGCCAGGGCGGTGGTGGTGACCCGGCCCGATAACCCCAGGGCGCACAACTGGCGGGAACTGGCCGAAGAGGTCAGGAACTACGCATCCGAGGTCTACCTGCTGGAGGACACCGGGGAGGCTGTGCGCAAAGCACTGGCCCTCGCCGGACCGGAAGAAGTAGTTTTAATCACAGGCTCCCTTTACATGGTGGGCAGCGCCCGGGAAGTAATACTGGCGCAATCTTAGCCGGCAGGGCTTCCTCCAGTTAATGTAGTTAATGTATTATAAAGAATCTATATAGAACCGGTGAACCATTGGCATCCACTTGGCATCGTTATGCCAGATTAAACAGGATCTATTAAAACAATATCCTTGCCTTAAAGGAGGATGTTGTTTTTTTTATTGAGACAGAGACTGACATGTTTACGGCAATTTGGCAGATATTCATAAACAAAAACTTTTTAGCCATAATATTAAAGATTATTCTATGAACTTTTCTTTCCTTAATTTTGCGGTTCCCGGAGGTTTGTGGTTTGGGAACAAATATATTATTCAGACTTCTTAAAAAAAGAGCGGCAAAAAAACCGGGACCCGGGCCGGACCGCCAGAATCCTCTTAAGGGCAAAGCGATCAGTAACGAGGATTTGAAAACCAGAAAAATTTCCAGGTACCTCAAGGAAAACAAGGAGTACCTGCTGGGCATCTTAGGTCAAAACGCCGATCTTATAACCAGGGAAATCAACCCGGGCTCTGGAAGTAGAACCATCTTGCTGGTTTACATGGAAACCCTGGTGGATAATAATGGAATTAGTGAGAGTGTTTTGAAACCGCTGATGCTGGAGCAATTCAAGGGTGGAATTGAGCGGCCGGATGAGGAATTTATTGAATTAATCGAAAAATCTATTATAACAGCTCCAGAAATCCGTTCGAAGGTTTATAACATGGACGATGTCACCGGTGCAGTTTTGTCCGGGACTGTAGCCTTATTTGTTGACGGGTGCGCTGAGGCTTTGCTAATCGACCTCAAGGATTGGCCCCAGCGCGGTGTGGATAAAGCGGATATTGAAGTTGTTGTACGGGGTCCAAAGGAGAGTTTTACCGAAATCATTGATGTGAATACTGCCCTGGTCAGGCGCAGGCTGCGCTCGCCAAACCTGGTTATAGAAGGTCTGAAGCTGGGACGGGAGACAAATACTCCCATAGCCATTGCCTATCTGAAGGGAGTGGTTTCTCCAGAACTGGTCCAGGAAGTGAAGAGCCGGGTCGAGCGGATCGATATAGACGCAGTCATGGAAAGCGGCTATATCGAAGAGTTGATTCAGGATGATCCCTATTCGCCCTTTCCGCAATTAGGCTACAGCGAAAGGCCGGACCGGATAGTATCGACCCTTTTGCAGGGGAGGGTGTGTATCTTTATTGACGGTACGCCGATGGTCCTCTATGTTCCTGTGGCGTTCACCGACATGTTGCAGAGTCCGGAGGATTATTATGAGCGTTACCACTACTCAACGGCGATCAGGCTTATGCGCTTTCTGGGATTAATAATTTCCTTGCTATTGCCATCATTTTACATTGCTATCACAACTTACCACCAGGAAATGATCCCGACTCAGCTCCTGATTAGCATCGTAGCCTACCGGGAAGGGGTGCCTTTCCCTGCCGTGCTGGAAGCCCTGATTATGGAAATGACCTTTGAAGCGCTGCGGGAAGCCGGGATCAGGCTCCCCCGCGCGGTGGGACAGGCCATCAGTATCGTAGGAGCCCTGGTCATAGGCCAGGCGGCGGTCCAGGCCGGTTTTGTCTCCCCGCTGATGGTTATCATAGTTGCCTTAACCGGCATAGCTTCTTTCATGATCCCGGCCTATAACCAGGCCCTGTCCATGCGCCTGATTCGCTTTCCCCTGATGCTGCTGGCTGCCACCCTGGGTTTGTTCGGGGTGGTGACCGGATTACTGGGTATGCTAATCCATATGGCCGGCCTGCGCTCCTTTGGCATGCCTTATCTGGTGCCCCTGGCCCCGCTGAAAGTTTCCGATCTGAAAGACACCTTAGTCCGGGTTCCCTGGTGGGCTATGCATAAGCGCCCCACAGAGCTTGTTAAAAGGAATGTGCAGCGGATGGCGCCGTCTTTAAAACCGCATCCTCCGGGAGAAGGCGGCAGTCAGTCTTCCGTCAATCCGGTTAAAAGAAATGCCGGCATCCGTTCCAACTCCCCGGATTATGGCGGGTCAGGCAAAGATCAGGGGCCGGGCTCCGGTAATTCCCCCTCGAAAAGGAGTGGTGGGGGTGGGACTTAATTTTAAAAAAAAGGTGCTGCTGCTTCTTATCAGCTGGTTCCTGATCCAGACCGGCTGTTGGGACCATATAGAGGCTGAGCGTTTGGGTATTATCGGGATCATAGCTCTGGATCAAGCCCCCGAAGGCAGGTTAAGGGTTACGGTGCAAATAATCAACCCCAAGGCACTGGCCGGCGGCGGGCAAACCGGTGGAGCAGGAGGTGTGTCTGGTGCTGCCCGTCCCTACCGCAACGTCAGCGCTGAAGGAAATACTATTATAGAATGTATCAGGTTGCTATCCCTGCACGCGCCCTACAGGCTTTTTTTTGCCCACAACCAGACCATCCTGATTTCTGAAGAGCTTGCCAGAAACAGGGATATAGAAACTATCGTAGATTTCTTTGACCGTAATCAACAGTTCAGACGGAACAATTACGTCCTGGTTTCCCGCAGCGATATCAGCAGTGTCATGGGGCTTCCCGGTGAAACACAGGTTCCGGCTACCCAGCGCATCCCCAGCATCCTCAGGCAACAGTATGTAAGTTCTTTTTATCCCAATGTTAAACTCGGGGACTTCCTGGAAAACCTGGAGTGTGACGGGAGAGACGTTTATGCCATGGGGATCCAGATAGAACCCAATGAAGCCGAGGTGCGGGAACAACTTGCCGGAGGATCAGACAGCGATTCTGAGGACCCGCGTACAAAAACAATCGGTAAGCTGGTAAAAGTTGGCGGCACGGCAGTGTTTAGAGGCAATAGGATGGCCGGGTGGCTGAATGAAAGGGAAAGTCGCGGGCTGCTCTGGGTGAATGGGCAGGTGAAGGGAGGTATAATCACTGTACCCTGTTCTCTGGAACAAACACCCGGACAAAATAAAACCATTGCAATGGAGATACACCATAATAAGTCCAGGATTCAACCGGAATTCATTGACGGGAAATTAAGCATTATTGTCAAGATTGATGCGGTAGTCACTATTCAGGAGGTCTTATGTATGGAAGATTTAGGAAAACCTGCATTTATAGAATCTTTAAAGGAAGTTCTGGCCGGCGCAATACAGGCGGAAGTGGAGGCTGCCCTGGCCAAAGCACAGCACGAATATCAGTCCGATATATTTGGATTTGGTTTGGCGGTTCACCGGAAATACCCTGCTATCTGGAAGGAGCTTAAACCGGACTGGACTGAAATATATAGCAATTTGCCTGTGTATCTTGAAATTGATGCCAGGATCAGCCGGAGCGGATTGATTACCAAACCGGTGGAAGTTAACCCTTAAAACCGGCTGGGAGGTTTAAATATGGTAATCGCCTTACTCGCCTTGATTTTTATTGCAATTATTGCCTGGGAGGTACCGGGTCTGGTCAGAAAAAAAATGTGGCGGGAATTTGCAGCTTTTTCTGTATTGCTGCTCATCGGTATGGTGCTCAGTTTCGGGCAGGCCTTAAAACTGCCCCTGCCCAACCCGACCAGGGGAATTGAAGCGCTTTTCGGACCCGTAGCTGCTTATTTGGAAAAGCTGCTGGGCTGATTTTCCGGGAAAAAGGAGTTGTTTCGTGATGATTGGTTTTCCTGGAATTTGCCCTTTTCAAAGGGGGATACGATCTGGAAATTATAGTAGATATCTTCTATGTGATTATATCAGCGTCACAGCTTGTCATAAAATACGTGAAATGGTAAACTGTTAAAGTAATATGATCCTTTTTAAATTCTGCTTGTTCCAGGGGAGAGGATAATGGCTAAAAGTTATAAAGGCAACGGTAACCTTTGGGTGCTGGTCCTTTTCCTTCTTGTTGGAGGGCTGTGCGGCAGCGCCCTCGGCAATGCCCTGGCGCCTGCTGTTCCGTGGCTTAAGGCCAGTTCAACCATCGGCTTAAAACCTTCTACTCTGGATCTGCATTTTATAAACCTGACCTTTGGCTTTACCTTTTCCCTCGGGCCGCTTACTGCGCTGGGGTTGATTCTGGGCTACCTGGTTTACCGCAAGGTTTAGAAATGAACAGACAGCTAATTCTTGCCTCATCATCACCCCGCCGCTCGGAACTATTGAAACAAATTGGTCTGGAATGCCGCACCATACCCTGTAAGGTTGAGGAGACTTCGCCGCCGGGTATGAAACCCTGTGATCTGGTGGAAATGCTGGCTGCCAGGAAGGCGCGGGCAGTTGCTGTGCTGCTTGAAGACGGTATTGTGATTGGTGCGGACACCGTCGTTGTTTTAGATAATCAAATCCTGGGCAAGCCTGCTGATTTGAATGATGCCGTGGCGATGCTCCGGCGGTTGCAGGGTAGGAGCCATGAGGTCTACACGGGAGTGGCCCTGGCTGATGCCGGGCGGGGGAAAATTATTAAAGATCACGTAAAAACACGGGTTTATTTCAGACCGCTGGAGGAAGCTGAAATACAAAAATATGTTTCAACCGGAGAACCCCTGGACAAGGCCGGTGCCTACGCTGTCCAGGGTCTGGCGGCAATGTTTATCACCCGTCTGGAAGGCTGTTATACCAATGTGGTGGGACTGCCCCTGGCTAAACTTGCGGATATGCTCCAGGAATTCGGTTATAGGGTACTCTAATAGTAAGAAAAAGTGTGAAATATGCGCGCAGTCTTCTCTGGAAGGTTTTTTTAGGAGTGTTATCGTTTTGGTTTCCTTGAGCTACCGTCCCACAATGAAAGAGCTTCCGGAAGACACCCGGCCCCGGGAAAGGCTACTGAAGGAAGGTGCCGGGGCGCTATCTGAAATTGAGTTACTGGCTGTTCTTTTGTCTACCGGTTCCCGGGAGGCTACTGCTCTGGAACTCGCTTCTCAAATGATGGCTCAATTTAGAAGTATGCATATGCTTCTGGATGCCTCGGTGGAAGAATTGAGCGGGATCAAGGGTGTCGGTCCGGCCAAGGCCGCCAAGGTCAAGGCGGCGTTGGAACTGGCCAGGAGGCTCTCCCAGTTTTCCATGCTGCCGCGCCCGGTAATTAAGACACCGGATGACGCTGCCGGGATGGTCATGGAGGAGATGCGTCATCTTGACCGGGAACACTTCAGGGCACTATTGCTAAATACCAGAAACCAGGTCATAGGGATGGACAGAGTATCGGTGGGCACGCTGAATTCTTCTGCTGTTCATCCCCGGGAATTATTTCGCAACGCCATCAAAAGGAGCGCCGCGTCAGTTATTCTTGTGCATAATCACCCCAGCGGCGATCCCACTCCCAGCAGGGAAGACGTGGAAATAACAGGGCGTTTAATTGATGCCGGAAAGATTATCGGTATCGACGTCCTAGACCATATCATTATTGGGGATAATAGATTCACCAGTTTTAAAGCCAGAGGACTGCTTTAGACATTTTCAAGAAAGGGGCCGGAACATGCGCGTCGGTCTGTTTTCAAAAGATATGGGAATGGATTTGGGTACCGCCAACTCCCTGGTTTATGTCAAGGGAAAGGGGATTGTAATTAGGGAGCCTTCGGTGGTGGCAATCCAGAAGGATAGCGGCCATATCCTGGCTGTCGGGGAGGAAGCGAAAAGGATGATCGGCCGCACTCCCGGGAATATTGTGGCCATAAGGCCCATGAGGGACGGGGTTATTGCTGACTTCGACGTGACCCAGAGTATGATTAAGTACTTTATCAACAAGTCCCTCCGGGGGCGCGCTTTTTTGGTCCGCCCCAGGGTTGTTATAGGTGTGCCGTCCGGTGTTACTGCTGTGGAGGAAAGGGCCGTGCGGGAGGCTGCGCTTCAGGCCGGGGCCAGGGAGGCCTACCTGATTGAGGAACCGATGGCTGCAGCTATAGGTGCCGGACTGCCGGTTCATGAACCCACCGGCAATATGATCGTGGATATTGGCGGGGGTACAACAGAGGTAGCGGTCATTTCACTGGGTGGAATTGTTACCAGCCGCTCCATCCGGATTGCAAGTGATGAAATGGATGAAGCTGTGATTAGTCATGTCAAAAGGACCTACAATTTAATGATCGGCGAGCGGACAGCCGAACAAATCAAGATCCAAATCGGCACAGCATACCCCCTGAATTCGGTGGAGGTGGATGAGGTGCGGGGCCGTGACCTGGTTACAGGACTGCCCAAGACCATTGAAATAACTTCGGAAGAAATCTATAAAGCCCTTTCGGAACCGGTTACCAGCATTGTTGAAGCCATTAAGGCTACTCTGGAGCAAACGCCTCCGGAACTGGCGGCGGATATCATGGACCGGGGTATTGTTATGGCCGGAGGTGGTTCGCTCCTGCGCGGGCTGGACCAATTGGTCAGTGAACAGACCGGTATGCCGGTTCATCTTGCGGACGAACCCTTGCTGGCTGTGGCCTATGGCGCAGGCCGTGTGCTCGAGAATATTGACGTGCTGCGCAAGGTGCTGATTCAGCCCAAAAAGCTGGCTTAAATGATCTCTTAAGAGGGTGCCTTTGCCGCTCCCGGAGCGCGCAGAACTTACCAGGCTCCATTATGCCTTAAAGTAGATTACACCTTTTTAGGCTCTATTCATTGTAAGAACCGTAGAAGCCATGAGAACTTGCAGGGATCAAGTGAGGAGTTGAATGCGGGGTGAGTTGGGTTACTGCCAGAAGGCTTTTTTGTCTTTTTGTCCTGGTAGCGGTTACCCTGTGGGCCATGCACATTACTGTTCCCGATGCCACCGAACAGACACACCTGGAGTCTTCCCGGCTCAGGGATGTTCTGGCGCCGATGCAGAAAGGGCTGACCTGGCTCAGCAGGCAAGCCCATTTTGTCGTTTCCCTGCCGGTATCTATGTACCGGGCAGCCGAGCGCAACCAGGCCCTGGAGCAGGAGGTAGCCAGCCTGAAAAGCCAGCTTGCCCGGCAGAATGAATATATAATGGAAAACCGGAGATTGGCTGCCTTACTGGCCTACAAGCAGGTTATGGAGCAGGAATATAACTTAATGACAGCATCTGTAATCGCCCGGGATCCGGGTAACTGGTTCGCAACGGTAAAAATAAACCGGGGCAGCCGGGATGGAGTAAAGGAGAATATGACGGTTCTGTCCCCCGAAGGTTTAGTAGGGCGGGTGGTTTCAGTTTCTCCTTCCAATTGTGAAGTCCTGTTGATTTCAGATCCCCGCAGCGGAGTAGGCTCGCTGGTTCAAGAAACACGCACGCCCGGTATTGTGGAAGGAACCCTGGGTGGTTCCGGGATGGCCAGAATGATTCATATCCCTAAGAACTCGCTTCTGGAAGAAGGACAGATTGTTGTTACATCGGGCCTTGGCAGCGTGTTTCCAAAGGGTATTCCCGTCGGTACTCTGGGCAGTGTCCGGGACGAACCCACAGGGTTGTTTCAGAGTGCCGAGGTTAAACCTTTTGCAAATTTAGATAAACTGGAAGAAGTGTTTATTATCGTTAATGTTCTTCCCGGAGCCGGTTCTTCACCGGAAGGAGGTTAAGGACGTGCCCTTTCTAGTTTTGTTGCTCCTCCTGGCAGGCGCCATAATCCTGCAGACCACCGTATTGGACTATGTTGACGTGCTGGGGATAAAACCCGATCTGATTATGCTCATTGTAGTTCTAAACGGCTTCCTCCTGGGTACCAGAGAGGGGGCCTTTTTGGGTTATGCCGCCGGCATCCTGGAAGACCTTTTTGCCGGCGGCTTCATCGGACTGAACGCTCTATCCAAAATGGCTGCGGGTTACCTGGCAGGGATGGCGGGTTTGCGTCTTTTCAGGGAGAATACCCTGGTAGCTACCGGCGTAGTTTTCCTCAGTACTTTTGCCGGTAATTCAGTTTATTATATTTTGCTGAATATGGTTGGGATTAAGGTACCGCCTTTTTATGCTTTTTTTAGGGTGATCATACCGGTTGCCGTCTATACTTCCCTGCTCACACCCTTATTTTTTAGACGGATTTTCCGTTTCGTGCAGTTAAGGGACCGGGATATTTAAAGGCGTGCAAGTCATCCTTTTGACATATGGACAGTTCCTTGTTAAAATATGCTTTTGCTGACTGGTTACCTTCTTGAGGGGGAGGTGAAGGGTTAAGATGGAAAGAAAGTGGATTGAAAGCAAAATGCAGGTTTTCCTGATCATTGTCTGTGCAATTTTTGTTTTTTTAACGGGCAGGCTGGTCTATATGCAGCTTCTGGAAAATGATAGATTTACGACCCTGGCCCGGGAAAATAGGATCCGGTTGACAAATATCACAGCACCCCGGGGCGAGGTTTTTGACCGCAACGGGATCAAGCTGGTGGGCAACCAGCCGGTCTACACCGTTACCCTGGTCAACCTGGGCCAGGAGGATACTAGCGGTGTGGTCCAAAGGCTTGCTTCAATTCTGGGCCTTGATCCGGGAGAAATACAGGCAAAAATCGATAACCAGAGTCGTATGTACGAACCGGTCAAGATTGCTGACAGGGTTTCCAGCGAGGTTGTTACAAGGATCGAAGAGCAGCGATTGGAACTGCCCGGTGTGGACATTGATATTGAGTCTCAGCGGGATTACCCCAACGGAATTATGCTGGCCAACGTTATGGGTTACGTGAGGGAGATTAATGAGGAACAGTTGAAGGAAAACAGGGATAAGGGTTACAGGCTTGGTGACCCCTTCGGTCAAACCGGTTTGGAATATACTTACGAATCATTCCTGCGCGGGGAGGATGGCGGCAGGCAGGTAGAGGTGGATTCCATGGCCAGGCCGGTGCGGGATTTAGGAGTTAAGGACCCAGTACCGGGCAATAACCTGATCTTGACTATTGACAGCCGGGTTCAGGCGGCGGCGGAAGCTGCTCTGGCGAAGGCGTCCCAGGCGGCGCTTGCCCAGGGCTATGCCGAGGCCAGGGCCGGCGCGGCCGTAGCCCTGGATGTCCGGAGCGGCGCGGTTCTGGCCATGGCCAGTTATCCCACCTATGACCCGGTCAAACTCTCCGGCGTGCTGACCCAAAAAGAATCCGAGGAGATTTTCAGCTCACCCTGGAAGCCGGTGTTGAACAGGGCCTTGCTTGCTTATGCCCCGGGTTCGACTTTTAAAATGATCGTAGCCATGGCCGGACTGGAGTCCGGCAGTACAACCCCCGGGGAGGCTATCTCGGATCCCGGTTACTTTTTCTGGGGTACGACATTTAGAGACTGGAAGCCCGGAGGGCACGGCAGTGTGGACCTGGTGAAAGCTCTTAAGGTGTCCTGCGATACCTACTTTTACCAGCTGGGTTTACGGATGGGCATAGATGAGATTACCAGCATGGCCAGAAGATTTGGCCTGGGTGAGAAAACCGGGATTGAACTGCCTGGAGAAGAAAGCGGTGTAGTGCCCAGTCCCGAGTCCAAACTCCAGTTAAGGTTGAACTACCTTAGCCGGGAAGCCAGGGAAAAGGCCCAGGATATCCAGCGCAAGTATAAAGAGTTATTAGCTAAAACCACCGATGAAGTCCAGCGCAGGGACCTTTTAAAAAAGAGGTCGGAGGAGTTGAGGGCTGTTGAATGGGAGTTGGACTGGCACGACTATGATACGATTATCACCTCTATTGGCCAGGGTGACAACCGCTATACTCCTCTGGAATTGGCCAATTATATTGCAGCTATAGCCAATGGGGGTATCCGTTATAAGCCGTACCTGGTCCAAAAAGTTGTTGATCAGAACGGCAGGGTTTTAAAAGAAACCTTGCCCGAGGAATTGGGACGGGCAGGGGTCTCACCGGAAACACTGGCTGTGATTCAGCAGGGTATGCGTGAGGTGGCCCTGCCGCCGGACGGTACCGCTGTAGGTCTCTTTAAGGGTTTTCCGCCGGTCGCGGCCAAAACAGGCACAGCGGAGGTTCAGGGCAGGGACGACCACGCTTTATTTGTAGCCTATGCCCCCTTCGATAACCCGGAAATAGCCGTGGCGGTTGTGGTTGAACACGCCGGACACGGCGGCTCCGTGGCCGGCCCGGTGGCCGAAGACATGCTGGCCGCCTATTTTGGATTGCCCATACCCGGTCAGATGGCAGCGGGTATTTCACAATAGGATTATGTCAAAAAAGCAAAAAAACCGGGTTATTTTGCCCGTTTTTTTTGCTTTTTATTAGCAGGATTTGGTTTCTGTCCGTAGAAACTTTAGTTGTTGGTAGTTGTGATTCGGGAGGAGATTAATTTGGCATATCTAAAGGGGGGTATTCAACAAAATACGCTCTCAGCTTCCGGCCAGGGTACCCTGTCAGATTACGAGGATATGGTGGACGAGAACACTATTCTGGTTCAACGGACTCTACGCTCCGGTCAGAGTATCCGTTACGGTGGAAATGTTGTTATACTTGGAGATGTCAACCCGGGGGCCGAGGTTACTGCAACAGGCAATGTTATTGTTATGGGAGCTTTGAGAGGGGTTGTACACGCCGGGGCGAGCGGGGATGAAAAAGCTGTGGTCATGGCCTTCCGGCTTCAGCCTACCCAACTCAGGATTGCCAATCATATCACACGTCCTCCGGATAATGAAAAAGTCGATCCGGAACTACCCGAACTGGCGCGGATCAGGGACGGTGTGGTGACCATAGAAGCCTTTCAAACGGGCGGAGAGCGCCAGGGAAAACCTGTCTAGGCAGGTGACCTTGGATGCTCTGGGTTATGTACCTCTATTACAGGAAGAAAATCTCCAGATTAAAGCCAGGAATATTATTAAACGGACCCACCAGGCAACGCCGGTCGAAGGGCATTTGCTGAAGGTTCGAAGCGCTTCAGTAGATCTATTAAGAATGTAACCAGACCTGCGTCCGGCGACGACCACATTATAAGAGGGGGAACTTAGAGCATGGGCGAAATCATCGTCATTACTTCCGGCAAAGGGGGGGTGGGTAAAACCACTACCACTGCCAATATCGGTACAGGTCTGGCAGCTATGGGGTATAAGGTGGCACTGGTAGATACGGATATTGGATTGAGGAATCTGGATGTTGTCCTGGGTTTGGAGAATAGAATAGTTTATGATCTTGTTGATGTTACCAGCGGGAACTGCCGGCTGCGGCAGGCCTTAATCAAGGATAAAAAGTTGGAGGGGCTGCACCTGCTGCCTGCAGCTCAAACAAAAGATAAAACTGCGGTTAACCCCGAGCAGATGCGTCAGTTATGCGAGGATTTAAAGAAAGAGTTTGATTATATTATCATCGATTGTCCGGCCGGGATAGAACAGGGATTTAGAAATGCCATAGCAGGAGCGGAAAAGGCAGTTGTTGTGACAACCCCGGAAGTTTCAGCTGTCCGGGATGCCGACCGGATCATCGGCCTTTTGGAAGCTGCTGACCTGCGCGATCCGAAGTTGATCATCAACCGGATTCGACCCAAAATGGTCAGGCAGGGGGACATGATGAGCATTGAGGATATCATCGACATCCTTGCCGTGGATCTGTTGGGAGTCATACCGGAGGATGAAATGATTGTTGTTATGACCAACCGCGGTGAATCTGTAGTACTGGATCAGAATTCACGTTCGGGACAGGCCTACCGGAACATTGTGCGCCGCCTGACCGGTGAAGAAGTACCTGTGCAGAATTTTGACGAAAATGAAGGCTTTTTCAAAAAACTGAAAAAAATGATCGGTATAAAATAGACCGGGAAGGGGGATACCGTGTGCTGGAATTTTTAGCAA
This sequence comes from Bacillota bacterium, assembly GCA_029555205.1. Lineage (GTDB taxonomy): Bacteria > Bacillota > Desulfotomaculia > Desulfotomaculales > Pelotomaculaceae > DTU098. Next base: position 65,344 of record JAKPTB010000010.1, read on the forward strand.
GGCTCTTTGGCAGGGACAGCGGTAGTAAAAATGTAGCTAAGGAAAGATTGCGCCTGGTACTGGTACATGACAGAAGCAGTGTTTCTCCACAGTTGCTGGAAACATTAAAAGCTGAAATGATCCAGGTGATTTCAAATTATATGGATATCGACGAACAGGGTCTGGAAGTGAATCTGGATTCCAGCGGTAACTCGGTGGCGCTGGTCGCCAATATTCCGGTCAGAGGAATGAAAAGAAAGCTTAAATAGACTTTCTTGTAGTTATGTATTTTGCCAAGCAGAGAATTAATACCAGCCCGTTGATTGATGACGGGCTTTTTTTATGTAATCTATTGATATATAATAGGATAGGTATGTTTAAAATTATTAGAAATTTTGAGTGGGAAGAAGTGTAGAGAAATGTTCACCCAGAGCAGAATGTTGAAAAAGATCGATTATACTGTGCTTATTACCGTAATTATTATAATCTTTTACAGCCTGATCGTCATTTACAGCGCCACAAAACCTGCAGAACTTTTGTCGGTGGCAGATTCTCAAGTCGTCAATCAGGCTCCCCTGGGAGTTGTTAAAAAGCAGGTCTTAAATATAATGCTGGGCTTTGTTGCCATGGCGGTGTTGCTCTACCTGCATTATGAAAACCTCAGCAAGCACGTTAAGCTCTTCTATGTGCTCAACCTGCTCATGCTTGCAGCGGTTCTCTTCATGGGTCATTCAGCCCTGGGAGCGACCCGCTGGATTGAAATCGGTCCTTTCAGATTTCAGCCGTCGGAGTTTGCCAAGCTGATTATTATTATTTGCTTTGCGGCTTTTCTGGTTCCGCGGGTGGGAAAACTGAACCGCCTGCGGGACCTGGTTCCCTGCTTCGCCTTTATCGCGCTGCCCCTGGTCTTAATTCTGAAACAACCGGACCTGGGCACTTCCCTCGTTTTTCTGGCAATTATGTTCGGAATGCTTTTTGCAGCCGGGGCAAGGCCCCTGCTCTTAATCAGCTTGATTGCAGGGGGCCTCGGGGCGGTGTCCCTGTGGATTTGGGCTCATTTCTGGCTGCTGGCCAACCGCGGCTTCAATTTATGGGTACCGCTGAAAGATTACCAGTTAGAAAGATTACTCATCTTTATCGACCCCTGGAAGGATCCGCTGGGGGACGGCTATCACGTGATCCAGTCCCAAATAGCCATTGGGCAGGGCGGCCTCTTTGGGCGTGGCCTGTTCCAGGGCAGCCAGACCCACGGTAACTTCCTGCCGATTCAGGAAACAGACTTTATTTTTTCTGTTGTCGGGGAAGAGTTTGGCTTTGTAGGAGCCGTATTTCTCCTGGCTCTCTTTTTTATCCTGATTTACCGGTGCATCTATATCGCAGTTAACGCCAAGGACGATTTTGGTTATCTATTGACTGTTGGTGTTATTTCCATGATCACCTTTCACGTCCTGGTTAACATAGGCATGACTACAGGGGTTATGCCGGTGACAGGAATCCCGCTGCCGATGTTCAGTTACGGGGGCAGCAATATGATCACAAACCTGGCTGCCATCGGCATGGTCCTGAATATTAACATGCGCAGACAAAAAATATTATTCTAATAAGAAACCGGTGTGGGATGCACCGGTTTTCTCATTTCTGTTAGTTGTTTTGTTTCTTAAAGCGGCTTAGAGTCAAAAGAAGCTGAAGAAGCTAGTGCTAAGCTAAAAACAGACCCACGGCCAGCAGGAAAGGCGTGATCAGAGTAAAGGCTACATTTTTGCCCAGCAGGGGAATCAAGGCGGACAGCTGTTCATTGTTTTTGAGAACGCCTCCAACAGTCTTTACGGCCAGGGGCAGCGTCACCAGGGCCAGGAGGGCCGGCGCGGGCAGCAGTCCGGTGGTTACTGTTAGGACTATGCTGATGTAAGTCATCAGTACCAGGGCAGAGTAAACCAGTGCACATTTGCCCTTTCCCAGTAAAACCAGCAGGTGGCGGCGGCCGGCGATGCGGTCTGCCTCAATGTCCGGAAACTGATTCAAGAGCAGCAGGTTGCTGACCAGAAAACCGGGTATCAATGAAGCTGCCAGAGAGTTCAGGTCATAAGCCCCCTGCAGTACGTAAGAGGTCCCCAGGACCATGCAGGGGCCGAAGCCCAGTCCCGGCGCCAGCAGGCATAAGAGGGGGGAGCGGGTAATGTACCGGGTATAGAGGATAATAAGCAATATGCCGGGCAGTCCCACCAGCAATAGGCCGGGGCCCCGCACAAGGAGAAAATAAAGGCCCACCGCCACGGTTGTGGCAAGGGTCAGGAGTCCCAGGACAAGGGCGGATTTAGCCGTTATAAGCCCGGCAGGTAGCATGCCGCTGCCTCCGCTGAAAGCTGTGGGGGTGGTATGCTGGTCAAGCCCGCTGATATAGTCATGATAATCGTTCAGTACGTTTACAGCGGCATGGGCAGCCAGCCCTCCCGCCAGGGCAATAAGCAGGTATAAAAGGTTCAGAGTTCCGGTTTTCCAGTAGGCGGCTGCTGCGCCTACCAGGCAGCACACCGGGGTTAAAATAAGAAACTGGGGACGGGTTTCCTGAATATATAAAGTTAAAGAGCCTCGCATTTAGACACCTCTATTTAATTATGATCTGGAGTACGGACACCAGATAAGTATTCAACAGTTAAAATCCCTTTTCCTGCCGGGATGAATCCTGCGGGTCTATATTCTTTACCAAAACTAGCATATTTCCTATAAAAGGAAATATACTCTATAGACAAGCTTTTGAAGGGGGTATATTTCATATGACTGATTTCAAGCCCGGCGGGGCTTTCAAGCCTGAGGACCTGAATTCAGCTTACAGGCACTGGAAAAAGCCAAATCAGCTCCGGTACGGCAAAAGTAGTTTTTACAGGATTGGTGTGGCCCTATTGATATTTTTAGTTTTTTTGGCTCTGAAGGAAACCAGCAATCCCTGGGGCTTCGAGGCCAGAGAGAATTTGAAAAAGGTCTTGACCACTGACTGGAACTATCAGCCTGTCATGGAGAGGATTGTTTATTTCGGGCTGCAGTTGGCGGATTTGGACTGGCCTTTGTTCAGCAATCCCCAGCCTGTTATGTCCCCGCCGGATAAAAGCGTTGCGGCGGGAATTCTGCCGGTTCCGGTTTCAGGCAAGGTCGTGCGTGGATTCGGCATGGTTACGGACCCCATTGATAATATGGAGCGGTTTCATGCGGGGATTGACATAGAAGCCCCCATTGGGAGCGCCGTAAGGGCTGTACAGAATGGGGTAATCAAGCGGCTGGGTGATAGTCCCGTTTTTGGGATGTATATCCTGGTTGAGCATGGAGAAGGATTCTTTACCCTTTACGGTGGACTGTCCAGGGCTACAGTGGGAGAAGGCCAGCAGGTAGCGGCGGGTCAGATTATAGGTGAGGTGGGCGCTGCGGGAGATGTTCCCGGGGGCGGTCTCCATTTTGAGCTGAGGGAGAATAATAAGTTGATTGACCCGCTGACCAGGCTGATGATTAATCAGAATTAATCAGGATAAAGGGGGAGGTTGCTTGAGAATCGGCCGTTTTGCCGGTGTGGAGGTTCATTTAAACAATGCTTTTTTGGCCCTTCTCGGGCTGTTTTTTGTAGCCGGTGTCCTGGGCAAAGGGCTTATCGCCTTCGGGGTGGTCCTGCTGCATGAACTGGCCCACGTGGCTGTTGCCCGCCGTTTTGGTGTGTATGTGGAGGATGTGGAACTATTACCCTTTGGCGGTGTCAGCCGCATGGGCAGCGAGGTAGTCTTTGACCCTACTAAAGAGGTAGGCGTTGCTTTTGCCGGACCGGCGGCCAACCTGCTCTTGACGGGCCTGGTTGTAACTCTCAATAATTACGGTTTCTGGGATAACGAGCTTGGCCGTTTTTTTCTCCAGTGTAATTTAATGATCGCTGCTTTTAATCTCTTGCCGGCCCTTCCCCTGGACGGAGGACGGATCTTTCGGGCCTACCTGGCGCGGCGTGTGGGTTTTAAGCAGGCAACTTACCAGGCCTCCTGGTGGGGGCAATTCTGGGGTGTAGTCATTGTTCTCTGCGGAACAGCAGGCCTGGTTATGGGGATATCCGGACTGGATATCCCGGTTACTGGTATTTTTCTTTTTTATGCGGCGACCCGGGAAAAAAGCCTGGCTTCATATCACTTTATCCGTCACCTGGCGCAGAAGAAGAAGGAACTGGCAAAGGCCGGGGTGTTGCCGGGGGAGCCCCTGGTATCCTTTGCAACCGTCCGCATCGGGGACCTGATCAAATCATTCGTTCCCCAGCGCTTTCACGTGGTTTTGTTGCTTGACGAAAACTGGCAACACCGGGGAGTTGTAAGCGAGGCCCAGGTGATTGACGCCCTTATGAATCAGGGTGTGGACACCCCCGTAGGCAGCCTGGTTAAGCCGGACTAGTCAACCAAATAATTGCAAGGGGGTTGAACTATTGCAGGTTTTTCTAACTGTGTTGTAGAATAAATTGTATAGAATATTTTTTTTGTTATTTTCTGGGTATAATATTCTGTGTATTGCTTAAAGATAGCTTAATAAATGTAAAACCTGGAAGGAAGACTGAATTGGATTTTCTGGATCGGATCCTGCCCCTGGTAAAAAAGCCGGCCCGCTATGCGGGGGGTGAATGGAACGCCGTCCGCAAGGACTGGGAGACGGTGGAATACAGGGTGGCTTTTGCTTTTCCCGATGTTTATGAGGTGGGTATGTCTCACCTGGGGCTGCAGATTTTATACGATATTGTGAACAGGCGCAGCGATACCCTGATGGAGAGGGTTTTCGCCCCGTGGACAGACATGGAAGAAATAATGAGAGAACACGGTATACCCTTGTTTGCCCTGGAGTCGCGGCGGCCCCTGTTGGATTTCGACATGGTAGCCTTTACATTGCAGTACGAGATGAGCTTTTCCAATGTTCTGAATATGCTGGACCTTGCGGGTATTCCCCGGGAATCAGCCCGGAGGACTGAAGGATTCCCCCTGATCGTGGCGGGAGGACCCTGTGCTTACAACCCGGAGCCTCTGGCGGATTTTATTGATGTTTTTGTCATTGGGGAAGGGGAAGAGGTAATTGGTGAGCTGCTGGATGTCCTAATCCAGTTGAAACGGCGAAATGTTTCCAGGCAGGAGCTACTGATTGAGTCAGCCCGGCTGCCGGGTATTTATGTACCCTCGCTGTACAGGGTTTTTTACCGCGAAGATGGCCGTTTTTCCGGAATAGTCCCGTCTCTGGAGGGGGTTCCTGAAAGAATCACCAAAAGAGTGGTGAAGGATCTGGATAGCGCCCTCTTTCCGGAAAGGCCTATTGTTCCATCTACCGAAGTGGTGCATGACCGGATCATGCTTGAGGTATGCCGGGGGTGTACCAGGGGTTGCCGTTTTTGTCAGGCTGGGATTATCTTCCGCCCGGTGCGGGAAAGAAAGCCGGAAACACTTTTAAAACAGGCAGCCGGCCTGGTGCAGAGCACCGGCTATGAGGAGATATCTCTGACTTCCCTCAGCACCAGTGACTATTCACAGGTCCGGGAACTGGTCAAATCTCTCCTGGATAAACATGCTTGCCAGGGGCTGGGAGTTTCCCTGCCGTCCTTAAGGGCTGATAATTTTTCCCTGGAACTGGCCAAGGAAGTCCAGCGGGTGCGCCGCTCCAGTCTAACCTTTGCCCCGGAAGCCGGCACCCAGCGTCTCAGGGATGTCATCAATAAAGGTGTCAAGGAAGAAGACTTGCTTGAAGCCACTGGTGCTGCTTTCAGAGAAGGGTGGAAGGCTGTTAAGCTTTATTTTATGATCGGTCTGCCCACTGAAAGGGATGAAGACCTGGATGGTATCGTCCGGCTGGCCAGGGCTGTACTGACTCTCGGCCTTAAGGCGGGCGTGTCCCGGGGTCGGTTGAGGGTGACCATCAGCGCCTCGTCTTTTGTTCCCAAGGCCCATACACCCTTTCAGTGGGAGCCCCAGGCTCACCTGGCCGAACTGCAGAGAAAACAGGACTACCTGTCCGGAAGGTTGAGGGAACGGGGGATTATCTTTAACTACCATGATGCTGGTTTGAGTTTCCTGGAGGCTGCCTTTGCCAGGGGGGACCGGCGATTGGGGGCGGTTTTGGCTAGGGCGGTTGATTTGGGCTGCAGGTTTGACGGCTGGTCCGAGCACTTTAAGCTGGATCGCTGGCTGGAAGCTTTCCGTTTGAGCGGATTAGACCCGGAGGATTACGCCAACCACCGCTATGCCTACGACGATTCCCTGCCCTGGGACCATATCGAGACAGGGGTTTCCAGGCAGTACCTTGTCCTGGAGCATCAGCGGGCCCTGACCGGGCGTGTTACCGGCGACTGCCGTACAGAATCCTGTCCCGGTTGCGGGGTTTGTGGGACCCTTGAAGTGGAACCGGTCTTCGCTGGGGGTGATTGGGATGGCGGGCTATAGAATGATGTACGCAAAAGTGGGCCCGGCCCGCTTTATTTCTCATCTGGATCTGCTCAGGACCTTCGGCAGGGCGGCCAGGCGGGCCGGATTACCCCTGGCCTTTACCCAGGGTTTCAATCCCCATCCCAAAATCACCTTTGCAGCCCCTCTGGCTGTGGGTATCTCCGGGGAAGCAGAATTTGCCGACCTGGAACTTACCGAAAAAATCCCTGCGCCTTTTGTTGCCAGGGCGTTGTCGGATGCTTTGCCGGAAGGCCTGCGCGTTCTTGAGGTCAGGCAGCTAAAGGGGGCCGGTCCTGCCCTGATGGCAATGGTGAGGTCGGCATCTTACCGGGTTGAAGCGAAGACCTGCGGTCCAGTAACCGCTGGGGAATTGAAAGATGCTCTCGGATCATTTCTCTCCAGGCAGGAAATCCTGGTGGAGAGGAAAAATAAAGAAGGAAAAAAAGTCCTGTATGATCTCAGGCCGGGCATATTTGTTATGTCAGGCAGGTTGGATAACGATATAATAAAAATAGAAGCGGAACTAAAAACAGGTAGTAGTGGAAACGTCAGGATTGAAGAGGTATTGGAGGCTTTTCTAAAATCCAGCCGGTTACCTGTCCAGGGCGGCTATGCGCTGTTCAGGAACAATCTTTACACTGTAGCTGGAAAAGAAAAAAAGATGCTGTGGCAGACTTGAGTGTTCTTAAATTTACGGGTAATTCACTAGAGGAGAAAGGTTTTATGCTTAAGGAGATTGTTGTTAATGTTGGCGAGGAAGAGACCAGAGTAGCAGTACTGGAAGATAATGTGCCAGTTGAGATTTATATTGAAAGATCTGTCAACCAGCGCCTGGTGGGTAATATTTTTAAAGGCCGGGTAGAGAATGTATTACCCGGCATGCAGGCTGCCTTTGTAAATATTGGTTTAGAAAAAAACGCTTTTCTTTACGTGGAAGACGCCATCCCCGCACGTTCGCCGGAAGTCAATGATCAGGGCGGTACTGCTTTGGGGGGTGCCAATATTTGTGACATCTTAAAGCAGGGGCAGGAAGTTCTGGTTCAAATTGTGAAAGAACCTATAGGTACCAAGGGCCCCCGGGTAACCATCCACGTTACGCTGCCCGGGCGGTATCTTGTACTGATGCCCACTGTGGATTATATCGGGATCTCCCGGCGCATTGAATCCGAGAAAGAGCGGGAGCGGCTCAAAGACCTGGCTGCCCGGGTTAAGCCGGAGGGCATGGGTGTTATTGTGCGTACCGTGGCTGAAGGTGTGGAAGAAGAGGAATTTCGCCAGGATATCAACATGCTGACAAAGCTGTGGCGAAAAATCCTCAGCAGGGCTGCCTACGGACCGTCGCCCAACCTGGTGCACCGGGATCTGGAGCTGGTTCAGCGGATCCTGAGGGATATTTTTACGGAGGATGTCGATCGCCTGACCCTGAATTCCCGCTACGAATACGAAAAAGTTCTGGACCTTCTGGACATTACGGACCCAAGGTTGAAATTAAAAGTCTTTTTTGACGAGCGTGAAAATATTTTTGAGGAATACGGCATTGAACAGGAGATTGAAAAAGCGCTAAAGCGGAAAGTCTGGCTTAAATGCGGGGGTTACCTGGTAATCGACCAGGCTGAGGCGCTGACCGCCATTGATGTTAATACCGGCAAGTATGTGGGAACAATCAATCTGGAAGATACGGTCCTTAAAACAAACCTGGAAGCAGCCCAGGAAATCGGCCGGCAGCTTCGCCTGCGGAATATCGGCGGGATTGTTATTGTAGATTTTATTGATATGGCGGAGGAAAGTCACCGCCAGCAGGTGCTCCAGGCCCTGGAAGCGGAAATTAAACGGGATAAAACCAAAACCAACATCCTTGGCATTACCCAGCTGGGATTGGTGGAAATGACCCGCAAAAAAGTACGCCCCAGCCTGGCCGAGGTTCTCCAGAAAACCTGCCCCTATTGTGAAGGTAAAGGCAAGGTGCTTTCTGAAGAGACGCTGGGCATCCATTATAAGAATCAAATCTATAATATGGCCCGGCAGACGTCGGCCCAGACCATTCTGGTGGAAGCCAACCCGGTGGTGGCGGCCCGGCTGATCGGCAGCGGCGGAGCAAATCTAAAGGACCTGGAGAATAAAACCGGTAAAAGTCTTTATATTAGAGGTTCCACCAGCCAGCATATCGAGTCTGTTACAATCCGGCCCCTGCAGGACAACGAAGGTGTTCAGGCCCATACCTTTCCGGTAAAACCCGGCGAAGTGCTGGAAGTAAAGGTGGAGGAACCACATGTTTCCAATATTAATGACGGCATAGCCAGGGTCAACGGGTTCATCCTGGATATCGAGGGCGCCGGTTCCCTTATTGGTGAAACAATTCCGGTGGAGGTCAGTAAGGTTTACCGGACCTACGCCAAAGCCCGCCCGGTAAAAATTTAAGGCCGGGTTACGAGCCTTCATCTACCGGTCTGGAGTTTCCTGCAGCTGTGGTAACACTGTTCATCCCTTGACATTGCATGTGGATGTGTTAGAATGTTGTATTGTAGGTATGGTTGTACCTATTGACACCGCACGGAACGGGTTTATCTTAAAGGGGTTAAACTGCGTTGTCCCTACCTTTTCCGGCGAGTCCTTAAATAAGGGGAGGTGCATTTTATGTACGCAATTATTGAAACTGGCGGCAAGCAGTACCGCGTTCAGGAGGGCGACACGCTTTATCTGGAAAAGCTCCCTTTTGAAGCAGGTGAAACTGTGGAAGTAAACAAGGTTTTGGCTTTGGTCAAGGACGACGAGTTTAAGTTCGGCACACCCCTGGTTGAGAATGCCAGGGTCATCATAAAAGTGGTCCGGCACGGCAGGGGAAAAAAAATTATTGTTTTTAAGTTTAAAGCCAAAAAGAACTATCGCCGCAAGCAGGGTCACAGGCAACCCTTTACACAGGTTATTGTGGAAAAAATAGAAGCTTGAATTTAGTTTTACAATCACGCATGAAGATGAAAAAGAGGTGATAATATGGCACATAAGAAAGGTGTAGGCAGTTCCAGGAACGGCCGGGATTCCCAGCCAAAAATGCTGGGTGTTAAAAGAGCTGACGGTCAGTTTGTCCTGGCCGGCAACATTCTGGTCAGACAGCGCGGCACAAAAATTCACCCTGGCCGCAACGTTGGCAGGGGTGGGGATGATACCCTTTTTGCTGTTGTCGACGGTGTGGTCAGCTTTGAAAGAAAAGGCCGCGCTAAAAAAACCGTCAGTGTCATTCCCCAGGCAGCAACTGGAGTATAAGTACTGGAAAAGATGCGGTCCTTTAAGGGGGCCGCTTATTTTTTAAAGAACCCGGAACAAAGTATTCCAGGGAGACGGGTAAGCATATTTAGTGCGGAGCGGAGTAACCTTTCGGGTTTTAAGAGCGGGTGCGGACAAGGCGCCTGCGGGGAGGGATGGAAATGAGATTCAGAAAACTTCTAGAAGTAATTCAGGGACAGAGGCATGACTTCTTAAACCACTTACAGGTCATTTCCGGTTTACTTCAGTTGAACAAAGAGGAACGGTTGCGGGATTACCTGTCCCAGGTAAGTTTAGAGCTGGCCAGGTTAAGCAAAACAGCCAGAATAAAAATTCCCGATGTTACGGCCTGCCTTTTAAATGCATACCATGATGCCGCTATGAACCAGGTTGATCTGGAACTGGAGGTAACTTCCGATTTTACGGGCTGTGTTGTACCGGGTCCTGTCGTGGCTGAAGCACTGGAGCACTGCATGATTCCTTTCTTTAAATTGATGGAATCCCCGCATGCTCAGGAAAGGTTCATGAAGGTGTACTTTCAAGAGAATGAAGGAAACAATATCTGCCGTCTTCTCTTCCCCGAACCCCTGCTGGGAGACCTCGACCATTTTGAAAATGAACTGAATTATGTGGGTAGTCTGTTGGGTCCTAGCGGCGGCCGGGTCAACATGGCCGTAGCAAATGGTGGGGTAGAAATATTTTTAGTTTTTCCGGGTAATGAAAAACAATAATTGGTTAAACTAAACCACAGGTGGTAATGATGTTTTTTGATAAAGCCAGGATTTATGTCAAAGGTGGCGATGGCGGCAATGGGTGCGTAGCCATGCGCAGGGAAAAGTACATACCGGAAGGCGGTCCCTGGGGAGGTGACGGAGGCCGTGGCGGCGATGTTGTTCTCCTGGCTGACGAAGGACTGCGTACACTGGTGGATTTCCGGTACAAGAGGCACTATAAGGCGGAGCGGGGAAGACATGGTGAGGGTAAAAACATGCATGGGGCATCCGGGGACGACCTTGTCTTGCGAGTGCCGGCCGGTACGGTGATCAGGGATGAAGACAGCGGGGAAATCATTGCCGACCTGATTCAACACGGCCAGCAAGTTGTCGTAGCCCGGGGAGGCCGGGGAGGCCGGGGTAATACCCGTTTTGCCACCCCCAACAATAAAGCGCCCAGGATGGCGGAACTTGGAGAACCCGGGGAAGAGCGCCGGCTGCTCCTGGAACTAAAACTGATTGCTGACGTTGGCCTGGTTGGTTTCCCCAATGCCGGAAAGTCCACTATTATTTCCCGTGTTTCTGCCGCCCGGCCCAAAATTGCCAATTACCCTTTTACCACGGTTGCTCCCGTTCTCGGCCTGGTCAGGGTGGAAGACGGGCGCAGTTTTGTGATGGCCGATATTCCAGGCCTGATTGAAGGCGCCCATACAGGGGCCGGGCTGGGTTACGAATTTTTACGCCATGTGGAGCGGACCCGCCTGCTTGTCCATGTTCTCGACACAGCGGGCAGCGAAGGACGTGACCCGGTGAAGGACTTCCGGGTAACCGGCCGGGAACTATCCCTATACAATCCTGTGCTCGGCCAAAGGCCCAGGATTATTTGCGCCAACAAGATGGATTTGCCGGATGCCGGCCTTAATCTGGCCAGACTGAGGGATGCCTTGGGTGAAGAATATGAAATATTCCCGGTCTCAGCTGCTACCGGTGAAGGTCTGGATGCTTTGGTTTACCGGATCATCGACCTTTTGGATAGTCTGCCCCGGGAATTAACGGCTATTGAGGAAACGGAACATGTGGTTCACAGTCCGGAGCCGCGTTTTACCGTAACCCGTCAGGATGGAATCTTCCTGGTGGAAGGAAAAGAAATTGAGCGTCATGTGGCCATGACCGACATGGACCAAGATGAGGCCGTGGAACGACTGCAGCGGATCATCCAGCGCAGCGGTATTGAAGATGCCCTCAAGGAGGCCGGAATCAAAGAAGGCGATACGGTTAAAATTGGCAAGCTGGAATTTGAATACGTTGAATAGCCGGCAACGGAACGCTGATCCGCTCTTCGCCTGCTGTTCGTACTATTATTGTGCAGTTAGTTATGATATACTTTTTCCATCAAATTCGGGAGCAGGAGCATCTGATATGGCTGATGAAAGACGTGTTTTTCAAACATTTAAGAGGGTTGTAGTGAAAGTAGGCACCAGTTCAGTTGCCCATGATACCGGAAAACCCAACCTTTACCGGATTGAAAGCCTGGTCAGGCAACTGGCTGACCTCCATAACCTGGGCAAGGAAGTAATCCTGGTCACATCAGGGGCTATTGGCACCGGAGCCGGAAAACTAGGCCTGCCGGGGCGTCCCAAGACCATTCCCGAGAAGCAGGCGGCAGCAGCAGTGGGCCAGGGTGTTTTAATGCATATTTATGAAAAAATATTTGCAGAGTACGGAGTGACGGTGGGCCAGGTGCTCCTTACGCGTGAGGATTTTGCCGACAGGCGGCGTTTTTTAAACGCCAGGAATGCCATGCACGCCCTGCTTCAATTTGGTGTTATTCCGATTATAAATGAAAATGACACCGTGGCCGTGGATGAAATCAAACTGGGTGACAACGACAACCTTTCAGCACTGGTTGCCAGCCTTATTGATGCTGAAATGCTTATTTTACTTTCAGATATTGACGGGCTATTTACAGCCGACCCCCGAAAAAACCCGGATGCCCGCCTGATCAAAGAAATCTGGGAAATCACACCTGAAATTGAGGCCCTGGCCGGCGGTGCGGGGAGGCTGGGAACCGGCGGTATGTCCACCAAGTTGCAGGCGGCAAAAATCGCCATGCATTCCGGTGTGGTTACAGTGTTGGCGAATTTAAAAGAAAAGGATGTTGTCCGCAACATTTTAAACGGTGAGCCGGTCGGGACTGTTTTCTGGGCCAGCGCCAATAAAATGGAGAATAAAAAGCGCTGGATCGCCTTTAATTCATCCGTGTGCGGCAGGCTGTATGTGGATGAAGGGGCAGCCCGGGCGCTTTTAAAGAATGGGAAGAGTCTTTTGCCATCCGGCATTACCAGGGTGGAAGGTAATTTCGAAATGGGTAATACAGTTTCAATTGTGGGTCCGGAGGGACGGGAAATCGCCAAGGGTATTGTTTATTATTCTTCAGTTGAAATCGATTTGATTAAAGGGGAGCAATCCAGGGATATCCAGCGCATTATCGGGCATAAGGACTACGACGAAGTTGTGCACCGGAACAACCTGGTGCTTGAACTATAAGGAATGAATAGTTTTTCCGGAACTTTATCGATACTTAACCGTTATTTTACCTCATTTGACATTTTGTCTTGCTTTTCTCCTAACCACACTGTACAATTGCTTTATGAGTAAAGAGGCTATCATTAAACGCCGTCGTCTGGGAATCATGGGTGGAACCTTTGATCCGATTCATTACGGACACCTTGTTGCCGCCGAAGGCGCCCGCTATGAATTTAACCTGGAAAAGGTAATATTTGTGCCTGCGGGCAGGCCGCCCCATAAACCCAATTATAAGATCACCGATCCCTGGCAACGTTTCGCCATGACCAGCCTGGCGGTTCAATCCAATCCTTTTTTTGAGGTGCTGCCTCTGGAGGTGGAGCGTCCCGGTCCTTCCTATGCCATTGATACAGTGCAGGAAATCGCCCTGCTTCATCCCGGGATGCAGGTATACTTTATAACAGGCGCAGATGCAGTTTCGGAGATCCTGACCTGGAAGAACACGGAGCAACTGCTGACCATCTGCCACTTTATTGCTGCGACCCGGCCCGGGTACCGCATGGACGACATGTGGAAAAAACTAAAACTGTTGCCCGTGGAACTAAAAGATAATATTCATTGCATGGAAGTGCCTGCACTGGCTATTTCGTCTTCAGATATCCGGCAGCGTTTGCGGGAAGGAAGGCCTATCAAGTACCTTTTACCCGAACTTGTGGAAGAATATATTACTAAGAACAAAATTTACAGGTATTGATTTTGGAAAAATCTTTGCCTGGTTAAGATTGCATTAGGTTATTTCCTTCTGCAAATAATAGCTTCAAGAAAAAAAGTTTCTTTGGGAAAGAGGTGATTAGTGAATGGCGCGTACCTTGTATGTTGGTAATCTACCGTGGGCTACTAAAGCTGAAGATCTTGCCGACGCTTTCTCCGCGCACGGTGAAGTTTTGAGTAGCCGCGTTATTACTGATCGTGAATCCGGTCGCTCCCGCGGATTTGGCTTTGTTGAAGTCCGGGACGAAGATGCGGATACCATGATCGCCGCGATGAACGGGACGGAGCTTAACGGCAGAGTTATTACAGTGAATGAAGCCAAGGCACGGGATGATCAGCGTTAAATCTTAAAAGAACCTCCGCAAGGAGGTTTTTTCTTTACTTGTGTGTTTATTGTATAAGATTAAAAAATGCCCGTTACCAATCAATTTTATCCGGGTAAAATAATATTTGAACAAGGGTATTAGAAAAGAGGCACCTTCACAATGGTTTTATTGAAGGAAATTTAAAGCTCTAATAGAATAGTATAATAAAACAATAGCAAAACTTATAAGGAGGAGTGGCGTTGTCATTAAGTCCACAGGCACTGGTTAATATTGCTGTCCAAGCGGCAAAGGATAAGAAAGCGGAAGACATTACCGTTCTTGACATTCGTGAAGTTTCGATCATTGCGGATTTTTTCTTGATCTGCACCGGCCGTTCCAGCACCCAGGTGCAGGCTATTGTTGAAAACATTCAAGAAAAATTAAAGGAAAAAAATTGCAACGCCTTGCGCCGGGAGGGTTTCCGGGAAGGTGGATGGGTTTTGCTGGATTACGGTGATGTAGTGATTCATGTCTTTCAAGAGGCTGAACGGCGATTTTATAACCTGGAGCGCCTGTGGGGGGACGCCCCTGTGGTGGGAGTGCCTGTAAATATTTAAATAATTTATCTAAAGAAATGTTTAGATTTATTCCCCTTTTATATTGATCGCAAAATTCCTTAATTTTTGTAAAAATCTCAGCTTAATGTGTTAAAGCAATGATGAGGGGCAGTAAACAGCGTAACTCTGAAGAGAGCCGCCGGAAGGTGCGAGGCGGTGGGCCAGGCTGTTGAAACTCGCCTTGGAGCTGTCTGGAGGAAGGTTGTTTACTCCAGAACGGGGGCGCGCCGTTACCGCGTAAAGAGGGCAAAGAAACAGGGTTTAAGTTTGTTGACACATGCTTACAGCCTAATGGTTTTGAAGAGGAAGCGGAAGGAGTTTTCCGCCGGCTCAGGAGGGCCATGCTTTGCCAAAAAGGGTGGTACCGCGGGAGAACCTCTCGTCCCTACAGGGGACGCAGGGGGTTTTTATGTTTTTATGGTCATTAAAAATGTTTAAAATGGAATGCCTGTAAGTTTGACCCTGTTTGAAACTTGAGTAATTATTGTTTCTGTGATAAAATCTTCAGATGGACGGTATGGCTTTAAAGGGTGCAGATCTGTGGAATGCTGCGAAAAAACCACATCTGCTGCTTTTATTGAAATTATAGATCTGGTTTGTTTGTAAGGAAAAATAATTGACTAAGTCAGCTTTTTGCCTTTTAATGCGGTTTTTCATCAATTACCGGCTTGCTACTAATTAACTTGCCGGCTGCTCTCTAAAGGAAGAAGACAACTGGATACCTTGCTGCTTTTGAGCAGCTTGCGCCTGTTAATCTAGGGGGGACTTATTAGTTGAACGACAATTATGCCTTTAAAGATGTGGAAGAAAAGTGGCAGGCTCGCTGGGAAAAAGAGGGCATCTACCAGGTACCCGATTTTTCTGACAGGCCAAAGTACTATTGCCTGGAAATGTTTCCATACCCTTCCGGAAAACTACATATGGGTCATGTGAGGAATTACTCAATCGGTGACGTAGTAGCCCGTTTTAAAACCATGCAGGGTTTTCATGTGCTTCATCCCATGGGTTGGGACGCTTTCGGCCTGCCGGCGGAGAATGCGGCCATCAAGCATGGCGGGATCCACCCGGCTGAATGGACTTTTAATAATATTGATAATATGCGTGCCCAGCTGAAGCAAATGGGGATTAGTTATGACTGGAACAGGGAGGTAGCTACTTGCCACCCGGGTTACTATCATTGGACCCAGTGGCTTTTTCTCCAGCTCTTTCACAGGGGACTGGCCTATAAAAAGAAGGCGGCAGTGAACTGGTGCCCGGAATGCGCTACCGTTCTGGCCAATGAGCAGGTTAAGGACGGGGGCTGTGAGCGCTGCAAGACTCAGGTGGAAAAACGTGAATTGGCCCAGTGGTTCTTTAAGATTACCGCTTACGCCGAGCGTTTGCTCAACGACATGAAACTTCTGGAGGGATGGCCGGAAAAGGTCAAGATCATGCAGGAGAACTGGATCGGACGCAGCGAAGGCGCCGAGATTGACTTTAAGGTTGATGGGACGGATGATACCATTACCGTATACACCACCCGGCCTGATACTCTTTTCGGCGTCACCTATATGGTCCTGGCCCCGGAGCATCCGCTGGTGGAGAAATTAATTGAAGGTAAAAGGGAAGAAGCAGAAATCCGTAAATTCATCCACAAGGTACGGAACTTGACCGATCTTGATCGCACTTCCACGGAAGCAGAGAAGATAGGTCTGCCCACCGGCGCCTTCTGCATAAATCCTCTGACCGGAGAAAAGGTTCCTGTCTTGATCGCAAACTATGTCCTGCTGGAATACGGCACAGGTTGTGTAATGGGTGTTCCCGCCCACGACCAGCGCGACTTTGAATTTGCCCGGAAATATAATTTTCCTATTCGTGTGGTTATTCAGCCTGCCGGAGTCAAGCTGGAACCTTCAACCATGGAGGCTGCCTACGAAGGGGAAGGCGTAATGGTTAATTCCGGCAGATTTGACGGGCTGCCCAATAAGGAGGGCATGAAGGCCATAACCCGGGAACTGGAAAAACTGGGTAAGGGCAGGTTCCGGGTGAACTACCGCTTGCGGGACTGGTTGATTTCCCGGCAGCGCTACTGGGGAGCGCCCATTCCGATTATCTACTGCGACAATTGCGGGGCGGTTCCGGTTCCCGAAAGCGAACTGCCCGTAATGCTGCCCATGAATGTTGAATTCAAACCAACCGGCCGCTCACCTTTGGCGGATAGTCCCGAGTTTGTGAATACTGTTTGTCCCGCCTGCGGCGGGCCTGGCAAAAGGGAAACCGACACCATGGATACCTTTATGTGCTCTTCCTGGTACTATTACCGGTATACCAGTCCCAGGGAAACAGAAGGGCCCTGGGACAAGGTAAAAGTCGACTACTGGCTTCCCGTCGATCAGTATATCGGCGGAGTTGAACATGCTATTCTGCACCTTTTGTATTCCAGGTTTTTTACCAAGGTTCTTTATGACTTAAAGATGGTCAAAAACCAGGAGCCCTTTACCAACCTCCTCACCCAGGGCATGGTCCTTAAAGATGGGGTTAAAATGTCCAAGTCCAGGGGGAACGTTGTGAGCCCGGAAGATATTGTGGCCCGTTACGGGGCTGACACGGCAAGGCTGTTCATCCTTTTTGCAGCTCCCCCCGACCGTGATCTGGAATGGAGCGACCAGGGGGTTGAGGGTTGCTTCCGCTTCCTGAAAAGGGTCTGGCGTCTGGCGGCGCCTCTGGCGGGTTTCCTTAAAGGTGTACCACTGGCGCCTGCTGCCAACCTTGTGGGGGCAAACCGGGAAATGCGCAGAATTACACACAGTACTATTAAAAAGGTAACTGAGGATATCAGCAACCGCTTCAACTTTAACACAGCAATCAGCGCCATTATGGAGATGGTGAACACCCTTTACCAGTACAAGGAAATTCCCGAAACTGACCGCAGTCCTGCCGTATTGAGGGAATCCCTGGACAGCCTGCTGCTCCTGCTGGCACCCTTTGCTCCTCACATCACCGAAGAAATCTGGGAGGCTACGGGTCATGAGGGCAGTATCCACCTGCAACCCTGGCCGGTCTACGATCCTGAAGCCATTCAGGAAGATGAAATTACGATAGTAGTGCAGATTAACGGTAAAGTGCGCGAGCGGCTGCTGGTTCCGGCGGATCTGCCGCCGGAAAAAATGCAGGAAAGAGTTCTGCAGGAACCCGGGGTATTGAGGTTAATCCGGGATAAGAAAATAATTAAAATCATACCGGTGCCGGGGAAACTGGTCAATATTGTGGTCAAGTAAGTTGCCCGGACATGTCCTAAAAGGCGTTGACCTAAGCCGGGCCTTGGCATGATGAGTATTTTAAGTATGACTATGTTTGTAAACCATATCAAAAAAAATTTAAGGGGAAGCCGTTTCGACTTCCCCTGTTTTATTTTAAAGAGAGATGATTTAACTGAGAGTTTTCCAGCCTTATTACTTCAACAGATGATAAACCTCATTGCAGGCATAAAGCCCGCTTTTTGCCCAGACAAACAGCGGACTCCTTACCTGAACGGCGGGATTTGTCCTTTTTTTTAATCAACTGCTGAATAAAAGATAACTACGGGCAGCCGGTTCCTAAGGCTGCTCCTTATCCCCGGTCGGGCTGCAGGCCGTACCGCTGAATTTTCCGGTAAATGGTGGCACGGCTGATCCCCAGCACCCTGGCGGCCCTGGTTTTTCCTTCGTCCGTCCAGCCGTACCGGTCCAGCGCCGTTATGATGGCATCCTTCTCAAGCTGGGCCAGGGGCAGGAGTCTTCCGTCACTGGTGATATGATTGGGAAGGCCTTTTTTTGTTGTTTCCCGCAGGGCTGGTGGGAGGCTTTCAACGGTAATGGTATTGCCTTCTTCCAGGTTGATGGCATATTCCACGGCATAGACCAGCTCTCTCACATTGCCGGGCCAGTAATAATTCATGCAGACGTTTAAAGCTTCACTGGAGAACCCTGTAATCTCTTTACCGAGCAACTTGTTGAACCGCTTCATATAAAACTCCAGAAGCAACGGGATAT
Organism: Bacillota bacterium; assembly: GCA_029555205.1. Classification (GTDB taxonomy): domain Bacteria; phylum Bacillota; class Desulfotomaculia; order Desulfotomaculales; family Pelotomaculaceae; genus DTU098. The sequence goes on from JAKPTB010000010.1 coordinate 83,963, forward strand.
CTTCCTGTCTTACCCGCAAAGGAGGTATGACCAGTGGGATGACGCTGAGAAGGTAATAAAGGTCGTCTCTAAAAATGTTTTTACGGACCATTTCCTGCAGATCAGAATTAGTTGCTGCGATTACTCTTGTGTCAACAGGAATCAAACGGGTACCACCGACCCGCTCGACCCTGCGCTCCTTCAAGACTCTTAAGAGCTTGGTCTGCAGGTACAGGGACAAGTTGCCAATCTCGTCCAGAAAAATGGTTCCCCCATCGGCAAGTTCAAATTTACCTGGTTTGCCGCCCCGCTTGGTTCCGGAGAAAGCCCCTTCAGCATAGCCGAAAAGCTCTATATCCAACAAGTTTTCAGGCATAGCGCCGCAGTTTATGGTGATAAAGGGTTTATGGCCATGGGGACCCGCAGCATGAATGGCCCTGGCAAACACTTCTTTACCTGTGCCGCTTT
>JAKPTB010000002.1 GCA_029555205.1 Bacillota bacterium
TGCCGTCCCGGTCCATGCTGGTCAGGAGAATCTCACCGGCTCCCAGGGACTCCACCTTTTTCGCCCATTCTACGGCATCCAGCCCGGTGGGAGTGCGCCCCCCGTGGATATAGACCTCCCAGCTGGCAGGCCCGCACTGACGGGCGTCGATGGCCACAACAATACACTGGCTGCCAAACCTTTCGGATGCCTCAGCCACCAGGCCGGGGTTCTTGACGGCTGCCGTATTGATGGACACCTTGTCTGCCCCGGCCGAAAGCATGGCACGAATGTCCTCCAGGGTACTGATTCCGCCCCCTACGGTAAAGGGGATAAAAACCTCGCCGGCGGTGCGGTAAACCATATCCAGGGTGGTCTTGCGCCCTTCGGAAGAAGCCGTGATATCCAGGAAAACCAGTTCATCGGCACCCTCCCGGTCGTAAAAGGCGGCCAGTTCCACCGGGTCGCCGGCATCCTTAAGGTTAATAAAATTTGTGCCCTTGACCACCCTTCCACCGGTAACATCCAGACAGGGAATAATCCTTTTTAATAGCACCTGTCCCTTTCACCTGACCTTTTATCTCTATTCCGCCATCTCCCCTGCCATTTCCGGGACTCCTTCAGCTATGGCCAGGGCTTCCTTCAGACTAACTGCCCCCGAATATAAAGCCTTGCCCATGATCACTGAATCCACGCCCAGGTGCTCCATTGCCTTCAGCGACCTCAGGTCCCCGGTTGTGGAAACCCCGCCGGAGGCAATTACCTTCAGGCCTGTGGCCCGGGCAAGCTCCCCCGTGGCTTCCAGGTTTGGCCCCTTGAGGGTCCCGTCCCTGCGGACATCCGTAAAGACAACTCTCTGAATACCCAGTTCCTTCATTTCCAGGGCCAGTTCAACCGTTCCCTTGCCGGCAATCAGTCCCCAGCCCTCAATGGCCACACGGCCGTTTCTCCCGTCTATGCCCACCAGGACGCGTTCCCCGTACCGGGCACAGGCCTCGGAGACAAGTTCCGGCTTCAAGATGGCCGCAGTACCCAGGATAACTCTAGCCGCACCCAATTCCAGCAGGCTTTCCACTGTACCCATGCTGCGAATCCCGCCACCCACCTGAATAGGGATGTCAACGGCGGCCAGGATTTCCTTGATGACCTCGATGTTCTTGGGCGAACCCGAAAAAGCGCCGTCCAGATCTACAACGTGCAGCATCCGGGCTCCCTGCTCCTGCCACAGGGCTGCCATGGCCGCCGGCTCGTCGGAATAGACGGTTTCCTGATCCAGCCGCCCTTCCACCAGGCGCACGCACTTTCCCTCCCGCAGGTCAATCGCCGGGATAATTAACATTTTTGAACCATCCTCCCAAAGTTTTTTAAAATCTTGAGCCCCAGGACGCTGCTTTTTTCAGGATGAAACTGGATTCCATAAACATTCTCTCTGGCAACGATGGAGGCAAAGCGCAGGCCGTATTCGGTGAGGGTGAGGACCAGGTCCTTTTCCTCCGGGTCTACATAGTAAGAGTGCACAAAGTAAAAGGAAGAGAGGTCGTAAACACCTTGCAATAATGGATCCGGACGCTGTATTTCAATCTGGTTCCAGCCCATATGGGGAACCTTCAGGGCAGGAGGCAGGCGTTTTACGCCGCCGGGGAAAATCCCCAGTCCCTTTGTCAGGCCCCATTCTTCACTGAATTCAAAAAGTAGCTGCTGCCCCAGGCAGATACCCAGGAATAGTTTCCCTGCCTGGACCGCCCGGTGAATGGCTTGATCCATACCTGTGGAGCGCAGGTTGGCCATCGCGTCGGCAAAGGCGCCCACCCCCGGCAGCACTACCCCGCCGGCCTGTTCAAGCCGGGACGGGTCCCCGGTAAGGAAAACCTTTACACCCACTCTTTCAAAGCCTTTAACGACACTTCTCAAATTCCCCATGCCGTAGTCAATAATGGCGATCATCTCTACCTCCAACGGGTCAGTGTTGACCTGATCATCCGAAAAGAGTTTTTTCCAACCCTGCCAAACCGTCCGGGCACGGGGTGTAAGTGTCAGGCAAGTGTCAAGGAACGGCAAGTGCCGTGTCAAATGAAACCAGCTGCATCTCCCAATAAGTTTACCCGCAGCAGGTCAGTACCCCGGCTGCTCTGTTACAGGACTCCCTTGGTCGAAGGTATTCCTTCGCCCGTAATGGCAGTGGCCTGCTTCATGGCCAGGGCCATGGCCTTAAAAGTAGCTTCGATAATGTGGTGCGTGTTTTTGCCGGCCAGCTGGCGGATATGCAGGTTAAATTGGCCATTGGTAACAAAAGCCCGCAGGAATTCTTCTATCAGCTCGGTATCGAAATCTCCAAGCCTGGGAGAGGTCATCTGCGCGTCAAAAGCCAGGTAACTGCGGCCGCTCAAATCCACCACAGCCATAACGAGGGCATCGTCCATGGGGACAACGGCATACCCAAAGCGGTTAATCCCCTGCTTTTCTCCAAGGGCCCTGCCGAGTGCCTTGCCCAGGCACATTCCGGCATCCTCGACAGTATGGTGACCGTCCACTGCCAGGTCTCCCCGGGCTGTCAATTCCAGATTAAAGGACGAGTGTTTGGAAAAGAGTTGAAGCATGTGATCGAAAAAGGGCTGACCGGTACTAATCCAGGATACACCGCTTCCGTCAAGATCCAGCGTAACGTTTACTTCAGTCTCTTTTGTCTTGCGGCTGACTATACCCGTACGTGTTTCAGACATTTTTACCACCTCTTAAATTAAATTTTTGACCCGGCCAGAAATACCTCACCTTTACACCTGCAATCCGCCAACTCAGTTCCAAACAGATTTTTGAGCTTTAAAAATTTTGACTTACCCCCGGGACGCCTGTGTTAAAACATCACTAAGTTTTTCTATAAATAGTTTATTATCTTCTGCCGTACCCACGGAAACCCGCAGGCAGCGCGATAAAGCGGGGCCCTCCACGCTCCGGAGCAGCAGGCCGCGCTTTAACAGCCCGTCATAGACCTCCCGGGCCGGCAGCGGCGTCCGGAAGAGGATAAAGTTGGCCTGGGTGGGGAAAGCCTCCACCCCGGGAACAGCTGACAGTTCCTCAAAAAACCTGTCCCTTTCCGCCAGAATTTTTTGGATCCTTTCCTGGAAAGCCTGCCGGTTTTCCATCACAACCCGGGCAGCTGTCTGGGAAAAAACATTCAAATTGAAGGGTTGCTTTACTTTCAATAAATCATTAATAATGGCGGGACTCGCCAAGAGATAGCCCACCCTCAGACCAGCCAGACCGAAGGCCTTGGAGAAGGTGCGCAGGATAATAAGATTGGGGTAGCGCTGGAGCAGGGGGATGCAGGAATCCCCCCCGAACTCACCGTAAGCCTCGTCCACTACCACGATGGCGCCGGTGCTCCGGATGATGTCTTCGGTTACGTCCCTGGGAACAGTGTTCCCGGTGGGATTGTTCGGTGTACAGATAAAGACCAGTTTTACATCCGGTCCGGCAGCTGCCTGCTTCACCCCGGCAGCGTCAATTTGAAAATCTTCCAGGCGCGGCACGTCAATGATTTCGGCGCCAGCGACCCTCCCCTGCAAACCGTACATGGCAAAGGTCGGGCTGGTTACCACAAATTTTGCCCCGGTTCCATAGGTAAGCATAATATTCAAGATGAGTTCGTCCGAGCCGTTGCCCACCATGATCCCTTCCGGGCCGACCCCGGTATAAAGGGCCAGACGTTCCCGCAGCTTAACCGCCATGGGGTCCGGATACCGGTTAAAAGCCAGTCTGTTCATTTCTTCGTAAATCCGCTCCATAATCCCGGCGGGAAAAGGATACGGGTTTTCGTTGGCGTCAAGCTTAATGACGGACGCGTAATAGGGGGCATTATAGGGTACCAGTGTTTTGAGGTCTTCCCGCAGCAGAAAAGCCGGATCGAATACTGTATTCATTCTCTTATTCGTCCCCTTTCCCTTTTTCTTTTTCATATTTCTTCATCCTGACCTTCACCGCATTGGCATGGGCGGAGAGACCCTCAACTTCGGCAAGCTTGACGATGGCCTCCGCCTCCTTCTCCAGGGCGGCCCCGGTGTAAGCAATCAGGCTGGTTTTTTTGAGGAAGGCTTCAACTCCCAGGGGGGAATAAAATCTTGCGGTTCCACCCGTGGGCAGGACATGATTCGGACCGGCAAGATAATCTCCGGCCGGTTCGGGGGTATGGGGGCCCAAAAAAACGGCTCCGGCGTTTTTCACCCGGGAGAGCCAGTGGAAAGGCTCATCCACCATTATCTCCAGGTGTTCCGGCGCAAAGCGCCCGGCCAACTGGAAAGCCTGTTCCAGATCAACTGTAATTACGATAGCCCCGTAGCGTTCCAGGGAGCGCCCAATAATATCCCGGCGGTCCAGCAGCGCTAACTGCCCGGCAACCTCTTCCTGCACCCTCACTGCCAGCTCTCTGCAGGGGGTCAGCAGTACAGAGGAAGCCATTTCATCATGCTCGGCCTGTGACAGCAGGTCGGCAGCAATAAAGGAAGGGTCTGCCGCAGCGTCGGCAATGATCAGGATCTCGCTGGGTCCGGCCAGCATGTCAATATCCACCACGCCGTATACCTGCCTTTTGGCCAGGGTAACATGGATGTTGCCGGGGCCGGTAATTTTATCGACCCTGGGTACAACGGCGGTTCCAAAGGCCAGAGCGGCAATTGCCTGGGCGCCCCCGATTTTATAGATTTCGCACACCCCGGCCTCGGCTGCGGCCGCAAGGGTATAGGGGTTAACGGAACCATCGCCGGCGGGGGGGGTAACCATGGCGATTTCTTTCACGCCGGCCACCCTGGCCGGAACAGCGTTCATCAGGACAGAAGAGGGATAGGAAGCCTTGCCTCCAGGCACATATATTCCCACCCTCTCCAGGGGCCTGACCAACTGGCCCAGGATAGCCCCGCTTTCCTGGGTTTCAAACCAGGACTGTTGAAGCTGTTTGCGGTGAAAGGTGGTTATATTATCCAAGGCCCGGCGCAGGGCTCTTAAATAATCCTGCCCCACCAGGCTACAGGCAGCCTCGATCTCCTCGTCCCTGACCCTTAAATCACCCGGCTGGAGTTCCGGACCCCCAAAGCGCCTGGTATAATCGCAGATCGCCGTATCCCCCCATGTCCGTACAGAGGTAAGCACCTCGTTTACCAGACCTGCCGCCTGAACTTGATCCAAAAAGTTTCTTTCCAGTATTTTCTCCAGTAGTGGATCGCTGGATTTAATCACTTTGATGATAGGTTCCACCACCATCCATACCCCCAAATCAGGAATGATTACATTCTAGCGCTACTTTAGAAATCAGAAATGATTGCGTTCTAGCGCTACTTTAGTACGTTAATACATTATTACGTTAAAATAATAAATTCTTCCTGTCCACGTGTCAAGTAGAACTTTTTAAACAAAACAAAAAGCAATCCGGCTGCCTTAAGTCTATCTTTCATCATTGAGATGACTGTACGTGGCTTTTATTAGTTAATTCCCGGCCAATGGCCCGGTAAATCCCCCTTTAACCCTTCCCCGGCAGCCGGGCTAAACGCTCAAGCACCAGCTTATAGCCGTCCGCCCCGTAATTCAGGCATCTTTTCACCCTGCTGATGGTAGCCGTGCTGGCGCCGGTTCTTCCAGCAATTTCTCCGTAGGTCCGGTTCTCCTGGAGCATTTTGGCCACCTCCAGCCGTTGGGCAAGAGATTTCAGTTCAGCCACCGTGCAGATGTCCTCAAAAAACTGGTAGCATTCATCCCGTGTTTTTAATTGCAGAATTGCTTCAAAAAGCCTGTCCAGCAATTCGTCCTTCAACTTTCCAGAATACAAGGTATCCACCCCTCAAGGCCTTAAATTAAATAATATTTCTCCAGCATTTTAAATTTACTTCTTTATCATTTTAATACGTTAAAGTAATTCTTTCAAGAAGTAAAACAGGGCACTTCAAAGCAGCGCCCTTAAAAATATCAATGAATTGGTCATGCTGTTTATGTTAATAATTTTACCTTAATATCTGCATACCTGTGTTCCGGCCTTCCACTATTCCCGTATTCTATATTCTTGTACTCTTGTATTCTGGTGTTTTGGGTTATTTGTACTTAATTTTTTAAACGTGACCTGCACTTTACTTTTTAATGGCAATTGCCTGCCGGCAAAAGGGACGATTTTCCGGTTGCAGCCGCCGGGTTGAAGAGGGTATGCCCGTTTTGTTGTCTGTATTCATCAACGATAGCGATCCATGGCCTTTTTACCCACATCCAGGCGGTAGTGCATGCCTTCAAAATAAATACTATTTACCGCCCTGTAAGCTGCTTCCAGGGCTGCTGAAATATCCCGGCCGGTAGCGGTAACACCCAGCACCCTTCCTCCTGCCGTAACAATGGACCCATCTTTTTCAGCAGTGCCGGCGTGAAATACAACGACCCCTGCGGGAAGTTGATCAAGACCGGTTATGACCTTGCCTTTTTCATATGAACCGGGGTACCCTCCGGAAGCCAGCACAACACATACGGAGGACTCTTCCCTCCATTTGATCTGGATTTTATCCAGACGGTTTTCCAGAACAGCGTCAATAATCTCCACCAGGTCGGTTTCCAGAAGGGTTAGGACAGGCTGCGCCTCCGGGTCGCCAAAACGGGCGTTGAACTCCAAAACCTTGGGACCCTGGCTGGTGACCATCAGTCCCGCGTAGAGCACACCGCGATAGAGCCGGCCCTCTTCGCCCAGGGCGCGGACCATGGGAATCAGGATCTGTTCCATTGTCTGCCGGTGGACTTCCGGGGTGTAGACAGGCGCCGGGGCATAAGCTCCCATACCGCCGGTGTTGGGCCCCTGGTCCCCATCGTAAGCCCGTTTGTGATCCTGGGATGAAATCATGGGCACTACGTTGACCCCGTCGGTAAAAGCCAGGATGCTGACCTCTTCGCCCACCAGACATTCCTCCACCACAAGGCGGTTTCCCGCTTCACCAAAGGCCCGGTCTTCCATGATCGTCCGCACCGCAGCCAGGGCCGTCTGTTCATCCATGGCCACAATCACACCCTTGCCCGCAGCCAGACCGTCCGCCTTGACCACACAGGGAGCACCGATTTTCTTGATGTAAGCCGAGGCCTCCCCGGGATCCGCAAAGACAGCGTAAGCAGCCGTGGGAATGCCGTACTTGGCCATGATCTCCTTGGCTACCACCTTGCTTCCTTCAATTTCAGCCGCGGCCCTGGAGGGACCGAAAATCTTCAGCCCCGCTGCCTGAAACTGGTCGACAATACCCGCAGTCAGAGGCGCTTCGGGACCGACGACGGTCAAATCTATCTCCTTTTCCAGGGCAAAAGCTAAAAGCGCAGGAATATCCTCCGCACTGATTTTTACACAGGAGGCATCACGGGCAATGCCGGCATTACCCGGGGCACAGAATATTTTTTTAACGCGGGGACTCTGCTTCAGCTTCCAGACCAGGGCGTGTTCACGCCCGCCGCCGCCCACTACCAGAACTTTCATTTGATCACTCCCCCCTGGAATCTCGTTTTCAAGCTGCTCCGGAAACAGGACATTTCCCGTTTCCCGGGCCGGTAAAATTTTTATAAACCTTGTAACCAGCCGGTGCCTGAAGTCCTTTGACCTGGAAAATGAACAGGTCCGGTTTGCTAATGGGAAAATGGGCAACCGGTGATGTTCCGGTATTAGTGTTTAAAATGCCTTACGCCTGTGAAAATCATGGCCATGTTAAACTCATCGGCGATCTTGATTGATTCTTCATCACGGATGGAACCGCCGGGCTGGACCACGGCTGTAATACCGGCCCGGGCCGCCTCCTGCAGTGAATCGCCGAAGGGGAAGTAGGCGTCGGAACCCATAACCGCACCCCTGGCCTTATCCCCGGCCTGCTGCAGGGCAATCCGGACCGAACCCACCCGGTTCATCTGGCCGGCACCTGCGCCGATTAACTGGCGCCCCCTGGTTACCACAATAGCATTGGACTTGACGTGCTTGACCACAGTCATGGCAAAAAACATTTCTTCCATTTCTTCTTTGGTGGGCTGTCTTCTGGTGACAACTCTGACTTCGGCCGGGTTCAGCACCACCCGGTCCGCCTCCTGAACCAGCAGGCCGCCGTTAATCTTGCGGACATCCAGCCGGTCGCTGGTCTGACCGGTAATCTCACCGGTTTTCAGCAGCCGCAGATTAGCCTTTTTCTGGAGGATAGCAAGGGCCTCCTCCTGATAACCGGGAGCTATGATAGCCTCCAGGTACAACCTGGCCATCTCTTCTGCAGTTTCAGGGTCCACTTCCCGGTTCAGGGCTACAATACCCCCGAAGGCCGAAACGGGGTCCCCCTCCAGGGCTTTCTTGTAAGCCTCCAGCAGATTGGAAGAGCAGGCACAGCCGCAGGGATTGTTGTGTTTGATAATTACTGCGGTAGGATCTGCAAACTCCCGCACCAATTCAAAGGCTGCATTCAAGTCCAGGATATTATTGTAGGATAGCTCCTTGCCCCAAAGCTGGACGGCATTGCCGGTACAGGGACCGGTAACCGCCGGGTCGCGGTAAAAGGCCGCCTTCTGGTGCGGGTTTTCCCCGTAGCGAAGGACTTGAACCCGCTTCACCGGGATATTCAGGGTGGGCGGGAATAACTCCCCGCTTTCCTCCGGACCCTCCAGGTAGGCGGCAATGGCGGCATCATAAGCGGAGGTGTGAGCAAAGGCCTCCCGGGCCAGGGACAGCCTCAAGTCATTCCCGGCCTCACCGCTGCGGAGGGCTTCCAGAACTTCTCCGTAGCGCGCCGGGTTCACCACCACCAGAACATAACGGTGGTTCTTAGCGGCTGAACGCACCATGGAAGGGCCGCCGATATCGATATTCTCAATGGCTTCTTCCATAGTAACACCCGGTTTTGCCACAGTCTCCCGGAAGGGATAAAGGTTTACCGCCACAAGGTCAATGGGTTTAATCCCGTGTGTCTCCAGCTGGCTCAGGTGGTCAGGATTGCGCAGGGCCAGGATCCCGCCATGGACGGCAGGGTGCAGGGTCTTAACCCGTCCGTTTAAAATTTCCGGAAAACCGGTGACATCGGATATGTATGTAACCGGTACCCCGGCTTCCCGTAAAGTTTTGGCCGTACCTCCGGTAGATACGATCTCAACTCCCAGCTCCGCAAGTCCCCGGGCAAATTGAACGACTCCTTCCTTGTTGGATACACTGATTAAAGCACGCTTAACGGGCATACTTCCTCCTCCTGTCTTTATTTTGTAATAAATACTTTGCGGCCCTGGATTTTTAAATGCCCCCCGGCGTAAAGCCGGATAGCCTCCGGATAGATTATGTGCTCCTGCTCCAGGATCCGGGCCGCCAGGGTATCAGGTGTATCATCATCGTAAACAGGAACAACTGCCTGGATGATGATGGGACCCGTATCCATTCCGTCATCAACAAAATGTACGGTACATCCGCTATACTTCACCCCGTACTCCCAGGCCTGCTTCTGTCCGTGCAGTCCCGGAAAGGAGGGCAGGAGCGCCGGGTGGATGTTCATAATGCGATTGCTATAGGCATCAAGGATAACCCTGCCCACCAACCTCATATACCCGGCCAGGCAGACCAGGTCTACTTTATTTTGCCTCAGGATATCCAGGATAGCCCTTTCGTACTCATCTTTGGACTCATAATCCCCGAAACCCACGTACCTGGCCGGGATGCCGGCAAGGCGTGCCCGTTCAAGGGCAAAGGCATCCTTATTGTCGCTGATGACCACAGCAACTTCCGCGCCGATTTTACCGGCCGCGGCTGCATCCATAATGGACTGGAGGTTGGAACCCCGGCCGGAAGCTAGAATGCCCAGACGCAGCGTACTCAATTAGATCCCCTCCAAAAAACTTAATGGTCAGTCCCTTGTTATTTAATCCAAATATTCTACTCTCACGCCGCCTTCCTCCGCAACAACTTCACCGATGAGGTAACTGTTTTCGCCCAGGCTCTTTAGATGGGCCATGAGCGGGCCGGCTTCTTCCCCGGTTACTACCGCCACAAGTCCGATGCCCATGTTGAAAGTGCGCCGCATCTCTGCTTCGGAAATCCCGCCAATTTCCTGGATCAGGTTGAATACAGGCGGCACAGGCCATGTCCCTGTGCGGATCCTGATCCCCGTGCCCGCCGGAAGGATGCGGGGAATGTTTTCCGTAAGCCCGCCCCCGGTAATGTGTGCAAGGCCTTTAATCTGAAAACGTTCCAGTAAGGGGAGAACGATCTTGACGTAAATCCTGGTTGGTTCCAGTATTTCCTCCCCCAGAGTGCGCCCCAGCTGTTGCAGATAGGTGTCCACGCTGTAACCCGCGCGTTCCAGCAAGACTTTTCTGGCCAGAGAGTAGCCGTTGCTGTGCAATCCGGAGGAGGGAAGGCCTATGAGTCTGTCCCCGGGCTTGATCCCGCTACCATCGATAATCCGGCAGCGTTCCACAACGCCTACGGCAAAGCCCGCCAGGTCGTATTCTTCGGGACCGTAAAAACCCGGCATTTCTGCTGTTTCCCCGCCAATCAGGGCACATCCCGCCTGCCGGCAGCCCTCCGCCACACCGCCCACGATAGCGGCCACTTTTTCAGGAACCAGCCGGCCCACTGCCAGGTAATCCAGGAAAAAAAGCGGCTCCGCCCCCTGTACAAGAATATCGTTCACACACATGGCCACCGCGTCGATACCTATGGTATCGTGGCGATCCGCCAGCATGGCCACCCGGAGTTTGGTACCTACCCCGTCCGCTCCCGAAATCAGCACCGGTTCCCGGTATTTCTTCACATCAAGGGCAAAAAATCCCCCGAAACTTCCGATATCAGCCAAAACCTCCGGCCGGTAAGTGCTCCGTACGGCGTCGCGCATCAAGCGCACCGCCTCGTTCCCGGCTTCGATGTCGACGCCGGCGTCAGCATAGGTCAGGCCTTTATTCTCCTCGGTCATACACAAAACCTCCAATTAGCTGGCGGGTGTCTTAAATATACCCTGATTAACATGTGCAAATGCGAACCATGCCCTGCGGCAAGGTGGCCGTGAAAGCAGGCCGGGTTTAATTGGTTTAATTATTGAATATCCCGGATACCAACCCCATGCCCTTCCTTCAGGTAGATCCCTTGACCATCCCCCGTGGCCATCCCGGCGCCGGGCAATAATAAGGACATTAACTACAGATAAACGGAAACCGGCCGGCCCATCCCCTTTATTCCTTTTATTGTACCTGGTTGAAGCTCTTTCCCGTAAGCCTCTTGAAAATTTCCTCATAAGCCCCTTCTACGCTACCCAGGTCCCGGCGAAAACGGTCCTTGTCCAGCCTCTCACGGGTTTTATGATCCCAGAAGCGGCAGGTGTCGGGGGATATTTCATCCCCCAGGACGATTTCTCCTGCCTTAAGTCCGAACTCCAGCTTGAAATCCACCAGGTCGATTTCCTTGTCCGACAGGTAGTCAAGCAGAATGGCGTTTACAGCCAGGGCGATTTCTTTAATCCGTTCCATCTGGCGGGGTGCGGCTAGATTGAGCGCCCTGATATGATCGTCGTTTATCAGGGGGTCGCCCAGCTCGTCGTTTTTGTAGTAATATTCAACTACGGGACAGGGCAGCAGCGTACCCTCGGGCAGTCCCAGACGCCTGGACAGGCTGCCTGCTGCGATATTGCGGACCACCACCTCCACTGGAATAATCTTTAGAGACTTGACCAGCATCTCCCGTTCACCGCACAATTCCACAAAGTGGGTGGGAATGCCCCGCTCCTCCAAAAGCTGGAAAAACACGGCCGAAATTTGATTGTTGAGCGCTCCTTTGTTTTGTATGGTTCCTTTCTTGGCCCCGTTGAACGCCGTGGCATCATCCTTGAACTCAACCAGGTACTGGTCCTGGCGTCCTGTGCGGTAGACCCGCTTGGCCTTGCCCTCGTAAAGCTTTTCAAGCTTTTGCAGCATGCTCTAAAACCTCCTGTTCCGACGCGGTAAACCCCCGTACAAATGATCTTCCTAAACAGGGCGGCTGCCAGCAGGGCAAAGCCGGTTCCCTGTTTTTAAAGCCCCGGGCTTTATGAACTATTCAGGAGCCTGTGTATGCGCAGGTTGGCGATGTACTCAAGGCGGCGCACGGGCTTTATTTACTATTCAGGCGCCTGTAATTACACGATGCTGTTTATTAATAATCCTTAGGGAATGTAAATCTGTAAACCACAGGCCCCCGGCAGATTCCAATCAAAAGCCCTTTGCCAAAAATGGGCCGGTTTTTACCGCCACAGCTTTGGACCTCACAGGCCGAACCTTTTATAAATTTCATCAACGTGCTTCAGGTGGTAGCTAAAATCAAACAGTTCGTCAACCTCTTCCTCGCTGATCTGGGCGGTTACGTCGCCGTCTTTCAGCAGCAGGTCGCGGAAGTTCTCCCCGGTGCGCCAGGACTGCATGGCGTTTCGCTGCACCAGCTCGTAGGCCTGCTCCCTGGAGAATCCCTTCTCCTCAACCAGGGCCAGAAGAACCCGCTGGGAAAAAATAAGCCCGTGGGTGCGTTCTACATTGCGCATCATGTTTTCGGGGTAAACCTGGAGGTTGGTGATGACGTCTACCAGCTTTACCAGCATGTAGTCCAGGATAATGGTGCTGTCCGGGACGATAACCCGCTCCACCGAGGAATGGGAAATGTCGCGTTCGTTCCAGAGGGCGACGTTTTCCATGGCCGCCAGGGCGTTTCCCCGCAAGAGGCGGGCCATGCCGGAAATGCGCTCCCCGGTGATGGGATTGCGTTTGTGTGGCATGGCCGAAGAACCCTTCTGTCCTTTGCGGAAGGGTTCCTCCACCTCCAGGATATCCGTGCGCTGGAGGCTGCGCAGCTCGGTGGCGAATTTATCCAGGCTGCTGCCGATAACAGCGATGGTGGTCAGGTATTCGGCGTGGCGGTCCCTTTGCAGTACCTGCGTGGAGACCCTGGCCGGCTTTAGACCCAGTCTGGCGCACACATGAGCTTCCACCCGGGGGTCGACGTTGGCATATGTCCCCACGGCGCCGGAAATCTTACCCACGCTGACAGTCTCCACGGCCTGCTCCATCCGGCGGATGCTGCGTTCGGTTTCATCCACCCAGAGCAGCATCTTCAAGCCGAAGGTGATGGGCTCGGCATGAATGCCGTGGGTGCGCCCGATCATTACCGTATGACGGTGTTCCACTGCCTTTTCCAGCAGCGCCTCCCTGAGCTGCTTCAGCCTTGTCACCAGGTGCTCCCCGGCTTCCTTCATCAGAGCGGACAGGGCGGTGTCCAGCACATCCGAGGAGGTCAGGCCAAGGTGGATGTAGCGGGCTGCCTCCCCCACATATTCGCCTACGTTAGTAACAAAGGCAATAACGTCGTGATTGGTTACCGCTTCTATCTCGGCAATGCGGCGCACGTCGAAATCAGCCTTTTCTTTAATCTGAGCCAGGGCCTCCGGCGGAATCTGACCCAGTTCAGCCAGGGCTTCACAGGCGTAAATCTCTACTTCCAGCCATTTCCTGAACTTATTATCTTCCGACCAGATTTGTCTCATTTCCGGCATTGTATAGCGCTCAATCATAGATTAACCTCCTGCGTAATCTGATAACCCGGGCAACAGCTTTAATTTTGCTACTTAAATAAAATGCGTAATTAAAAATGCGGAATCAAAATGTTCATTGAACCCGCAAGGGGCCGGGCATTTCCAGCAACGCCTTTATGCCGGACCGCTGCGTACTTACCCGCCCGCCCCGGCACGGTGCTGGATGTAAAAAACCTACTTTTCCTTCCTTTCCTGACGCTCCAGGTAAGCCTTGAGGCCCATTTCCGACAGGTCATTATCCTTCGCCAGAACCTGCTGCGCCAGCCTCTCCTTATATGCCGCAACTCTGGAGCGGACTTCCGGGTCCGAAGCGCCAATAATCTGGGCGGCAAGGATGCCGGCGTTCCGTGCGCCGTTGATGGCAACAGTGGCCACGGGCACACCAGAGGGCATCTGGACAATAGCGTAAAGGGCGTCTATACCGTTCAAAGCGCCCGTCTTGATGGGAACGCCAATCACCGGCAGAGGGGTATAAGCCGCAATTACGCCCGGCAGGTGGGCTGCCCCGCCCGCCCCCGCGATAATCACCGCCAGACCGCGCCCCGCAGCGTCACGCGCATAAGCAGCCGTTTTATCCGGCACCCGGTGCGCGGAAGAAATAACAGCTTCCCAGGTAATCTCCAATTCATCCAGGATAGCGGCAGCTTCTTTCATAACCGGCAAGTCCGAGTCACTGCCCATTACAATACCCACCAGGGGTTTGGACATATCTATTGTCTCCTTTATTCTTAATTATTGCCTTGTTTCCAGGCCCCGCTGCAAATATTATAGACCGGCAGCCGGGATTCATACCCCGAAGTAAAAACACAGTAAAGCAGGCCAGGCAGGGTGGCTTTCCTTTGCTTCCTTTAGGGCCAGGAGAGGTTCCTTTGGCATCCTTTGCCCCTTTTTGCTTCCTCACCAGGCGATAAAAAACACAAACCCGGGCAGATAGATTTCGTTCGTGAGCGAAACCTACCCGCCTGGGCTTTTATCCCTTCCCGGTGTAACCTGCGGAAGATGGGCCCCGTCCGGCCAACTCCCCTAAGGCCTGTCCCGCTTGGTCCGAACCGTCCCTTATGTTGGATTGGGGCGTGGAACCCTAGGCACACTTTCTCTCGTTCTTTGTTGAGTTTTTCAGCTAAACAAAACAAGAACGCCCGCAAAAAGAGCATAACGGGCTAGTTCTATAACTTGAGCTTATCTTAACAAATTTTGCTTAAAATTTCAATATCCAATCATTAATTGAAATAACGCCCATGATTACAGCGAAGGTAGGCCAGCCATACTCGTTACTATATGAAGCTGAATATAAAATCTCCTGACCATCCTCCTAAGACCACTTTATCCTTTGACTTACCAATTCCCTGTTAAAAATCTGCAAGGCCGGTAGAAATAAAAACTGGCGGCTACGATCTCACCAAAAAAAGGTATAAACCTTAACCGCCAGGACCAGGGCTGAATGGAGCCTGGAACCCCCTCATACCCAGGCCTGTCAAGCCTCTTTTCTATTCCCACTCAATTGTCGCCGGTGGCTTCGACGTAATATCATAGACTACCCGGTTAATATCCTTAATTTCGCTGACAATACGGGAGGAGATGGCCTCCAGCACCTCGTAGGGCAGGCGGACCCAGTCCGCGGTCATGGCGTCGACGCTGTTGACCGCCCGGATCACCACGGTGTGGGAATAGGTGCGCTGGTCCCCCATCACACCCACACTGCGCATATCCGGAAGTATGGCAAAGGACTGCCAGATCTGCCGGTAAAGGCCGGCTTTGCGAATCTCCTGCTCAACCACGGCGTCGGCCTCCTGAAGGAGCGCCACCTTTTGGGCATCCACCGGCCCCAGAATCCGTACCGCCAGACCGGGGCCCGGAAAGGGTTGACGCCAGACCACTTCTTCGGGCAGGCCCAACTCCTCGCCTAGAATCCTCACTTCATCCTTAAACAGCCAGCGCAGCGGCTCTATCAACTGGAAGCGCATATCCTCGGGCAGGCAGCCCACATTGTGGTGGCTCTTAATCACCGCTGCCGTGGCTGTACCGCTTTCCACCACATCGGGATAAAGGGTGCCCTGGACCAGGTAGTCAATCTGCCCCAGCTTTGAGGCCTCATCCTCGAACACCCTGATAAATTCTTCGCCGATAATTTTTCTTTTCTTTTCCGGGTCGGCCACACCGGCCAGCTTGCTCAAGAACCGCTCCCGGGCATCCACATAGACCAGATTCATCTGAAATTTTTCTTTAAAAGTTTTTTGAACCTGCTCCGCCTCGCCCTTGCGCAGGAGGCCGTGGTTAACAAAAATGCAGGTGAGCTGGTCGCCCACCGCCCGCTGCACCATGACAGCGGCAACGGAGGAATCCACCCCGCCGCTCAAGGCGCAGAGGACCCTTTTATCACCAACCCTGGCCTTTATATCTTCGATGGACCGCTCCAGGAAGGAGCTCATGGTCCAGTCTCCAGTGCAGCCGCAGATGTCGTATAAGAATGCCTTCAGTACATCCTGTCCTTTGGGAGTATGGACAACTTCCGGGTGGAACTGTACGGCATAGAGGTTTTTAGCCGGACAGGACATGGCCGCAACCGGCGAATTGGAGGTAGCGGCAGACACCATAAATCCGGGTGGCGCTGACTCAACCCTGTCACCGTGGCTCATCCAGCATTGTTCCAACTGTTCCATGCAGGACAGAAGCCTGTCCCGCTCCAGAACATGAAGGGCCGTCTTGCCGTACTCGCGGTGCCCGGAACGGGTCACAACGCCGCCCAGTTGCTGGGCCATCAACTGCATCCCATAGCAGATGCCCAGGATGGGGATCCCTGCCTCATAAAGGGCCGGGTCGCAGGCCGGCGCTTTCTCCTGGTAGACACTGGAGGGGCCGCCCGAAAAAACAATTCCCCTGGGCCTTTTGGCCTTGATCTCTTCAATCGGGGTAGAATAGGGAATCATTTCACAGAATACTTTAAGCTCCCTGATGCGCCGCGCAATCAGATGGCTGTACTGGCCACCGAAATCAAGAACAATGACCAGTTCCTGCTCGGGTAAAGACATCTAGTTTCCCCCTTCATATACTCTCCTGCTTAATACCATGATATAAGGGAAATTCCGGTAGCGCCCGTTATAGTCCAGGCCGTAACCCACAAGAAATTCATCGGGAACAGTGAAGCCGTTATAGTCAATCTTTACCGGTACCTTCCGCCTGGAGGGTTTGTCCAGGAGAGTGCAGACCTTTAAGCTGGCAGGTCCCCGGGATTTAAGATTTTCCACTAAGTAATTAAGCGTGAGTCCCGTATCCACAATGTCCTCCACGATCAGCACATGGCAGTTTTCAATGCTTTGGTTCAGATCCTTTAAAATCCGCACTACTCCGGAGGATTCTGTTGATGAGCCGTAGCTGGATACGGCCATGAAGTCATAATAAAGGGGAACCGTGATACTGCGCACCAGGTCTGAAAGAAAAATAATCGCTCCTTTCAGGATTCCGATGACCAGCAGTTCCTTATCCTTGTAATCACTGGATATTTCCGCTCCCAGCCCGGCAACTCGAGCCTGGATTTGTTCCCCGGTGAATAGGATACGTTCTCCATCAGGATGCATTTTAAAAGCCTCCCTGGTTTATAAATCCAATAAAATACGAGATATTATAACAGGTAGACCATGCTTATGTCAATGTTCAGTCCCTCCTGGGGGTGCCCTTTTTAAATATGTGCCGGGCCGGCCTAAAAAAACACCCGGCATCCCCGTGCCGGGCCTTCGGCCTTACCTTTTATACCGGTGGTACAATGTTCATACTCTGATCATAATCCCAGAAGCGCAGGTTAATCTCAACACCGCTCTGGGGGTTGTGCCTGTCAAGGGCCTGGAGTACGGCCCGGCGCAGGCGGTAGTCCCCCGGGTTCAGCCACACTTTGTAGGTATAGCCGGTGAGGCGCATTTCCAGGAACGGGTCCATCAGGTTAGGGCGCATTTCCAGGCACAGCAATTTTTCCCCGTCCACCTTTTCCTGCCCCAGGTATTTGATTTCCGGAACATCCTTGAAGTTAAAGTAGGCCAGGGGATTCAGTTCAGCGTAGAAGAGTTCCGAATCAACCAGCTTATTCCCCGGTAGAGCTACCCACTTACCGGTCGCCTGATCCTTAAAGTAGGAGTTATCTCCCACCTGGATGAACTCAATGGGCGTATTCATCATCTGGCCTTTTATCCATACTTTATCAGGGGCTACCCTTTCACCTTCCACCTGACTAAAGAAATCCACATTAACCCTGCCCTCCGAGATCAGTTTTGTTTCTGCCCGGTAGCGAAAGCTCGAGCTGCCCATGGTTTTCTCCAGACCGGCCATGAGCATCTCCAGCGGGGGCAGTTTCGCCCCTCCCCGGGCAATCAGCCTGCCGCCGCCCCAGATTAGCAACAAGCCTATAATCACCAGTGCCAGAAACGGCAAGGCCGTTTTTTTATTGAATATTATCCAGCGCGGATACTGCACAGGCATCCCTCCCTACAAGAGTTTAACTCTACCCTATCATACTAGGAAATGCTAAGAATTATGACAGATCCCTTTGGTTAAACTGGTATTACTTTAGTTAAACTGGTATTCATTGAAAAGACTGGGTTTTACAACAAAATACAGAAAACTTGCGTGTTGCAGCGAAAAAGGGTAAAATTTACTCAGACAGTACGTATGGGTAAGCTGGAGGCATATAACTGTGGATATAAAAGAAATGCAAGAGGAAGTAGATAACTGGATCAGCCAGTTTGAAGAAGGGTACTGGAACCCACTTTCGATGATGGCCCGGCTAGCCGAAGAAGTTGGCGAACTGGCGCGGGAAATCAATCACCAGTATGGTGAAAAGCCCAAAAAACCTGATGAACCTATGGGCGATCTGGCCCTTGAATTGGCCGATATTTTATTTATTCTGATTTGCTACGCCAATTCCCTGAACATCGATCTTGAGGATGCGTTCAAGCGGGTTATGGCCAAGTACCGTTACAGGGACAGCGACCGTTGGACCCGGAAGGAATAAATGATTAACCACTCCTTCCTTTTTACTTTATTGATTAATTGTTTTTTGTCGGGAACGGAAATTTTTTATGGAAGTATTGCTTTGTAAAATTTAGGAGGAAACTATTTAATGGCAACTATAATTCCAATTAAAGGTCTACGCTATAATCCTGCGTTAATCAGCAGCCTGAAAGAGGTTGTAACGCCCCCCTACGATGTAATAGATGCCGCCGCCCAGGAAAAATACTATAAATGCAGCCCCTACAACATCATTCGCCTGGAGTACGGAAAAAACCTTCCCGGAGATAGTGAGTCCTGCAACCGCTACACCCGGGCAGCCGCCGATTATAACACCTGGTTGGAGAGTAAAGTACTGACTCCCGAAAGCAAGCCTGCCCTTTACTTATACGAGCAAGAGTTTACCATAGGCGGGGAAAGGAAAATCCGCAGCGGCCTCATCTGCGGAGTTAAGCTGGAGCCCTATGAAAAAGGTGTGATCCTGCCTCACGAGGAAACCATGCCCAAGCATAAGGCGGACCGACTGGAGCTGATGCGCGCCTGCAGGGCTAATTTCAGCCCCATCTTCAGCCTTTATGAGGACAGTGAAAAAAAGGTGGACACAGCCCTGCGGGAAGCAGTGGAGGGAACCGCCCCTGATATTGACTTCACGGATGAAAGCGGGGAATCCCACAGGTTGTGGGTGATTACGAACGGGGAGGTCATCAGCAAGGTCCAACAGGCCATGGCCGGAAAGCGCATCTTTATCGCAGACGGACACCACCGCTACGAAACAGCATTAAATTTCCAAAGGGAACAAGCAGCCCGGGAAAAGGAATCAAGGGAAACTGCAGAAACTGAAAAACATACGGGTTTTCCAGAACCCACTGCCCCTTCAGGTTTTACTGCAGAAAGCGTTGCCGTGACCAGTTCCTGCAGCGACACACCGGAGAACGCAGGATCCTGCACCCGCACAGTGGACCACGCCCACAACTACGTTATGATGACCCTGGTCAACCTTTACGACCCCGGCCTGGTGGTTCTCCCGACCCACCGGCTGGTCAAGAATATCAGCGAAATTGATCTATCCCTGCTGGTGGACAGGCTGAAAGAAAGCTTTTTGGTGGAAGAATTCCCCCTGGCCCCGGACCGGGGTAACTTCCAGGAATTTTTACAAGCCCTGGCTGAACGGGGAAAGGGCAGGCCCAATGAGGCCGCCGGCAGCGGGATCGAGAATCAAAGATGTCTGTCCGACCCCGGCCTGGATACCTGCGGCGAGCCTGGCGGCAGAAACGCCGTCAGGCCATACCGGCCCCATGCCTTCGGCATGTATGCAGGAGACAACAGGCTCTATCTGCTCACCTACCTGAACAACAGGCAACTGGACCAGGTCATGCCCCCGGGCAAGTCCCGGGCCTGGCAGGGTCTCGACGTTTCCGTGCTGCACACGCTGATTATTGAAAAACATCTGGGCATCTGCGGGGAGCTGAGGGCCAGGGCCGAGCACATTACTTACACCCGTGAGGAGGAAGGCGCCCTGGCTGCCGTAGACTCCGGGGCATACCAGCTGGCCTTTTTCCTGAATCCCACCCCGGTGGAAGAGGTGATAGAGGTAGCCGGAAACGGAGAAAAGATGCCCCAAAAGAGCACCTTCTTCTATCCAAAACTTATCACAGGCCTGGTTGTAAACCGGCTGTGAAACGCCTGTTGTCTTTAAAACATCGGGGAAACGACAGGACTTTGTTTATATACTTCACTCACTTGTAAGGCACAGGGCTTCTCAAGAAGCCCTGTCTTTCATCAGGATGACCTTAATCGTCTGCAGTAAAATGGCCAGATCCCTGGCGGGGGAGTATGACTTTGTATATAGTAAATCGTACTTGAGCTTATTCTCCGCAGTGGTGCTGTACCTGCCGGAAATCTGGGCCAGGCCGGTGATGCCGGACTTGACATTCATGCGGTAGGCGTATTCCGGTATTTCCTTGACCAGTTCATTGACGAAAAAGGGTCTTTCCGGACGCGGTCCCACGATACTCATGTCACCTTTTAGAACATTAATTAACTGCGGTATTTCATCGATCCGGGCAGCCCTTATAATTCGTCCCACCCTTGTTACCCGCGGGTCGTTATCCGTAGCCAGCACCGGCCCGCTCTCCCGCTCGGCACCGTCCACCATGGTTCTGAATTTATACAGGTAAAATGGCTTTCCCTGCAGGGTCAGGCGCTTCTGCCGGTATAAGACAGGACCCCGGGAATCAAGTTTCACAGCGGCACCCACCAGCAGGCATAAAGGAGCTGCAAGTACCAGGGCCAGGAGGGAAAGGGCTATATCCGTCACTCTTTTTAAGAACATGTATTCCAGAGAAATACTTAAATGCCCGATTGTGAATACCGGCACATCGTCAACCTGTTTCAGCCTGACCCGGGCCAGCATAATTTCATATAAATCAGGAACCAGGGATACTGTTATATCTTTATCCACGCAGGCATGGACAACCCTGGCCTTTTGCTCCTGGGACAGGGTTGAACAGACAAATACCTCGTCGGGTTCGACATCTACTAAAACCTTGCAGATATCCTCCACATCGCCCAGCACCGGCGGCCTATAAGTCCCGCCACCTGATCCAGGGTTCCGGCAATCCATCTTAAACTGTCCCGGTTGCGGGGTGCTGTCAGGCCGGGACAAGACATCTAAAACCACACCCTCCACCTTCATCAGCCTGCCCGTAGCTGCTTCCAGCTTCTCCGCCAGGGCAAGGGCATCCAGCGGCTTGCCGGCAACTATGACCCTTTTCGTTGCTTGAATTCTTCTATCAATATACCAGGCCGCCCTGCGCCACAAAGCCAGCAGGGCCAACTGAATGAACGGAGCTGTCAATAAGACCGTACGGGGGAAGGAAAAACCGCGAAAGAAGAAGGACAGGGCCATGGCAGCCAGGGCTTGAAAGAATACCACACAAACCAGCGAAGCAAATACCTCTGTCCACCGCCAGTGGTAGCTTCCATAGAGCCTGTAAAAACAAAAAAAGCACAGGGCCGACAGGCTGAGCCAGGGCCAGGTGGAAACGTAGGCCACAAAGTTATATTGCGGGATATCCCAGCCGAATTTTAGAACGAAGGCCAGGACATAACCCAGGTTTATCAGAGCCAAATCCGTCAATAGAAAACCCAGTTTGAGCAAAAGCAGGTTCATGCCCTTGTCCAAATGCTTCTCCCCGCCCGTCTCCAGGAAATTTTCTTCCAGTAGAATTATTTCCTAAAAAACATTCGTCACCAACAAACAATTTCCTTTAAAACGGGTAGAAAAACCAGACAATGTTACTTCTCCCAGACCTCTAAACAAGGCCTTAGTTCAGTAATTATTTGTTAAGAAAGGTAAAGCTCCCTGTACTTCCCCACCATTGTCTCCAGGCTAAAACACTCCAGCGCCCTGCGTCGGCCAGCATCTCCCATGGAAAGACGCAATTCCTTGTTTTCAGCCAATTTCCCTAAAGCCTCTAGCGCTTCTTCCAGATTTCCCTGCTCAATCAGATAACCTGTCTCTCCATGCGCCACCAATTCGCCGACACCGCCAACAGCGCTTGCCACCACCGGCCGGCCGGCCAGCATCGCCTCAATGATGGTAAGGGGCAACCCCTCCCAGCGTGAAAACAGGGTAAACACATCGAAGTCATGGACCAGTTCTGCTGCATTTTCCCGTGTTCCCAGCAGGAACACGTGCCCTGCCAGACCTTTATCTTTGATAAATGCCTGGCAGGCAGCGCGCAGGGGCCCATCGCCGATTAAGACAAAATAAATTTTGCCCATACCCCGGGTTATATCCTTTGTTTTTCCAGCAAAGCTTCCTCTATTATTGATCATTTGTTCTGCTAATTTTAAAAATAGCATTGTGTCCTTCGGTGGGGCAAGGCGGGCAACCATCCCAAATATTAAATCTTCCTTTCCAATATTAAGCTCTTTACGAAGTAAGTTATTTCTTTTTACTGGTTCCGGAAGCCCGTTATAAATCAGAACGAACTTTTTTTGAGGAGCTATTTTCAACTTTAGCCCATTTGATATACAATCCTGGGACACACAGATTATTTTGGTGCTTATTGCCCCTGCTATTTTTTCTATTAATGTATATAAATAACGTACAGGTAAACTTTGATAGTCGTTTATCGACCACCCGTGGACTGTAAAATAGATCTTTGGAACCTTTGCCAACCTCGCGGCTAAACGTCCAAGAATGCCGGCCTTGGAACTGTGGCAGTGCACGATATCATATCTGCCCTTCCTTAGCAAGAGATAAAGCTGCCAGAAAGCAAATAAATCATCAAATAATGAAATATTTCTTCTTAACCAGGGAATTTTAATAACCCTAACATCTATTTTTTCCAGCCAATCGATTAACTCACCGCCTGGCGCACATGCCACTGTGATCTCAAAAATGTTTCCATCACTTTCAGCTGCGAGATGGTAAACAATCTTTTGCGCCCCGCCTATCTCAGATAAAGTAACAATATGCATTATTTTAGTTTTCATGTTTTTCACACTTTGAATATTTTTTATTAATATGGAAGTCTTTAATGAAGAAAAGAAGAATAGTATTGATACATAACGTTTAGTGAAAAGGAGTTCTATTGATTTATGGTAAAATACTCTTTATCGATAAAATTTATTACTAAGGTTTTTCTATTCTACCTGCAATTTCAAGGCATATCCACATTAACTCCATTTAAAAGAAAAGTTTGTTTAACTTTATTTTAAAAAAAGTTTTACAGCCTTTCTAAAGAGAGGTTTTCTCCATAATCTTGTTAACTCATTCTTTAATTCAATTGGTATTTCACAACTGGAACCTTTAATGTCCAGTGTTGCCATACTGGCTTCAAAATCCCACAGGCAGATAATTATTTGAAGGATTATCAAAAAAATAGCCTGGTCCATTATAATTAAGAAGATTAAAAATATCAGGGGCATATTCCTTATAAATTTCGCTATGTTTTTCTGAGATTAAACGCTGTGAATAGGCCATATTATTATTATTGAAATGGCTTGATATTGAATTAGATCTAATTCTGTACTGGAAAAGGGGTTTTGGAATTACAATTCCCATACAACCGTTCTTAACCATATTAACAACACTCTCATAATCTTCTATGCCATATTCCATTTTGGGATCATTCATACCACATAACAAAAAGTCCCTTCTCCTTATCACCAGAGCACTACTGTTAACAAGGTTATGAATCAAAAGATAAGGCGGTTCCGGATTCCAGGCAGGCCATATTTCTTCTGAGCCTTCGAAGTATTGGGCCCAGCAGCCGATAAAACTAACATTGTCATAATGCTGAAGAAGTTCTATGGCCCATTTGTAGTATTCTGATGAGATCATATCATCTGAATCAAGAAACGCAATATATTCACCCCTTGCTGCCTCAGCCCCCGCATTCCTGGCTGAAGACAAGCCGCCGTTTTTTTTATGTATTATTTCCACCGGATATTTTTCCTGTACTTCATATAATACAGCAAGGCTTTCCAGTACATCGCTTCCGTCGTTAACAATAATA
Organism: Bacillota bacterium; assembly: GCA_029555205.1. Lineage (GTDB taxonomy): Bacteria > Bacillota > Desulfotomaculia > Desulfotomaculales > Pelotomaculaceae > DTU098. The sequence continues at coordinate 24,065 of JAKPTB010000002.1, forward strand.
ATCTCCTTATCAGGATAAGTAGCATTAATTATACTATCCAGGGCATCTCTTACATATGCTCCCGTATTATAGTACGGTACAATAACACTGAGCAGGCCTTTTACTTCCTGATAAGATTTATTTCTACTGCCTTTTTCATATTCTTATAGTTTCTCCTGTGATTTTTCACGTTTCCTGATAAATGGATAGTGCTTTAAATCCTTATTCTTTTTCCTTAATTATTCCAGCACACTAATTTTTTTGGTATATACTTTTTCATAAGAACATTTCTCCTCGATTGTTATTTTTGCTTCCATGGCTATTTCCTGCATTCTATCGTCTGATAAAGACAAAATAAATTCCAGCTTTTTCTCGAATTCACCGGGTTCATCCTGAGAAAAAACAAATCCATTCTTTTTATCTTCCACCAGTTCCCGCTGACCTCCGCTATCAGAAACCAAAACAATCTTTCCCAATACCATTGACTCTATTAATGAATAGGGAAAATTCTCAAAGCGTGATGGAATAATAATAACATGGGCTTTTTTTAATCTATTGTATAATTTATCAATATGCATTATACCTTCAAAAACTATCAGGTTTTCATCAACATATTTTTTAAATTTTTGATTAATATAATCACTCCACATTTTATTCTTAAGGTAGAAATAGGTGTCGGAGCCAATTAATTTCAACGGTATTTGAAAACCGTTATCCCAAAGACTTGAGAATTTATTTAAAATGTAATCAATTCCTTTTAAGTACTGGAGTCTGCCGAAAAATACTACATCATTCTTTTCTGTATATAAATTATCAATATTACCAGACTTTAAAGAAAAAGGGTTGGGAATAACATGAATTTCAACATCACTTAAATCAATATACTTGGACAACTCATTAAGAAGATATAAACTCGGTGAAATTACCATATCTGCGGCACAGATACAGTATCTTTCCATTTCTGCGGTCCAATAATTAGTAATATTATAAACCGGAGCTAGATCATAGTAATCACAGATAAACTTTGGTGCATGAACTGTAACTAATATTCTGGCTTCCTTCAGATATTTCCAGCATACCTTTTTCTTTTGTATTGTAAAATTAGGAAATTCCGAGATAGTCCTGAAATTCTATGACGTCCGGATTGCCTTCATTCTTTATGAAATCCTCAATTATCTCAGATATATCATAACTAAGGGCTGCTGCATAACCAAGATATTTATAGATATCCTTTTCCCCTGGCCTAAATCTAACTATCCGAATTAAATTTTCATTTAAGATTTGTAAGGGGCAATCAATTGAGTGATCGCTTATAAATACTGTTACTTCGTGGCCTTTTTGAGACATCATGTTTGCTGCATGCAAACAGTAAGTCGCAATCCCTCCACAAAAGGGAGGATACTCCGTAGTGACCAACCATAGTATCAATACATTCTCCTCCATATTATCAAAATCAGTTGCCAGAAATTAACGGATAAACCCTCCCAGATTTAAGGTGCAGGTTTATCCATTAGTCCGGTGCCGCCTCCATAGCTGACGGTACCACTATGTCTGATAACGATTATTAACTTTACCCGGTCAGCTAAATTCACCACTGAAAGAGTAAAGTGGTCTTTTGTCCAAATAACAGAACTTGATGTAATATTACAGAAAAATTGGTAGAAGTAAAATCATTTTAATCAACTAAATTTATTGACCTTATTTTATTACATAACCCAGGACGCTTCGTTGGGTGATTGCAAAGATATCTTGCGCCCTTCTACTGGCAGTTGATTGTTTTAATATCCCATACCGCAAACTGGTCGGTGGCCGGGGCGTAGTGGTCCTTGGCGTAGACTATAACCTTGTAGGTCCCTGCTGTATCTGCGGTGAAACTGTAGCCGTTGTAGCTGGTGTAATCGCCGCTGGCGTGCCAGGCGCCGCCGGGGGGCTGGTACCAGAATTGGTACTCTGCGCCGGTAAGGCAGTTGGCCCGGGCGGTAAGGTTTACTGTGCCGCCCGGGGATACACTGGCTGGTGCCTCCAGGCTCACGCTGCTGTCGACGTTGATCACGAAGGCTTTGACGTAGGCGAAGTCCCATTTGCCGGCTTTAACGTCGTTCCTGTCCAGGGCGTAGGCAGCGATGGTGTAGCTGCCGCACTTGAGGTTATCCATGGTGAAGGTGTTGTCTGTGGAATAATTCTGCGCTACCCGCCATCCGCTGTTGTCGTGCACCCAGAACTGGTACAGGGGGGTGCCGCCGTGGTCGGTGGCGCTAGCGGTGAAGGTGGCGCTGCCGCCAGGCGTCTGGTTGCCGTTGGGGCCGTCCACGGTCAGGTCGCAGACGGCCTTGTCCTTGGTGAAGGTGACGGTTACAGGGCCGGCGCTGATGTAAGGCGCGCCGGAAGGCGCGTCGGCCTCTTTGCAATAGGCGTAGATGGTATAGGTGCCGGGCACCTCCTGGGTGAAGGTGCAGACGGGGTCGTCGCTGCACGACAGGGAGACCCAGGAGCCGTCCCTGGGGATTTTGACCCAGTATTCGTAAACGGGGTTATTTATGTCTGTCGATATGGCGGTAAGGGTGACGTCTGTGCCGGTGGGCAGGTTGTCGCCGCTTTTTTGGACTATAAGCATTCTCCACTGGATGATAGTGCCGTAATCCCCCACGGCCACAAAGGCGCCGTTGCCGTATGCAACTCCTAAGAGTGGTTTGTTGGTGACGGAGTTCATTTGGTTCCAGTTGACGCCGTCGGTCGAGGTGAGGATGGCGCCGTTAGCCCCCACGGCCACAAAGGTACCATTGCCGAAAGTGACTCCGGAGAGTGGACTGGTGTAACCGACGTCGTTCCAGGCTTCGCTGTCGGTCGAGCTAAGGATGGTGCCGCAATTGCCGCCATCCCCCACGGCCACAAAGGTGCCATTGCCGCAGGTGACTCCCTGGAGCAGAGCGTTGGCACCGTAGTTCACGGTGTTCCAGGCTTCGCCGTCGGGCGAGGTGAGGATGGCGCCGTTATACCCCACAGCCACAAAGGTGCCGTTGCCGTAGGTGACTCTCTGAAGATCATATGTGGTGCCGGAGTTCTTAATAGTCCATTCTTCGCCGTCGGGCGAGGTGAGGATGGTGCTGCAATCGCCTACCGCCACAAAGGTACCGTCGCCGTAGGTGACTCCGTTGAGCAGATTGCCTTGCGGCAGGGGATTGCGCCACTGCCAGTTGTCCAGCAGGTCTGTTGACTGATTCACGGTAAGGGAAGCCGGCATTCTTTCGTCAAAATTGTCTAATATAACTCTACCTGCCTTATCCCAGGGATAACCTGTCATCTCTTCCCTTAAGTCTTCCTGTTCTAATGGTTCTTGGGGCTCCTGCCCTGCTTCCGGTTCACTCCCGCTAACCTTTGCTACGGTGACTTCGCCTTCAGTAAACCCGGAGTCCGGGGAAGAGGCAATGGCGATGCGGACATCCCCTGCCTGCCCTACAACAGCGCCCAGGTCATTTCCGTCACCGGTAACCCTTACCAGCAAAGAGCCCCTTCCCCCAGCCTGCATTTTACTGATCCGGATTCTGACCAACTCTTCTGTCTGGTCCAGAATCTCAATTTCTTCTATGGCGTTATTTTCATTGTCATTTACCAGGGGGGCATAGATCCAGGCCCCGGGCCCGTCCCCCGGTCCTTCTTTATCCGGCTGCTCCCAGGTTACTCCGGACACCCGGGCGTTGATGAGGGTAAGGGTGACTTCCTGCCCTTCGACAATGGAACCGGGCGTTGTTTCTTTTATTTCCAGGACACCCAGGGTCTTGCCGCTTCCGCTGGTGATAACAGGCATATCAAGGGCATTGTTTTCTGTTCCGGCCCAGGCCGGGTTAGCTGCAATTAGTAAGAATAGAACCAATAATGTGGCTATGGTGGGTGTTGATATGCTTTTTGCAGCTTTTATAGCTTTTATGGATGCGTACATACTGTCTTACCTCCCTTTGGGTTTATTTATTACTGCCATTACTCATACTGCTGAGAAGCTGATTGCAAAGGTTTTGCAAGATGAATTTTATGCAGGCTGCTGTCCGGCAAGCAGTGCGGCCGCCACTGTCCGGTGCGCATCCCGGCAGCGGTTTGGGGCACTTCAGGCCAGCTAAGTATAGATCAGGACAACGTCAGTGCTTACGTTAATTGCCACAGGCAGAAGAGGTAAGACATGCAGTTTATGCTATAGTATGTATCGCATACATGCACTATTTGACAGGGTTCTGATTTATATTAGACATCCATCGACAAATTAAAACAAAGAGATAATAAAAACTGCCACCAGCTTAATAACATATACATATGCCATAAACTCATGTTATTATTTATGTTACGACTAAAACATTAAATCACCTTTAATCTCAGAAAAAAGATAATATAAATAATTTTAATAATACAAACAAAGATCACCTTATAAGGTGATCTTTGTTTGTAAGTGTTCAATTACAACCGATTCTATCATTTATGAAAACAAATTTAACTCAGTGTTGGTAAAGCTTTAAGCCCCTCATAGCCCCTGGCCAGTTCCGGAACCAGGGTCCGGGCCCGGGACAGGTACTCCTGCGCCTCCTGCGCAAGACCTTGCTTTTCGCGTGTGAGGGCAAGCCAAAAAGCAGCTTCACCCTCTGTTTCCTCAGTCTGAAGAGCAGTTTGCAGGAGAACGTCAGCCTCGGCAAGACACCCCAGAAGATAATAGGCTGATCCAACATTAAGATTCACATTCGGATCCGCCCCGGCGCTCATTAAGGGAGCAACATTCCAGAGTTTCCTTTCAGTTTCGCCAACCCCGGACATCTGGGCTTCAATTCTGGCAGGAACATTCACGGCCGCCTCCAAATGCCCCCTGGCCTCGTCCCTGTTCCCGTCAACAAACTCGCTGTACCCCACAATGAAGTAGGAGCGGGCTACAGTTCCGTACCACTTAATTTGAAAAGGAGCTAAAGCAAGGGCCTTTTCGGCACATGCCAGAACCTCCTCATGATTCTTTAAACTTAACTGAATGTTGGCCAGGTCGGCGTAGTTCTGAGGGTTATACCGGCCCATCCTGACGGCCTTCCGGGCCTCTAAAAGCGCCTGGTCCATTGCCCCGGCCCGGCTGTAAATAGTTGCCAGGTTGCTGTGGTAATCTACTTTAAAGGGATTATATGAAGAAGCCTTTTGCAATAGTTCCAAACCTTGATTATAGTCCTGCTTTTGAAAAGCTATGTTTGCCTGGTTGAAGAAAGAATCAGCCATTGCAAGGGTTCCCGGGACAACAACAACAATCAGCAAACCTGCCGATACAGCCAGTAAGGGCATATAACTAACCGCCCCGCTGGACTTGCTTTTCTTTACATCCGCCTTTGGTTCAGGATACCCGCCAATGCCCCTGGCCAGACCGAACAAGGTCCACAGAACAATGGCCAGGGCGGAGAGGGAGAGGTTGAAGTCGATGGCCGCATGGAAACCGACAGCAACAGAGGCTGCAGTTATTGTCCAGATCAGCAGGCGCTTCCCCGCATCTTCTTTAGCCCCGTGGTAAAGACGGTGTGTAAGCAGCAAAAAGCTGAACCAGATACCGAGGATTGCCACCAAACCCACTAGACCTGCTTCCACCATAATTTGAAAATAGTGGCTGTGTACCTGGTTGGAATAATATAAATAACTCTGGTAGGCACGGTAGGCCTCTTCCCAACCTCCGCCGCCCCAGCCCAGGATGGGGCGCTCCTTGAACATTTTAATAGCGTCCTGATAGAAATAAAGCCGCTCAGTGGCGTTGCGCAGACGAATTTCTTCGGCCAGAGCTTTCACTGCTTCGCCGTGGCTGCCTACTAAAACGCCCAAACCTATGCTACCGGCCACGACGACCAGGAGCACACCTGTCAGGACAGCCTTTCTATGGGCTGCAATCCACTGGAACAGCCCCCTTCTTTCCAGACTGCTGTAAAGGAACTGCCCCAGACAGGCCAGGGCAAATCCGGCAATGATCCAGAGCCAGGCAAGCCCCGGCCGGCCGCTGGAAACACTGGACAGAAAGCGCCAGATTGCAACAAAGGCAGGCACACCAAAGAGAAAAATATGGAGAAATACAGGAATCCTGTTTCCCTTGGGTAAACCGATCAAATAAAGAACAAAGACAAAGGAAAAAACCAGCAAACCGCCGTTCGACCTGGTGCCCAGAAGCACCGCAAACAAAAGAAAATTTCCTGCAGCGTAAAGATATGGCTTCAATTTTGCCCGGCTCAGCCAGTCCGGCATTTCTTTAATTATAGGATTGAAACCGTTAGACCCGGGTGTTCCGGCTCTTCTCCAGAGGTAAAGACCTGTAAATACCGCCGCTGCCAGGTAGCTGGCCAGAGCGTTGGGGTACTGGAAAGTGGAATAAATCCGTCCGCCGAGGAAACCGTCCTTAATCTGGACCAGACCGGTGGCAGTAGCCAGACCGGCCAGGGCCACCCCTACAGCGCCCAGGTAAATAACCCCCAGGATGGTGCCTGCTTCTTGATCACTTCTGACCAGCCTTGAGGTTAACCAGTAAACCGTGAAGTACAGGGTCGTCTTGACGACCTCGTCCAGGGCCAGCCCGTGGTTTGCCGCCTGAAAAGCAGAAATAAGGTAGACGGCGGGGAAAGCCAGCACGAAGTAATCCAGGGGGTGGGAAAGAAAACTGTAATCCCGGTTCAGCCACTTCCAGAGCCAGGCAACCCAGAGGATTACAGCAGCGAAGATCAAGGCCTTCTCTTGTTCCGGCGCGAAAAATAGTCCCCTGAAATAGGGGGGCAGGAACAGCAAAGCAGCAAGTCCCCAGAAAGCTATGGTGTGGAGATAGTTCCCTCCGGCTTCTTTTACCCCTTTATTTTCTTGAACAGATTTCTTTTTTCGTGCTTCTAATTTCCCTTTTTTTATTTTCTGGGGATTATCAGCCCCCCCGGAAGTTTTCTTTCCTTGATCCTTTCCGGGCTTTAAGACGGTTTTGGCCAAAATTAATGTACTCCTTTATTTTTGTGGTTGCTCTTTTCCAGAAGGTACAAGTCAAAGGTCCCGTTAAGCTATAGGTGTAGTAACTGCTTAAATCAATGTTTGCGGCATGTATTACTTAAAAAAGGCCGGAACGACCAGAACAACAGCACTACCAGGTAACATCTTCTACACATATTTACAATATCCTCCCTGCTTGGCCACTTCACCATGTAACACACTTTTTCTGCAACCGGTTACTTTTCAGATTAATGCTGCAAGCGGCTTGAGCAAAGCCCATAAACATACACAGCGTAAAAGGGACATATGGTATAATCAATAACAACTCAGGGCTAGAATCAATTCCTTCCCGGAGGTTTACATGAAAATTGACATTATTCCTGTTTTCGGCAACATCACCAGGGAACAATTAAAGGGCAAACTTGCTGTCGTTTTTGATGTCCTGCGGGCCACCACTACCATCGTCACGGCTGTGGCCAACGGCTGCAAAGAGGTTATACCGGTTGTGACAGTTGAAGAGGCCCTGGCTTATGCGGAGAATCACGCCAATGTTATCCTGGGCGGTGAAAGGGAAAGTCTCTTAATCCCCGGATTCCACCTTGGAAATTCACCCCTTGAATATACCTCTGAACGGGTTAAAGGCAGAACTGTTGTGATTACAACAACAAACGGTACACATGCCATTCGCCGGGCGGCCCAGGGTGCTGCAAAAGTTATCATAGGCTCCTTTCTGAACGCCAGGGGCGTGGCAAAAGAAGTCTTAAGGACAGGGGATGACGTGGTTTTGGTCTGTGCAGGAACCCGCGGCAAACTCTCGCTGGAGGATACTGTAGCAGCAGGCACGGTTTGCCGGGAATTGGCTAAAACAGCCGCAGCAAAGGAGGCTTTGCTTCCCGGATCGGATCTAGTAGTAGCTGCCTGCCGGCTGGCCTGTTTCTACAAAGGGGACCCTTTGCCCGTGCTGAAGGACTCTCTGCACGGACAAAAACTGGCAGCCCTCGGCTTTGCTGAAGACCTGGCTTTTTGTTCCCGGTTGAATTCTACTGAAGTGACGCCGGTCTTCCGGGATGGACGGATTATAGTTGAAACTGAGTAATAATCAGGACTTTCCCCAAAATGCGAGTGCGTCCCTTGCTCTTTGAACCCTTGTTTTTCGCTCCTTTTTATGCTATAATAAAAAATGTTTCAAGGAAAGTGAATCTGGGGGTATAGCTCAGCGGGAGAGCGCTTGACTCACATTCAAGAGGTCGCTGGTTCGAAACCAGCTATCCCCACCAAAAAATCAAGGCTTCCGGGGATCGGAGGTAGACAAATAGAGAAGATTTGAGACCTTATTGAGACCTTTCAGTAGAACAAGCTCCAGAGGAGCTTGTTCTCTCATTTTGGCCGCTATGAGAAGCTTCTAATCTTATAAATGAATTTTATAAATCCGAAAGCCGGCTTTTTAAACTAACCGACAATCGACAAAAATACCTCTACCAATTCCGGGTCGAATTGTGTTCCGGCTTTTTCCTTAATTATCTTGATGGCTTCCGGCCGGCTAATGGCCTCGCTGTACGGCCTTTCGTTGGTCATGGCGTCAAAGGCGTCGACAATTGCAAGCACACGGCACTCTATGGGTATTTCCTTTCCCCTCAGTCCCAGTGGATAGCCCTTACCATCCCATCTTTCGTGATGTTTTAAGATTAGCTCGGCTACATCCGGCAGATCTGGAGAGGAAAGGGCAATACGATAGCCCTTTTCCGGGTGCAGGCGCATTATTTCCCATTCATCTTCTGTTAAGGGTCCCCTTTTATACAAAACCCTGTCCGGGATACCCACCTTGCCCAGATCGTGTACCTGGGCCAGCAGTGTAAGGTTATTTATCTGCCGAGGGGTTAAACCCAACTTTTCCCCCATGTCAAGGCAAATTCTGGAAAGTCTTTGAGCATGTCCTTCGGCAAAATAATCCCTTTCTGCTAATGTCGCCAGCAGAGTATTGATGATTTGATTTCTGTTGTTGATATTATGATACAGTTTTTCGCGATACATAAAATTATCGGACTTTTTCAGGGTTTCCTCCAGGGATACTCCTTCACCCTTGGCGGTAGCAAGGCCGATGGAAAGGCTCAAGGGCAGTTCGGGGTTTTGCAGGTTATATCTGTCCACATTTGCACGCAGCCGGTTGGCGATATCTTCCCCGGCCTGCTCACTGGTCCCGGGCAGTATGGCCACGAATTCGTCTCCTCCCAGCCGGGCCAGGATGTCGGAGCTGCGCAGGGAATTCCGCAGAACTTGGGCACAGGCCTCCAGCAGTTTATCACCCCAGTCATGACCCATGGTGTCGTTAATTATTTTCAAACCATTCAGATCAGCTGAAAGTATTGTAATGGGGTACTCCTGACTACTTTTTATCCGGGTCATCTCCCTTTCAAAAAAGGCGCGGTTGTGAAGCCCGGTTAATTGATCGTAAAGACTGATGAATTCCAGCTTTTTCTCCTGGCGCTTCCGTTCGGTGATGTCGCGTATTGTTTCTATAGCGCCTACAACCCTTCCCGTCGTGTCCCGCAGGGTGGAAGCAGAGCCCCACAAGTAGGCGCCTTTGCCGCAATAGGCTTTAGGAGCGTAAGTCTCGCTGAGAAGCGTATCCCCTTCCAGGCGGAAAAAGTCGTACTCTTCCTCCAATTCAGCGTAATTAACCCCGTTTAAAAGAGCCAGATCAATCAAGATAGTCCGCCGGTCACCGTAAAAGGGCAGGGCATACTCGTAATTACCTTTCCCGATCATCTCGACCTTGGGCACTCCCGTCATGTCCTCTATAGCTTTATTCCAGTAGATAACCCGCCCCTCGTGATCAATCACAAAAGTAGCATCGGGTAACAGTTCAATGATTTTTTCCAGGTGACTGTTAGCCTCTTCCTTTATTTTTGCGTTGCGCAAGCGTTTTGAAATGTCTTCTACAATCCCCATACCCCCGGCTATCCGGCCATCCGTTGAAGTGAGCGGGGTAAACCAGACCCGTATTGGTCTGACTATGCCCGAGGTGGTAAAATGATATTCGTCCTCGTAAACCACCGGAGTCCCACCAAGCGTGCTTTGTACGGCGCCGGCTAACTTCCGGTCTGCTAAGGCCAATAGGTCTTTTCCAATTAAAACCTCGCGGGACGAGCCGGCAATGTTAACAAAGTAGTCATTACAGGCATTAATGATGCCTGCCTGATCAAAACTCAAAATACCAAGGGGCGCATTCTCAAATAATAACCTGTACTTTGCCTCACTCTCATACAACTCTTTATGAATCCGCTGTCTTTGTACGGCGCTGGAAACAACTTGCGACATAATTTCCAGCAGGATAATTTGGTTTTTGAAGCTGGTTCGTTGCTTCCTCACATAATCAAGACCAAGACATCCTATCACCCTATTTAAATAAACCAGCGGAACAACAACCGTACTTTGGATTGACTGAGCTTCCAGCAATTCTCTTTCCTGCGCAGCCTCCGGCGGCATTGAAGCAACATTTTCTATAATAATGTTTTCAAAACGTAGAAGCCTTTCCATCCACCACGGGAATAACTTTGTTGATAATCTTTGGAGATTATTTATCTGAGGTTTAATCCCTTCTGCACACCATTCATGGGTATTGTCCATAAAGATGCCGTCGCTATCTAAAAGAAATAAATAACTGCGGTCCGCTGCACAAATTTCCCCGATAGCCTGAAGGGCGTAATCAATTCCTTCATCAATTCTATCAAAGGGTATACTTGCAAAATTCGCCGAGACGCCGGAAACAGTTTTTTCAAATTCCAGCTGGTATTGTAACATGTCCTCCGCCAGCCGGCGCTCGGTGATATCATGCAAAATCGTAGAAAAGTAGCCGTACTCATTGCTGAAAGCGTTGACTTCAAAATACTTGTTAGTTAAACTAACATACTGTTCAAACTTGATACCTTTTCCAGAAAGCGCAACTTTTCCAAAAAGGTTTATTAAGCTTAAGTAATTCCAGCATTCACCGGACAAAACTTCCGTAGCCCTTTTGCCGACAATTTCATCTTTTTTCCACCCGGTTTGTGCTTCAAAAGCCCTATTTATTTCCAAAAAGATAAAGTCCACGGGGTTTCCAGCGCTATCCAAAATAATTTTGTGAGAGGCCAAGCCATATTTGTTCACTTTTCCGGTCATAAAATCACCTCCGGAAACACCATGTCCATGATTACCATTATCTTTTGTTAACTTATAACTGCTAACTGCGGTGAAGCCCTATCTCATTTCATTTTACAATTATTTGCCAAAAGGTTATAAGTGGATGTTATTTTAAAAATACTATTTAATTTTCAATATTCCTACAGAATTAAAATCTTTTTGCTCATTTTTTAAGGAAAAATTATCAAAGCAACATCCTTAAAACAACCAGTTGGAGTATGATAATAGCCGGTATAAAGATAGTAAACTTCAGTTTTTTTGTCTTATGCTTGAATAGCTCCATCCCAATCAAAACACCAGGGGCTCCGCCGGCCAGGGCAATTAAAAAGATCCTGCTTTCGGCCACCCGGTGTTTGTACTTACCTGCTTTGGCCATTGTTTTGTCATACCACATAACACCAAACCCCAGCACATTGATTAACAGGATATAGATGAACAATATTTAATCCACCTCCAGCATAAACAGGCTGTGTTTAATAATTCAATACTACACCCGCAATCCCTACAAGGGGACCGGCTAAAAGTTGAAAACTGTAATTATTTGCCATGTCCACGTTCCCCTGTGTTAGAAATACGCAAAAAAATGGCCCCGGAAACAGGCCATTTTCACCTTATCTAAATAAAACCCACACCAGTTATTTAACTGTCCTGAAAAAGGTGTTATGTCGCCGCGTCAGAGGCATGGATGCCTAACTCTCAGTTTAACCAGTCATAAGAGTGCTTTACTTACATTAATTTAAAAGCCGTCTTGTCAACTCCGCAGACGGGGCAGACCCAACTTTCAGGAAGCGCCTCAAAGGCTGTCCCGGGCTCGACACCGTTCTCCGGATCACCCGCTACCGGGTCGTAAACGTAGCCGCAGACGGAACACTCGTACTTCTCCGAAACAGCCTTTTCCTTGGGTTCCGGAACAAAAGACGGTGCTGTTTTCGGCACGCTGCCTCTTTTTACCTCATGGTAGTAAGCATAGGTCAGGGGAGCGCCTTCTTTCAGCACTTCCGCAGCGGTAATCCCGGCAATAAAAATAGTGTGAGTACCGGCGTCCACCTCCTGGATAACCCTGGCATCAAGATAAGCAAGGGTGTCACTTGTAACATGGGGTAAGCCGCTGTCACCAAGCTGGTAGTTGATGCCTGCGAATTTATCTGCTTCCCTTCCTGATTTAAAACCGAAATTCCCGATCAGAGACAGGGGAGCGTCCTGGGCCAGAATAGATACCGCCAACAATTTACTATCCTTGATAAACTCATGAGTCAGGTTTTTCTTGTTAATGCTTACGGCAATCGTAGGCGGCTCGTTTGAAATTTGAAAAACAGTATTGGCAATCTGTCCGTTGATTTGGTCGCCCTTAAGGGAGGTAATAATATAAAGGCCATAGCTAATTTTATGCAGAGCTTTCGGGTCCATGCACTTCATCTCCTTTTTCATTGAATAATTTAAGCATAAGAGCCAGTTTCCGGCCCGCTTCCCGGACCTGTTCCAGTTCCTTCTTATTGGGATGATACTGGATATTGATTATTTCCAGGGGAACCTCCCAGCCCATTTCCTGAAGAGCCTCCAGAACCTGTGTTGCGCCCTGGCCGCCCCATCCGTAAGAGCCAAAGGCAAACCCCAGCTTTTTCTTGGGCCTCAAGCCTTTCAAATAGGTTAACATGGCTGCAACGGTGGGCAGCATCCCGTTATTCAGCGTAGGTGTCCCGATCAGGACAGCCCTGGAATAGAGAAGATCAGGCACAATACGGGATATATGGTTAGTCTGCAGGCACCTGACCGTAACCGGAACGCCGCCGTCCTCCAGTCCATCCTGAAGGGCCTGGGCTATCTTCCGGGTGGAACCCCACATGGTATCGTAAATAATCAGGGCTTTTGCAGGAGCTTCGTGATTGGCCCACTTCCGGTAGCAGGAAATTATTCCGGGTATGTGGGAACGCCAGATTACACCGTGGCTTGGGGCAATCATGTCCACCTGCAGTTGGGACACAGTGTCCAGCACTTTGTTAACCTGGTTGCCATAGGGGTAGACAATATTTGCGTAATAAATACCTGCCTCCTCCCGGGCAATTTCCCAGCCCAGCTCGTCGTCAAAGCGTTCCACAGAGGCAATATGCTGTCCGAAAGCATCATTGGGCAGCAGCAGTTTTTCCTCAGGAATATAGGTGGCCATGGATTCGGGCCAGTGAACCATGGGCATATGCACAAATTTCATTGTCCGCGCGCCAATTTTAAGCTCATCACCGGAATTGACCAGGAGGTAATTCCATTCTTTTTTATAATAGCGCTGGAGTCCCTTTTGCGCCCTGGGTGATGTTACAATCTTTGCACCTGGAGCTGCCTCCATTATCCTGGGGACACTTCCCGAGTGGTCCGGCTCAACGTGATTAACCACCAGGTAATCAATTTTGGCAGGGTCAATTATATCCCTTACCCGGTTAAGGAGTTCTTCGGCCAATGTTTGCTTTACCGCATCAACCAGAACAATCTTTTCGTCTACAATTAAATAAGCGTTGTAAGTTGATCCCCGGGGAGTTAGATAACCATGAAAATTACGTAAGTCCCAGTCGATTGCCCCCACCCAGTAAATTCCTTTTTTCAACTCTACTGGCTTCATCTCCATTCGTCCCTCCCATCACATTAAAACAAAATTTTTGAAGAACTTCAGCTTAAGGACCTTTGCTCTCCATTTAGCTGCGGCTTGCGTCATCTCCCCCCTGGCTGGTATAGACAACTTATGGCCGTATATATTGTGTTTTTAAATATAATGTGTTTTAATTAAGCGCACCTTACAGAAACATTAATAATCTATTAACGATCCGGGATAATCGAATAGACTCAAGATAAAATCTTTAAAGGGCTTAAAACGGCGGAAATCTGAAGGATCAGCCCCTCTGACGGGGGGACTGATAAAAAACAGCCCGGATCATCCAACCCCGGGGCTGTTTTTCATTTTATTCTGCATTTTTTTCAACCGGACTTGCCCACTTCCCCTGCAGAAAGTGGGTTCTTTTACTTTATTTAAATAAATGTATATAATTATATTCATACATTACATTCTTCATATTTTTATCTAGATCCGGGGCCCTGCTGTGTGGGACGGGTTTAAAAGGTGCGGTTCAATCATAATTGTCCGGTATACATCAAACCAGGAATAGGCACGGTAAACAAGATCCGGCAGGGCACCCTGGTTATAGGGAGCATCCAGCAGCAAGACGGGAACCCCCGCCGAGCTTACTTTAACGCCGATTTCCAGCGTATCTTCCACAAGTACGCTTAAGTTTCTGGAAAGGCAGGCTTCTTTTTTTTCATGGCTGCCCAGGAGGATCAGTTCATCATAAGGCAGGTTGTGTTTATTCAGCCAGTCCACGGTTTCCTGCTTGTATCTTTCGTCTCTTGCCGTAACAATATAAATATCGTGCTGTTTTTTAATCATGCCCAGATATTGAGAAGCTCCTGTTATGGGCATCGGTCTGGTCATTAGATATCTGCCCTTGCGGGCTAAAAACACGGACAATTCCAGTGGCGTAACTTCATAAGTCTCGCAGATATCCAAAAGACGGATTTGTTCCACACGCTTGTCTTTTTTGAAGTAACTGTTAAGTTCATTGATCCACAGGGAAAGGCTGTCTGCCAGGACCCCGTCAATATCGACACCAATTCGCACAGGCAACCCCCGTCCAGCAACAAAGATTACATACACCATAATATTCCACTGTCCCGGCATAATTCCCTGCCTCATGCTCTTTAAAAACTCCCATCACACTACTAAAATTGTAAAATTCTTATCCTGAAAATAGACATTTTTCATCCTTCTGCTGGTGCCGCATAGCAGCATAGGTGTCTAACCGCTGACTCCCAATCAATTATTTGAACCTTCAACATGAATTCATTAATTTGTCAATCCCGGGATTTTCTTTTTTCCAGCTGTTTATTTAATTTTCTAATCAATAAGTGAACGCAACTCCCCCGATAATTGTACTTAAAGGCCTGGACCAGAGCCATTTATTCGTAACATAGGTCGCAAAAAAATAGAGGGCGCCGTTGGTAGGATCCCAGCCATTCACCGCATCTTTTGCCGCCCGGATACAATCAGGCGTGGCAGGACGGTTAATCCAACCGTTCATTACCGGCTCAAACTGGTAGGTCCCATCTTCATACTGGTAAATAACACTGCGGATAGTGTTGGGGAAAACTGAGCTTCTCACACGGTTCAAGACAACCGCACCGACCGCCACCTTGCCGGCGTAAGGTTCCCCGTCCGCCTCGGCAGTAATCAGCCTGGCCAGGAGGTCAAGGTCCTGCGGAGCTATCCCTGAACGGCCCTGTCCGTTTCCCCCCCTGGAAGCCGGGGGTATGTATATATTTGAGCCGGGATAAATCAGATCGGGGTTGTTGAGACCGTTTTGTCTGATAATATCCTGGTAATTAACACCGGTCCGCCTGGCGATCTGGAAGATGCTGTCCCCGGCCTTTACTGTGTACGTATAGCCGCCACCGGCAGCACTGTCGGGAATGTAAAGCTTTTGTCCGGGATAAATCAAGGAGCTTTGGATACCGTTGTTTGCCATCAGGTTGTTCAGGGAAATGCCGTAATTCTGGCTGATCAGGTAAAGACTTTCACCGGGAGATACGGTGTGGATGGCAGCCTGTGCCGCAACAGGTAGTGTTAAAAGAGCAACTAAAACAAAAAAGCCCATGAGCACACGGGTAGCATTCATAACTTGAACTCCCTCCTCCGGCCTCCGGGGTTAGTTAATGGGTTCGGATTGAGGGTACCCTACGATTGAGCGTGGATTACAGGTTACAGGTATCCTTCAGGTGGTAACTAAGACGGCACATATGCTGCCAGGAGCTTTTTACGATCCGGCTTCCACGCCTGCATCGATTCACCCGAAAAGATTCCCCCGTACCCACTGGATAGGGGATTCGGCCTTTTTTTTTACAATTATACATTTCTTTATGCATATTGGCTATGACAAAATATTGTCAATTATACAGGGACAAAAAAAACAGCCTGTTATTGACTAGGCTGTTATGAACTGGTTAATCATTATTAATACTTATTTACCCGGCAGGGTTATCGTCGACAATTTTAGTTCCACAAATATAACAGAATTTTGCTACATAAGGAAGCTGGGTTTGACAACTGGGGCATGTGGGAGGCTTCGGATTCAGTCTGGCAATTTGTTCGTGCAGTTCGGCCATTTCTGTTTCAAGTTCCCTGGTGCTCTGGAGCAGGCGGTCCACTTCGTCTTCTAATCCCTCTTCTCCCTTATACTGCATAAAAACAAGGTTGCCCAACGCGGAAAGGTTGTTCTCCATCTCCTTTTCCAGTTTTGAAATTTCCATCTTCAGCCTGGTTGTCTCAACCAGGTCGCTGGATTTCTTACCGATTGTCCTGGCGCCTTCACCAAGACTTTTAGCTCCTTCGGTTACCTTTTTAAAAATAGTCAGAATACCGCCCCCCCTGTGTAATGGTATTTATATTTTGATAATTCAAGATTAACACAAGATTTCCCTTCTAAAACATGGCGCTTATTAAACTATTTTACCGTTTCCAGCCACTCCTGATAACTGTCAAGCTCACGGTTGACAGCGGCATCCGCCTCCTTGTTTTCCTCCCTGGGCACATGCTTAACAGACACCTGAAGAGATGGGCTCATGGCCAGGCTTTCCCAAACACGCCAGGCTATTTCCTGAAGAGCCGGCTCTTTTATTTTGTATTGCCGGTTAAACTGGCGCACCACCAGCTCGCTGTCGCTCCTTACTTCAGCCTCCAGTCCACCGTATTCTCCGGCCATGTAAACAAGCGCCTCCACCGCTTCCTCCAGAGCGCTCCACTCGGCGTAGTTGTTGGTCAGGGAGGGTCCTAAAAATTTGCTCCTGGTTGTCAGCACCCTTCCATCCTCGCCGGTTACGATCATGGCGGTGGCGGCAGGACCGGGATTGCCGCGGCTCCCGCCATCTATGTTAACATATACTTTCAATCAAAACACCCCACATAAGAAACGGGTTTTCCCCCGGTATTCTAATATCTCTGCCTCTTTTGACGGTAACACCGCTGGCAGTAAACGGGCCGGTCCTCTTTCGGCTTGAAGGGTACATCGGTCAGGACACCACACTCTGCGCAGACAGCTTCAAAGATTTGTCGCGCGGCTCCGGTCCGCCCATCCGTTCTTTTATAACCGGCTTCACTCATTCTGGCCTTTCTAGCCGCCCGGCATTCCTGACAACGTGACGGTGCGTGCTCTAATCCCTTCTCAGCAAAGAACTCCTGTTCAGACACTGAGAAAATAAAATCCTTTCCACACTCCTTGCAGGTAAGCAATTTATCCTCGAACATAAAGATCCTCCCTTTTCGAATTTCTTGCGTTGGGAACCAAATCAAATCCTATCCCTCGGAAAACTCTAAAGAGAAGAACTTTTTGAATTGCCTCCTGCAAGATTTCATTATATATTATACCAAGGAGGCTACAAAATGCAAGGTTACATAAAAAAGGAAAAACCTGGCCCTTGAGAAGCTGCCAGCCATATTGTTCCACATTTTCATCTGAATAATTACGGATCAGCCCCAATATCAACCAGGGTCATCACTTTTGGGAAGGTATTACCCGTCCGGTTTCCCCATTCGGATGCCTAACCCGGCACTTCGCTTGCCAAACAAAAAAAGAACCCGGAGGCTCTTCATCTAACGGAAAAAACCTTCTTATTATGGAAGCCTGGCCTAATTCCTTCTTTTACTGTTAAACACTTTTAAAGTTAAACCCTGCCAATCAAATACTCAAACAGATCCTGCAAATTAAGCTTGCCCTTCTATTTCAGCTCAATTCTTAGATTAGCGTAGTTTCCTCTCCAAGGGACCTGATTCATGCTTCCACTAGCTTCACTTTATCGAAGAATATCAGCACCTCACAGCGATCTTTACTATTTAGGACCGGTTCCTTTAGATCGATGTCCACCCCTGTATCCTTAACAACATAATGCTCGCCGGCCTTTAATGTCCGCCTAAACCGCCAGAACTCCCACCATTTTTTATCCACCGGCACAACGACAACCTTCGATACCTTGTAAGTCGGCTTCATAACGCTCCCTCCTAGAACAATGCTCTTAAATAAACCTTTTTTCTTTCTTTAAACTTTTAAAGGTAACAACCTGCTAAGGTTCGTCCACCAGAACATGACTACCCGCAAGCTTATTTCCCCAAAGCAATGAACTTCTTCCAGGTTCATTGCTTTACGGAGCCGGGGATGAGTCCTGAAAGTAAGCAAATTAGCCGGGCTACCGACGCAGCCCGACTGCCTGTATATTTAAAAACAGAAGGATAGAGAAAAAATTCACAAGAAAAAATATTTTACCACCTTGCGGGCCTGCCCAGAGTAAAAAGCAATTATTGGTATTTATCTTTTTCTTTGCTGCATATTATATTCTTTTGTTCCTTTTATGAAATAATTTTACACCCTCAAATTGCCAAAGTGAAATATATGTTCACGATTGTAATTATAAGTCCAACTTATCAATATCCGGTATACACAAATACAATTCCCTTTCAGCATAATTCAAATAACATAATCAATTTTGCTTTATAAACTGGACAACAAGGAAGAGGTGGGCGTCAGCATCATTCAAATAACATAATCAAGTGGAATTCCGGTATATAACTACCCGGTTTATAAAAATTATTCATCCCAGGCTATGCTATTATTCACAGGCTTCCTCAATCGACAACCTATAGTAATAATTTTTGATTGAACGGCAAAGAATAAGAAGCGAAAATAATTAATTCAAGAGAAAGGGGTTTAACCATTAGATGAACCAGCATATTCACTGTATCGTAAATGACTGTCATTACTGGCAACAGGGAAACAAATGTGCAGCCAACGAAATCCTGGTCTCTACGGATGAGTTCGGCAGCAGCCAGCCAGACAGGATTGACGCCGCCATGGCCAATCAGCTTACACCAGCTGCAGCCGGTTCCTGCATGTCCACCTGTTGTAAGTCTTACGTTTCAAAGGACTCCAATCAGATTAATGCTGACGGCATTAAAAGAATGACCTAGTTCGAACAAAAATGGCTCTGATTTGAAAATACTAAAGGCGCTTTAAGGGGCTTTAAGTATACAACAGGACCCCTGGCGCCTTTTCAATGTTTATGGAGTTTTGCACCTAATAACTAATGGCAAGCGCTTCCATCCCCGGAAGCCTTGCCATTACTTCTTTTCCTGGAGCCGATGGTCGGATTCGAACCGACGACCTGCTCATTACGAGTGAGCTGCTCTACCCCTGAGCCACATCGGCTTGTTACATATTATGCTTGAGCACTGTTCATTGTACCTTAACAGGTTCAAAAAGTCAACATGCTAAAGACCTTGTGGCAGGGCGCTGCTGGTGTAACCCAGCGGGCGGAATCCGCCGGCGCTCTCAAGCAAAGGGTATTGCCTGTCCTCGAGCCGCGTACAGCCCGCTCCGGCAAGATGCAATCCTGTTGATGGAGTTATTGCCTGTCGGTGCCATATCTGGATGGATCTTCTCAGGTTAATCTTATTCTGTTCACCTCCGGCAAATCATAGGTTTTCTTAAAAAACTGCGGAGGTGTTCGTCATCTGCAAACTTAAACTTTTACTCATTGTCACAGCTACATGGTTATCCCTGCTGCTTGCAGTGCAGCAGCAAGCAGCTGCGGCCTGCCGGATCGTCATCAACAAGGGGACAAATCAACTGGCCTTTTTTAAAGACGGCATCCTTCTGGACGTATTTCCGGTTGCTACCGGCCGGCAACCCGGTTATACACCGGAGGGAAACTGGAAAGTTGTGGTCAAACTTGTCCACCCTTCCTGGCGCAACCCCGCAGGCGGCCCGTTAATCCCCGGCGGTGTGCCGGCAAATCCGCTGGGTCCCCGCTGGCTCGGGCTGAACGCGCTGGGTACAGGCGGGTACAGCTACGGCGTGCATGGCAATAACAACCCCTCTTCCATTGGAACTTATGCTACTTCCGGCTGCATCCGGATGCACAACGACGATATTCTCTGGCTTTACGACCGTGTCCCCCTGGGGTCGGAAGTGTCCATCATCAACAGTGCAGAGAACCTTAATAACTGGAAGAGCATTAACAGGGTAACAGTAAACGGTTCCGTGCCCGATTTCCAGCCGCACCTGGGGCCGGTCCAGGCCGGAGCCACTACCTTTCTCCCGGTGCGGCCCCTGGCAACAGCGCTGGGCTATCAGCTCTTCTGGAATGAAGTTGACCATGTGCTCACCCTGGCCAATTTCGAACGGGAAATAAGCATCACCCCGGACAGCAACAGGGTTACCTTAAACAATACTGTATTAACAGCTGAAAAAACTCCCTTTCTCCTTGAGGACAGGATTTTTGTTGACACAACTTTCTTTAAAAGCTTCATGGATGCGGAAACAAGTCTGGAAGACGGGGGCCGGACCCTGGCTCTGAAACTTCCCGTGGACCCTGCCTACAGCGGGCTGGCCAGATATCACCTTTCCCTCCAGATTGATGAAAAAAGTATTGACCTGCCGGAAGAATTTACTCCCCTCAGGGAGGGGCAGCATTTACTTGTTCCACTGCGAAAAGTCTGCTCAGCCGCCGGAGCGGCAGTAAACTGGAACGAAAGGGCAAAATCCGTGGAAATTCTGCGCAGGGGAAAATTCGTATCCATCCCGGTGAACGGTTCCTCCGCATTCATCAATGGCGCTGCAAACGCAACACCGGCTAACCTCCGGATCATAAACGGGATATCCTTTATCAACCTGAGCTTCCTGAAAGACGTATTCGGCTTTCTGACTGACCTTGACAGTAAGGCCAGGGTTCTAAAGATCTCTACGGACTTCACCGGGGCAGGCAACCTGCTGAATAGTTGGCATACCGGTTCCGGGACTTCTCCTGTCAAGCAGGGTACAGGGGTCCCGGGGGAACTGCCTTGCAGGGCCTCGTAATAAAAAGCTCGTAAATAAAAAAAAGAGGTTTCTCAAAAGTTTAGCGAGCTGATGAGAAACCTCTAAGACCATTATATTTTACATTCCGTGCGCATTTCGTGATCATGGGTAAGGGGCCGAAGGCCCGGCCCCTTGTTTATAAGTTTATTTATAAGGGTTGGGCTAACTTACATCATGCCGCCCATGCCGCCGCCCATACCGCCCATGCCGCCCATGGGGTCCTTATCCTTTTCGGGCTTCTCGGCGACAAGACTTTCGGTGGTCAGGATCATGGCCGCGATGCTCGCCGCATTCTGCAAGGCAGAGCGGGTTACCTTGGCCGGGTCCACAATGCCGGCTTCAATCATGTTGACAAACTCACCGGTGAGGGCGTTAAAACCAATACCGGGTTTCTCGTTTTTGACTTTTTCAACAATGACCGAACCTTCCAGTCCCGCGTTGTTGGCAATTTGACGCAGGGGCTCTTCCAGAGCACGCCGGACGATGTCTATACCGGTCTTCTCATCCAACATATCGGATGTCAAACTGTCCAAACCTTTCACTGCAGAGATATATACAACACCGCCTCCGGATACGATGCCTTCCTCCACAGCCGCGCGGGTAGCGTTCAGGGCGTCGTCAATGCGGAGTTTCTTCTCCTTCATTTCAGTTTCCGTGGCAGCGCCTACCTGGATCACCGCCACGCCGCCGGCCAGCTTGGCCAGGCGTTCCTGAAGCTTCTCCTTGTCAAATTCAGAAGTGGTTTCCTCGATTTGCATTTTAATCTGGGCAACGCGCTTTGTAATCTCATCCGCGCTGCCGGCCCCGCCTACAATAATGGTCTCTTCCTTCTTGACCCGGACTTTGCTGGCCCGGCCCAAATGTTCGATACCTGCTTTATCAAGCTTCAGACCCAGTTTTTCGGTAATGACAGTACCGCCGGTGAGGATGGCAATATCCTCCAGCATTCTTTCCCGTCTGTCGCCAAATCCCGGGGCCTTGACTGCCACACACTGAATGGTTCCGCGCAGTTTGTTTAAAACCAGCGTGGCCAGGGCTTCGCCTTCAACATCTTCGGCGATGATGAGCACCTGCTTGCCGGACTGGACAATTTTTTCCAGCAGCGGAAGGAGGTCGGCTACAGCTGAAATCTTCTTATCTGTAATGAGAATATAGGGATCGGTCAGGTTGGCCTCCATCTTGTCGGTGTCTGTAATCATATAAGGGGAAATATAACCCCTGTCAAAATTCATGCCTTCCACAACTTCCAGGTTTGTTGTGGTGCCCTTGGACTCCTCAACGGTAATGACTCCGTCTTTGCCAACCTTTTCCATGGCATCCGCAATCAGGTTTCCGATGAATTCATCATTGGCGGAAATGGTTGCCACCTGGGCAATAGCCGACTTGCTTTCAATAGGCTTGGCTGAATTCTTAATGACTTCAACGGCTTTATCCACAGCCTTTTCGATCCCGCGCTTAATGATCATCGGGTTGGCGCCGGCAGCCACGTTTTTCATGCCTTCCCGCACGATTGCCTGGGCCAGCACGCAGGCGGTGGTGGTGCCGTCACCGGCCACGTCGTTGGTCTTGGTGGCAACTTCTTTAACCAGTTGGGCGCCCATGTTTTCAAAAGGATCGGAAAGCTCAATTTCCCTGGCAATGGTAACACCATCGTTGGTAATCATGGGTGACCCGAACTTTTTCTCTAGGACTACGTTGCGCCCTTTGGGGCCCAGTGTAACCTTTACGGCTTCTGCCAGGGCGTTAACTCCTTTTTCAAGGGAGCGCCTGGCATCTTCGCGGAAAATAATCTCTTTGCCTGCCATCATTTTACCTCCTTCTAAGCTCCATTTACTCGATAACGCCTAGGATATCGGATTCTCGCATAATCAGATACTCAACATCGTCAATTTTGACTTCGTTTCCGGCATACTTGGAAAAGAGAATCTTGTCCCCGGGCTTCAGATCGATGGGTACCCGCTGTCCGTTATCCAATAGCTTCCCGGATCCAACGGCTATGACTTCACCCTCCTGGGGCTTTTCTTTAGCGGTGTCCGGCAGGACAATACCACCTTTGGTCTTTTCCTCGCTGGGTAAGGGTTTCACCAATACCCTCTCGCCTAATGGTCTGATCACTTTAACCCCTCCTCACTGGTTTGCTTGCACTTTGTTAGCACTCATTATAGGCGAGTGCTAGCACCTACGTAAATATAATATAGAATTAGAAAATCAAAAGCAAATTAAATCACCGCATAATTTTCCTTTTTATTAACGAATAATAGAAAAATAGCGGAGGATTGCTTTCAATTTCTTCTTCTATCTCGCCCTAAAGCATTTTTTTATTTGGCTCCTATAGAATGTTTTCCCATCTACTGATAATTTTATACAGATTTTTATAAATTTCTTGACGATTGTCCCCTGTTCAGGAACCACACTCACCGCCCCGGCCGGTGAGGATATCCAGGCCATGGGGGAGGGCCGGCAGAATCACCTCCAGGCATTCCTGTACACCTTTGACGCTGCCGGGCAAGTTAATAATCAAAGTACGGTTGCGCACACCGGCAACGGCTCTGGAAAGCATAGCATGTTTGGTTTTCTTCAGACTCTCCCGGCGCATGGCCTCGGGCAGGCCGGGTACTTCGCGCTCTATGACTGCCAGAGTGGCCTCGGGTGTATTGTCGCGGGGGCTTAAACCGGTGCCCCCGGTGGTCAGGATCAGGTCAATTTTGAGCTTGTCGGACATATTGACCAACTCCTCCTTGAGGACATCCAGGTCGTCCGGCAGAACCTTATAGCTTACCACTTCACCCAACTCTTTAACCATTTCCCGGATCGCCGGGCCGCTCCTGTCAACCCGCTCCCCCCGGGAGCCTTTATCGCTTACCGTGATAATGCCTATTCTATACATAAAAATTTCAACTCCTGCCAGGTCCTCATACCTGTTTAGATTTAGTTCAGATCCAGGGTTTGTAAAGAAGAATTTGTAAAGAAGAAATAGCCCAAAAGGACTTCATTTAGATGTTTGCCAGGAACAGCTTGTAAGAATTAATACCGGGCTATTCAGACAACCTCCCAGTCCTTCTCTCCGGCGCGCTCAAAAGTGCCGCTCTTCCCCCCGCTCTTATGGACCAGCCTTACCGCACCAATAACCATTTCCCGGTCCACAGCCTTGCACATATCATAAATTGTCAAAGCAGCCACAGAAACCGCTGTCAGGGCTTCCATTTCTACACCGGTCTGACCGGTCAGGCGAACTGTGGCCTCGATCTCTACCTTGCCCTGTTCCCTGTCGGGGCGAAAAACTACGTCAACTCCTGTCAGCATCAAGGGATGGCATAAGGGAATCAGGTCCGGGGTTTTCTTGGCTGCCATAATCCCGGCTATCCTGGCCGCACCAAAAACCTCCCCCTTGGGGACTTTCCCCCCCAGAATCAATTCCAGGGTTTCAGGCCGCATGCTCACTTCACCCCGCGCCACTGCTACCCTGCGGGTTGCTTCCTTGCCTCCCACCTCCACCATTCTGGCCTGACCCTGCTCGTCCAGGTGAGTTAAATCGCTCACAAAAAACAACTCCTCCGTTTCTCTAGTGTGCCGGCCTTGCTGGGGCCTGCTTTTTTGGAATAACACAACTACATGGTATTATTTCTCTCGTATCACAAAATATCCTTCGCACAGCTCTGAAAATAAACAGGCGAAGGTGGAGTTTTGTCAACTCTTGGCGGAAAAAAGTAGCTGCTCTTTTCCAAAAAAAGGCACAGAAATAGCACCTAAAAAGACGTTGTAAGGATCAAAGTCAACATCCCGCAGGTGCTGTTAATCTATTCTTATGTTTTAGCGGCTCCGCCAGATTACCTTTCCGCAGTCACGCAAGTCGTAACCGCCCAGCTTTTGCACTTCCTCACGGAATTCCGGCATGGCCATTACTTCCAGGAGCCTCTGGATATAGGGTGTATCCCAGTATTCAGCCGGGATGCAGAGATCGTAGCGTTCTTCAGCCACCCTGATAAAATCCAGATCCAGGGCTACGGCAGCGGCCCTTATGCCCATCCCGGCGTCAGCCGCGCCGGCCTTAACCGCTGCGGCTACACCCATGTGCGTGTATTCTTCAAACTCATAACCGGTTATCTGCTCCGGCTCAATGCCCTTCTGCCGGAGGTAATAATCCAGCAAAATCCGGGTTCCGGCGCCGCGCTGGCGGTTGACATAGGTATATCCCTGCCGGGCAATGTCCTCCAGGCCGTGAATGCCCCTGGGGTTGCCCTTGGCCAGAATCAATCCCTGCTCCCGGTACACCAGGTTGACCAGAATTAAATCCCGGCCGGCAAGAAGCCTTTGAATGTAGGGAACATTGTAGTCCCCGGTTTCCTCATCCAGCAGGTGTGTCCCGGAGCAGTGAGCCTCGCCCCGTTTCAAAGCCGACAGCCCGCCGAAGCTGCCCACATTGGCTGAGGAAAGGGTGGCTACGGGGTATTTCAGTCGCAGGAAATTTGAAAGAACATCCAGGGCGATATCATGGCTGCCGATAATCACAGTGGTTTCCTCAATTTCCCTGGGCGAACGGAACAATTCAACCATAACCCTTTCCCCGGCGTTGTAGCCTTCCGACAGGCGGGGTACCCGGAGCATGCCGTCGGCCCGCACCAGGGACATTAAAATCCCGGCACCCCGGGAAATTGGCGTGGCAATGATCTTTTCCCCCACCTTACCCAGTTTAACCCGGACAAATTCCTCCATGCCCAGGTTTGAAACCAGTTTCCTGGAGATAGCAGCTTCAATCATGGTGGGTTCAGGGGGCACACAGCCCATTTTATGGAATACAAGCGGCTTAACAAAGAGATCCAGTCCGATATAGGCCGACACCGGGTAACCTGGCACGCCTATCACGGGCTTGCCCTTAATCTCCCCAAGGATAACGGGCTTACCTGGTTTGGTAGCCACTCCGTGGATCAGTACCTTTCCCAGGGAGCTAATTACATCAGCGGTAAAATCCTCACTGCCGGCCGACGATCCGGCATTGACCAGCACTATGTCTGCTTCATCGACCGCAGCCAGAACAGAAGACTTCACGCGTTCCGGATCGTCTATAGTTATTTCTTTGCGCAGGGGCACAGCCCCCCACTGCTCCAAAACTGACCCCAGCATGCGGGAGTTGAACTCAATGATATCACCGGGCTTCAGTTCGGTGCCGGGCTGCACCAGTTCAGTTCCCGTGGGTAAGATCGCCACCACGGGGCGGGGATGAACATAAATATGGCTGACCCCGCTGGCCAGGAAAGCTCCGATATCAACGGGCCTGACCTGGTGGTTGGCGGGCAGAATCATTTCCGTGGCAACCACATCTTCACCCACAATACGAACGTGCTGCCAGGGAGCTACGGCCTGGATAATCTCGATGACCTCAGGCTCCACAAAATGTACGTCTTCAATCATAATCACGGCGTCGGTGCCTTCCGGCAGGGGATCCCCGGTATCCACCGGAATTGCCTCCAGGCCAACCTTCAGCCGCTTCGGCGTTGTCTCGGAGGCCCCGTATGTACTGGAGGACTGCACAGCCATCCCGTCCATTGAAGAAGCGTGATAGTGAGGAGAAGAAATCCGGGCATAGACCGGTGCTGCGGTAACCCTGCCCAGGGTATCTTCCGCGGGAACCAGTTCAGGCCGGCCGGGACTGAGCGCCCCGATTTCCTTCAGGTAGCCCAAAAATTTTTCCAGAGCATCTTCCAAGGGAAGGCCGTCCAGGTAAATCTTTCGTTTCATAAACAATCCCCCATAATAACTTAGAATAGTTTTACATCAACGTCCTCTCCGGCCTCAACGCCTTCTTTGCCGGCAGGAATACGGGCCAGGCCGTCGGCTTTAACCAGTGTCCCGATCAACCCGGACTTGCCCAGCACCGGCTCTGCATAAAGCCGGCCCTCGCAGACGGATAGCTTGACCCGGATAAAATCAACACGGCCCGCAGCCGAGTGCAGGCTACGGGTAATAATTGCCCGGAGCGGGAATTCCAGCTGGATTTCTTCCAGATTGGCGGAATAACTGCCCTTCTGCACAAGGGGCGCAACCAGCAAGTCAAAAACTACCATAGCCGAGGCAGGATGCCCCGGCAGGCCATAAACCGGTTTGCTCCCGACAACAGCCCCCACAACAGGCTTGCCCGGTTTTATGGAGAGACCGTGAAAAAGCACCCCCGGTTTCCCCAGTGAGTCGATTACCTTTGAAGCAACGTCCCGTGTGCCCACCGAACTTCCACCGGACAGGAGCGCTATGTCGTTTTCCTTCAGGCAGCGCTCCAGGGTCTCCCTTAAATCCTTCTCGTTGTCCCTGACAATCCCGTACAGGCGGGGCACTCCGCCGCAGGACTGCACCGCGCCATAGAGAGTATAGGAGTTGATATCCCGGACCTGCCCGGGAGCGGGATTCTGGTCCGGACTGACTAACTCGTCCCCGGTGGATATGATTCCCACCCTTACTGGTTGGACAACCTCTACTTCCATGAGCCCTATAGAAGAAAGCAGGCCCAGGTCCTGGGGCCGGATCCTGTGACCGGCCGGCAGGGCTGCCGTGCCTTCTGAAATATCCTCACCCCTGCGGACCACATTATCCCCGGGGGCTACAGGACGGGTGATACCAATGGTATGTTTGTCCAACTCCTCGGTATATTCATTAATAACCACGGCATCCGCACCGGCCGGCAACATTCCGCCGGTGGCAATGCGCCAGCATTGTCCCGTCTTCACCTCGCCCCGGGGCGCCTGACCCATGGGGATTTCACCGCAAACGTCCAGATAGGCGGGCATGCCTTCACTGGCGCCATAAGTGTCCCTGGCCCGCACAGCGTAACCATCCATTGTGGAGCGGGTAAAACCGGGCACATCCTGAAAGGCAATTACATCCACAGCAAGGCGGCGGCCAAGGCTTTCCAGCATAGGAATCTTCTGCCCCGGTATTTTCAGCGGCAGGTACTCGCTTAAGAGCGACCTGGCAGCTTCAATTGTGAGCACCGTAAATAGTTCAGCCAATATTTACACCCCGTTCATCCACTGCAGGTCACTTAAAAACAACCCAGTTCGCAGGATTTAATTTTAATTTTCAGGTTATTTGCAGCATGCCCCACAATCCGGGGCGGCACATTGAAATCAGTGGCAATTTTCCTTAATTCAGTACAGGTGACTGTTCCATCCCCGCCTGCTTTTTTAATCGCCTCCAGGATTTCTTCGGGTGCTTCCTTCATTATAGTCATTCCTTTCTGCTGAATCCTCTAATAAATATAATTCAACCCCGGGCGTAGCCGGAGCAGTCCGGACAAGCAGGGTCCCTCTCCAGCGGCACTTCGTAAAAACAGGCGGAAAGGGCATCATAGACAAGTAGCCGGCCCACTAAAAGTTCTCCGTTACCCAGGATAAAGCGCAGCGCTTCGGCAGCCTGGAGCACCCCAATCACCCCCGGAACCGTGCCCATTACCCCCACTTCTGCAGTGGTGGGAGCGTCCGGAGGGGGCGTTTCCCGGAAAACACACCTGAAGCAGGGACCTTTACCGGGGATAATGGTAAAAACCTGGCCTGCCCAGGCCAGAACCCCGCCGTACACAAAGGGCTTGTTCATTTTCAGGCAGGCCTCGTTGATCACGTGCCGGGAGGGAATGTTATCGGTGCAGTCGATAATAAAATCATAGTTTTTAACCAGGTCCACCGCATTTTCCCGGGAAAAAACAGTCTGGTAAAGATCCAGTTGTAAATCCGGGTTAAGAGCTTTTAGCTTATCTCCAGCAGAAACAACTTTCGGTCGTCCCAAATCCGGTGTAGTGTGCAGGATTTGGCGCTGCAGGTTGGACAGGGAAACCTCATCGTTGTCAACCAGTCCGATCCTGCCAACCCCTGCGGCGGCAAGATAAAAGGCAACCGGTGAACCCAGGCCACCGGTTCCCACCAGCAGGACCGAGGCACGGAACAACTTTTCCTGGCCTTCGGTTCCAACACCGGCTAACAGGATATTCCGCTTGTAGCGCTCTTCCTGTTCAAATTTGATACCGGTCTTGACCTCCATCAGAACCCCCCTCTGATTACTTCTTTGCAGTAATTTTCTTAGTATCTGCACCATGCCATATTTTCAACGCGGGTTAAGCTTCCCCCTCTTTAGCCGAGGATCTCTACCCCATCCCCGGCTTTGACCGGACCACCTTTAAGAATCCGGATGAAGATGCCTTCTCTGGGCATGACACAGTCGCCGGCCTGTTGAAAGATAGCGCAGCGCCTGTGGCACTCTTTGCCAATCTGGGTAACCTCTCCCACTGCCGAGCTCCCTATTTTTATTTTGGTGCCCAGGGGCAGGCTGACCAGGTCAATTCCTTCGGTGGTCAGATTTTCAGCAAAGTCACCAACCCCTACATCCAGCCCCAGGGCTTTCATCTTTTCTATGCTTTCCATAGCTAGAAGACTCACCTGGCGGTGCCAGGGACCTGCATGGGAGTCGTTTTGCAGGCCGTGCCCCTCCACCAGCAGGCCTTCCCCTACATTTTTTTTGCGCGTACCTTTTTCCTTACTGATGCATACTGCTTTTATTATACCCAAAATTAAACATCCTTTCTACGAATAGTGAAAAAGAGTTCCAGCCTCTTGAGCATTATAACAAACACAAAGTAACACAACACAAAGCTTTGAGCAGGCCGGTCAGCCTGCTCAGCGGAGAATTACAGGAGCATGACAGCGCCCTTCCAGCTAATTCCCTTCGCTATCCGCCAATCTGAGACATGACCCGGCGCCTGTCCCGCCATCCTTCGCTCATATGGTGACGGTCCGGTTTTAAAGCAATCACATCCATGATCAGATCGGCGATTTCCCTTAAGCCAGCCCCCTCGCGCAGAGGTGTTTTTAAATCAATTTCCCTCGAATCATAAAGGCAGGGCCTCAGACCGCCCTGTGATGTCAGGCGCAGCCGGTTGCAGCTCTGACAGAAATGATCGCTCATAGAAGTAATAAAGCCGACAGTACCCTCTGCATCTTTCAGCCGGTAATATTTGGCCGGTCCGCCGCCGGAGGGCTTTTTGGCCGGCAAGAGCGGTCCCAGACGGGCGCCGATCTGCTTCATGGCTTCATCCGCCGGTATATAACGACCGGCAGCCCACGTATTGGAAGACCCAATGGGCATTAATTCAATAAAACGGACATGCAGCGGCCTGTTCAACGTCAGGCGGGCCAGCGCCGCCAGCTCGTCCTCATTGACCCCGCGCATCATCACGGTATTTAACTTCACCGGGTGCAGACCGGCATCGAGGGCGGCCTGTATTCCTTCCCAGGCCACGGCCAGGTTGCCGCCCCGGGTAATCTCGCGGTAGCGGTCCGGCCTTAAAGTGTCCAGACTGATATTCACCCTTCCAATACCTGCTTCTTTCAGGGCCGCGGCCCGGGGGGCAAGGAGCAGGGCATTGGTGGTCAGGGTAATATCGTCAATACCGGGTATTTCTGAAATGCGCCGCACCAGGCCTTCCAGCCCCTTGCGCACCAGCGGCTCCCCCCCTGTCAGGCGAATTTTTTTAATACCGACAAGGGTGGCGGCCCGGATAATGGTTTCGATTTCTTCCAGTCTCAGAACCTGTTCGTGGGGAGTCGACTTAACGCCTCCCGGGGGCATACAGTAAACACAGCGCAGGTTGCACCGGTCAGTGACGGAAACCCGCAAATAATTAATCTCCCTCTGGTAGGTATCCCGCATGACTTCACCTTCTTCAGTTAATTAATGATGGTGTACAAAACCAATTGCACAATTATTACGCTATTTCAAAGGCTGAACCGAACATCCTTTGAAGGGAGGGAATCCCTACGCAAACTCTATTTGACAAGTCAACTGGCTAACAGGTAATCTTATAAAAAAACGCCTATAATATAGAAATGCTGCAAATATTATTGATTTAAATTTATCTGCCCCGCTGCTGGGCTGTGGTTAAGAAAGCGGTAATTCCAAAGGCCAGTGTCAGAAGAATGATGCTGAAAGCCGTGGCAATTTCATAATTACCCTTGTTGACCTCAAGAACGGTAGCGGTAGTCAGCACCATGGTAGATCCTTTCAAGTTGCCGCCGACCATGATGGAAGCACCGACCTCTGAAATAACACCGCCAAAGCCGGCGATAACAGCTGCCAGCAAACCAAGCCTGGCTTCTCTCAAAAGAAGCCAGAGCAACTGCAGGCGCGACGCGCCCAGGGCCAGAATCTGCAGCCGGATCTTAGGATTCAGCGACTGGATGGCGGCGATGGTGAACCCGGTGACAATCGGCGAGGCAATGATGGCCTGGGCAATGACCATGGCCGTGGGCGTGTAGAGCAAGCCCAGGAAACCCAGCGGGCCATAGCGGCTCAAAGTCAGCCATACCCACAGGCCGACCACCACCGGTGGCAGGCCCATGCCCAGGTTAATCAGACTCACAACCATCTTGCGGCCGGGAAAAGAGGACAGCGCCAAAACTGTTCCCAAAGGAAGGCCAATCAATACACTGATCAACGTAGCAGTGCCGGATACCTGGAGGGTCCGGTAGATAATCTCAAGAACAGTACGGTCACCGCTTAACAGGAGACGCAAAGCCTCCATCAGTCCCTGCCAGTAAACTTCCAATTAGATCACCTTCAGCGCTTATTTCAGATTTTTTAATCCGGCTGGTTAATCCTGGGTCAGGTTACCTCTGCTATGCTTAATATTGTATAACCATACCCTAAATTAAGGGGTTAACCAACCCCGGAAAATATCCTGAAAGGAATAATTGATAAAACTGTCTACAACTTCATGCAGCCTGCGAAATTTGTCGAGCAACTCCCGGGCAACCGGCGTCAATCTGGCTCCTCCACCCATCTCACCGCCTACCTGGGTAATCAGCAGCGGAACACCCCAGCGTTCTTCAGCAAATTTTATTTTTCCCCAGGCAGCCCGGTAGGACATATTCATTTGCCGCGCTGCTTGAGAAATTGAACCGGTTGTTTCGATATTCATGAGAATATGAAAAAGGCCGTCCCCAAATGTTGCCCCGTTACCTTCCAGCCATAACTTGTAGTTTACGCCGCAACCCGAAATCTTCGTAACATTTGAAGAAGACCTGACAACCCTGACTTTTTTCTTCCTGCCCCCATTTTTAGCGCCTAATTTGTTTTCATCAAAACTATTAATTGATCCGGATTTACCCGGATTTCTTTTTTGATTAAGCAAAGCGGCAGCAAAGCCTGTCCCGCAATAAAACACTTTTTTTTCCTGTTTTTCCCGTTCACCCATAGGGGATTAACCTCCACCAACCGGCGGAAAAAGAGAAACGCGGTCACCATCGCAAAGGACATCGTCGAGGTCTTTGTGCAAACCATTGATCAGAACGGTGAAAACTTCCTTCTCTGGAATATTCAGCTTTTCCAGAAGCATCCGGGGGGTAAAACCGTCCGCTATTTCCATTGGCATAGGCTTCCCAAAACGTGCACCCGGAATATATTTCTCCAAACCGCTGAATACCCTGACTTCAATCTTCAAAAAACCTCAACCCCTTTCGTTGATATACAGGGTGCATCCCCAAAATCTTCACTTTAAAGCCTTTAAATTATATCATATGAGCCTCAACAGGACAATCTTGACCCTACAATTGGCGGGAAATGGGGGCCATAGAGTCAAAACCCCCCTCATTTGTTTCCAATATGCAACATATATACCAAACAACAAATTAAGAATAGTTTTCGTGTGTTCCTCTAAGGAACAGGCCATAACCTGCCCCCGGGAACCAATGAAAAAAAATCCTGTTTCTGTTCCATACAGGTACGGGATTACGCAGGAACCGGTTCAATATGGTACATGCCCTTTTATTCTTTTGATCTGAAAGTGCAAAATATAAATAAATTCAACATACTTGCATACCTGCAACAAGAGATATTTGTATTTTTTTAGGCTGATTCCCTCACGGCCAGCATTAAATAAAAACTGTTTCTTTTCCAGGACCCATTTATTCAACTGCGGCAAAAAAGGTTCTTTGCTGCGATTTTTAACGACTCTTATTTGCCTGCGATAGATTCGGGACAATAACGCGGCAGGTCCAGCAGCGCAGCGGCACCGGCGGCTGTGGAGCCGTAGAAAACCAGCGGCTTGCCGCTCCGGTAAAACATATCTACAGTATTATTGCAGATGATGCTCCCGGTTGCAAAAATTACATCACAGGCGGCGAGCTGTTCAGACAGGTCAGCCGCTCCGTTATTAATAAGCACACCATTTTTTGTTTTTCCGATGTTGGCCGGGTCCAGGTCCAGGACCACCAGGCTAAAGGCAGGATTCAAAGCTTCCGCCAGAGCCGGCTGGTAGCCAACCATCAAAATATTGGGTTGACCGAAGTTTTCCTTAAAATAACCAACCACCTGGCGGGCGCACAATTCGGGCCCCTTGTCCCGGCAGTGAATGGTGTTGGTTGCCTTGCCTGCGTAGCAGGCAACCGCGTTCAGGGAAGCAACGCAAACAGCCCGTTGAAAATCATCATCCAGTTGCATGTCCAGGACGTCTTCCAGGGTTCCGTCAAAATCACCCTGGGCACTTGTAAAGGCCTGACCCTTGCAGCCCAGAATATCGGCCTGCAGCAGGCGCTCCTTACCCTGGAGCAACACAAAATCCTTTCTTTTGGTGGAACCCAGGGCATCCTCAGGACTCAAGGCGGAAGCCCTGACAGAAACCTGGGCTTTTTTCAACTGGAGCTCATCCGCAAGGCGGTCCAGCTCCTGACTCAGGTTTTCAAAAAAAAGTGATCGGATGGATTGTCCCTTCATGTCAAATGCACCACCGGATATTTTTGACAATTCATTAACCCCAAAAAACATAATTTCATTTTTCTTCCCGTCACGATAAACGTCAATGTGGGTCCTGACGTAAAACACGCTCCGAAGCACGGCTTGCCGGTAGTTGACTGCTGTAACCGGCGGGCCGCCACCGCCAGGCGGATCTTGCCGCAGGCACAAGTAAGACAGTAGGTTTAAGCAGTTTGCAGCAATGATTTATAATTCACCCTACATTTGCACATAAACCGTATTGTCAGCACGCAACCCCCTCGAATAACAGCTAAAAGATGTGGCCAGATCCCTCACCCGGCCCTTTTCCAGATGAATGACTTCATCCCCCAGGTAACTGGCATCTTCTTCATCGTGAGTAACCAGGATAAAAGGTATCTGCCACTGCTCGTGCAATTTCCTTAATTCCTTCCGGAGCCCCACCCTGGTTTTTTTATCGACAGCGCTGAAGGGCTCATCCAGCAGCAGTACCTGTGGCCGGACTGCAAGAGCCCTGGCCAGGGCTACCCTTTGTTTTTCACCTCCGGATAGCTGCCGGGGGTAGCGGTCAAGGAGATGCCCGACACCAAAAGAGTTTAGCAGTTCCACGGGATCCACCAATGGTTCACCCCCTTTGCCCTTTTTACATTTCAGGCCGTAAAAAACATTTTGCCTGACCGTCATATGGGGAAAAAGGGCGTATTCCTGAAATAGATAGCCGATGTTCCTTGCTTGCGGGGATACATTAATTTTTTCCGCATCCGAATAGAGCAGGCGTTCATTAACTTTAACAAAACCGGAATCCGGCTGCAGCAGGCCTGCCAGAAGGTGTAGAATAGTGGTTTTCCCGGAGCCGGAATGTCCCCATAACAGAAGGATTTGATTTTTAACTTTAAAATGAACATCAAGATTAAAATGCCATAATTTTTTAGTTAGTTGAGCTTCCAACATCTGATTCACCTCTAAAATAAAGCCGTTATAGCTATGGGCAGATTACCCGGATTTCCGGTTTCGCAAAATAACATAAATAATGCTTAATACCATAATCTACATATTCTTTACTGGTTATGCGCTCTTAAGAACAATAACATTGATGTGATAACCAGCAAAAAAGCGGAAAACTATATTTCACTGTAGATTCATATGCCGCCTGCCCCATAACGGCGCAGCAACGGTCATTAAGTCCGCTCGTAGTCGCTTAAGCTTCAATGCTTCTGCCTTTTAGCCCAGCGGTTGACCCAGAATATAACAAGGAAGCTGAATACCGTAATGATGGCCACCAGGGTCCTGGCTGCTTCGTTCTTACCTGATTCCACTGCGAAATAAATTGCCGTTGGGATGGTCTGGGTCTGGCCCGGGATATTGCCCGCCACCATCAGGGTGGCGCCAAACTCACCCAGGGCGCGGGCAAAGGACAGCACCAGGCCGGCGATGATGCCGGGCCAGGCCAGGGGGAGGGTGACCGTGAAAAATATTCTCACCTCTCCGGCCCCCAGGGTTCTGGCAGCCTTCTCCAAATTAACGTCAACACTTTGAAAAGCTGCCTTTGCGCTCTGGTACATCAAAGGAAAAGCCACAACAGTTGCTGCCAGAACCGCTGCGTACCATGTGAAAACCAGCGTAAAACCCATACCGGCCAGAGTTTTACCAAAAAGTCCGTTTTTGCCTATTAGAACGAGCAAGGCGTAACCCACTACAGAGGGCGGCAGCACCAGAGGTAACGTTATGGCGGCCTCTACAAACTCTTTGCCGTAAAACTCCCGGCGGGCCATCAGTCTGGCCAGGGGCAGCCCCAGAAGGCTGATCATAAACACTGAGATAAGGGCCACCCGCAGGGATAGCAGTACCGGAAACCAGTCCGTCAGCTGCGTAAACATGTTTTAGCTGTTGGTTCCAAGGGGCTTGAAACCATATTTTTCAAAAACCCGGGCTGCTTCAGCACTCTGCAGGAAGCCGGCAAAGTCTTCAGCCTCTTTCTGGTATTTGCTATTCTTTATGGCAGCCATGGGGTAAACGATGGGTTTATGAGAGCCGGCCGGGGCGGCGGCAACAATTTTAATCTTATCGCTGCCCACCGTATCGGAACGGTAGACAAGGCCTGCATCGGCGTTGCCAGTTTCCACATATGTAAGCACCTGACGTACGTCCTTGGCCAAAACAAGTTTTGCTGCAATTTTGTCCCAGAGATCCAAATGGGTTAAGGCTTCCCTGGCATATTTGCCGGCAGGCACCGTTTCCGGCGTACCGACACCGACTTTGGCAACGTTCGCATCTGTCAATCCTGCAAAGCCGCTGAGGCTGCCGTCTTTCCCTGTTATTAAAACCAGTTCGTTGCCCAGAAGATCTTTACGGGAAGCATCTACAATCAGTCCCTTTTCAGCCAGGGCGTCCATTTGGGACTTTCCTGCGGATATAAATAAATCGGCCGGAGCACCTTCCTCAATTTGTTTCTGCAGGGTGCCGGAGGAAGCAAAATTATAGGTTATCTTAACCCCTGCCTGCTGCTGCTCGTAAATGGTCTTCAACTCTCCTGCAGCATCCTGAAGGCTGGCCGCTGCCGCAATGGTCAGATTCACCGGTTCCACCCCGGCCTGGGGTTGCCCTTCGCTGCCGCCACAGCCTGCGACAGCGACAGCTGTCAACACAATAAGCATAAGCCCCAGCAACAACAGTTTCTTCAAATTTTTACCCCCCTTAAAAATAATAGTGTCTGTAAAAAGTCTATAAAATCAAACAAAGAATCCTTGCAATAACATAACATAATAAAACTACACATAACATCATTATAATCATGATAAGCCCAGGAGATTATGTTTGTCAAGGACAATCCTGGCGGACCCGTCTTATTTGTTCATTATTCTCTTTATGTTTTAATTGCCACACAACATTCCCGCCGGCTTCACCGGTGCCCGGTTTGACATCTTTGGTCAACTATTTTATCATTGTCCAGGAAGCTTGCGGAATAATTCCTAATTTACTTAAATTATTTTTAATTATGTTATGTTATGTTGTGTTGTGTTGTGTTTCACCTGGCCCCGCCTATTCCCGGCGCCGCTTCCGTAGACCTGGCCCGGCTACCCTAAGGGCAGTTAACCCTTGATAATGGCTAGATCTTTAACAGGGTTAGCTTTTTCTCCAGGTTTGGCGCCTAAGGAGAACTCTGTCCGGCTTCAATTTTTTTAGATGCAATTTATTTAGCTTTTTCAGTCAACAAGGCAGAACAAAACATAATTTAACACTACTAAAGATTGTTAGGAAAAAAAATGATATAATAATACGTGAAGGAAGATCAATGGAGGGGAAAATGAAAGAAGATATTTCTCTAACTCCAGAAGAAGTGGCAAATACACTTAAAATTGCTAAAAATACTGTCTACGAGTTGATCAAACGCGGTGCGCTGCCGGCTTACCGGATTGGACGCAAAATTCGAGTTGACTTGCGGGATGTGGAAGACTACAAGAGGCAGGGTAAAAAAATGAAGCAAGCCATGACAATGACCACACCCGCCACACCACCCACTCCTCCTCCGGTACAGGCCCCCATTACGCCGGTACAGGCCCCCATTACAGAGGAGCACTTCAGCGCCCCGCAGAACGTGGTTATTTGCGGACAGGACGTCCTTCTGGATATACTAACCCGTTACCTGGAGCGGCATCCCAGTGGAATCAGCGCGTTAAGGCAAAACGTCGGCAGTTTCAAAGGCCTCATGGCCCTTTACCAGGGAAAGGCCCATATGTCTGCGGTGCACCTCTGGGCGGGGGAAAGAAATCTTTATAACATCCCCTACGTGCGCCGTCTGCTTCCCGGCATCCCTACACT
>JAKPTB010000023.1 GCA_029555205.1 Bacillota bacterium
CACGGGTGAACCGGCAAGTTCTTTAATTGCCGTGGCAATATAACACGGGTTAATGCAAACAGAGGCAAAACCATAGTGTTTCGCCTCGCCGCATAACCTGACGATATCGCCGGGGACGGCGTCGGGTTTCAACAGAGTATGGTCTATCATTCCGGCTAATTGCGTTCTGGTCAGCTGCATATCAGACTCCAAGTTATCGAGTTTATTTTTCCAGGGCCAACCTTACCAGAGTTTCAACCAGTTCCGGGAATTCTATCCCGGCCGCCCTTGCCGCGTCAGGGAAAAGGCTGGTGGCTGTCATGCCCGGTAAGGTGTTTATTTCAAGTATATAAGGTGCTCCGCTATGGTCAATAATGAAGTCGACCCTGGCCAGTCCACGGCAGCCTATAGCCTTATAAGCGCTAATTGCAAGGCTTTTCACCTTATCCTGCTCTTCCGGGGAAATCCTGGGCGGGATTATGTGATCGCTCATACCCGCGGTATACTTAGCCTCATAATCGTAAACGCCGGTGGCTGAGACTATTTCAATAAGCGGCAGCGCTGCGGGATTGTCATTGCCCAGCACTGATGCCGTCAGCTCGATGCCTTCAATAAACTGCTCGACCAGGGCTGCGGGGTCATATTTAAAAGCGAGCTCAAAAGCCTTAACAAGTTCCTCTTCCTGCCTGACAAATGAAATCCCGATCGTCGACCCCTGGGTCGGCGCCTTTATCACCAGCGGCAGGCCCATCTCCCGCACCAACTGGCCGCAAATATTTTCCAACCCGTCTGACATGGTTCCTAATCTGCTGATTGTTTTAAAGCGGGGAGTAGGCAGGCCTTCAAACAGAAGCATTTTTTTGGTGGCGATCTTATCCATGGCCAGGGCGCTGGCAAGGACCCCCGAACCTGTGTAAGGGATATCCAGCATTTCTAGCATCCCCTGTATCGTGCCGTCTTCCCCGTACTTGCCGTGCAGCGCCAGAAAGGCCAGGTCAATGCCTGCCGCCTTAATCCTCTCAACGATATCAAAACCGACGTCTATTTTCACCGCATTGTAGCCCTTAACCTGCAGAGCACTGTAAATTGCATCGCCAGTCCGGAGAGAAACGTCCCGTTCGGATGATCGGCCGCCCATCAAGACGCCTATTTTCAGCGTCACTGCACCCACCTCCACATAAATATTTAATCTGGACTGTTCCTATTATATTCGTTCCAGTTCAAGATAATCCTCCGGTGGCACTGTTTTCCCTTGACTGAAAACACACGTTTTTTATATAATATAATACGTAATAATCAAAGCACAGGGGAGTAGCTCAATGGTAGAGTACTGGTCTCCAAAACCAGGTGTTGCAGGTTCGAGTCCTGTCTCCCCTGCCAGATAAGAAAGC
Organism: Bacillota bacterium; assembly: GCA_029555205.1. GTDB lineage: Bacteria > Bacillota > Desulfotomaculia > Desulfotomaculales > Pelotomaculaceae > DTU098. Next base: position 1,371 of record JAKPTB010000023.1, read on the forward strand.
CCTGCGGGGTTTTTATTTTTTTCTCATAATTTTTGTGCCCAATCATGACTTTTCCCAATCTTCTTTGAGGACAAATCTGTATAGCGCAGAGCAGTTTTTATAAAAATCCCTTGCTGTTATCTCCTCGCAAATGTCTCTCAGGTCTTGCCTTAGTTCCTCGCTGTATTCCGCATCAGTTTTTAAAGCCTGCTCATAATCAGAATAAACTTTATTGTAAAGCTCATCCAGGTCCTTAAAAATAATTTCGCTCCAAAATTTAAGCCAATCATGCACCAGCACAATTTCATTTACCCGTTCTGATAGTTTTTCTTTTA
>JAKPTB010000028.1 GCA_029555205.1 Bacillota bacterium
CTGGATTTGTCCCTGATCAAGTCGCCCATCAGCGGCACGGTCATCAAAAAGATCGGCAATGTTGGAGAAGTGGGCGTTCCGGGGTCTCCCGTGGCCATGCTGGCGGATCTCAACAATCTGTACATTACGGCAAATATCGAAGAGACTGAGCTGGCCAGGGTTAAACCCGGCCAGGTTGTGGAGTTTACCATTGACAGTACACCGGGAATAAAGTACAGCGGCAGGGTTCTTTCCATCGGGGAAGCTACGGTTTCCACTTTTTCGCTGCTCCCGTCGCAAAATACCAGCGGGAGCTTTACCAAGGTGGTTCAGCGCATCCCAGTAAAAATCGGAATCGACGGGTACCAGGGACAGCGGCTCCTCCCGGGGATGAACGCCGTTGTACGGATTTATGTGAAATAAGAGGGGGTTATGAACCTTAAAGATTCATAGATGCAGCTGTCATTGACGGTATCGGGCAGCCATAGTTTAAGAAAGATCTGGCCAAAGTTTGTCCGGGCAGGTTTCGGGCAGCCTGAGAATCCGTCAAGCGGCTTCCTGAAAGCAAGAGAGCAGGCCGGGGCTGCCGGGAGACCGGGGCAAAGCCCAGTTATTGCCGGAAGGAACAGGGGTGAAAAGGGAGAAGAAAGAACCATTTAGCGCTTAAGGAGAGGAAAAGCAATGCAAAGGGTGCTGTACCTGTTCTTATCTCTTTTCATCTTTTTTGCTCCGGTGCCGCCGGTACTGGCCGGTACCGCCACGGCTTTCAGCGACCAGTTTGCGGATCTGAAGAGCCATCCCTGGGGCGCGGCTGAGCTGACGATGATGGTGCAATTGGGTATTATGCAGGGTTATCCCGAAGGGGACAGGCTTTACGCCCTGCCGGACAAGCAGGTAAACCGGGCGGAATTTGCCGCCCTGCTGGCCAGGACTCTGTCTTTGGGGGACGGGCAGGAAATCCCGCCCTTTACTGACTGGCAGGCTGTTCCGGACTGGGCCAGGGGGCCTGCGGCAGCCCTTTACGAGGCAGGAATTGTTACCGGCGTTCCCAGGCCGGACGGGGCCTTGAATTTTTTACCCCAGGCGCCGGTCTGCCGTTCGGAGATTGCAGCCATGCTCACCCGGGCTGTGGAAGATGAAATGCTCCAGGATCCCGTCAACCCCTTTGGGGATGTACGGCCAGGCGACTGGTATTACGAATCCGTGCTGAAGGCATACAAGCTGGGCCTTGTCAACGGGCGTGCAGCCGGTCGCTTCGAGCCGGATGGTACGGCCAGCCGGGTGGAGGTAATGGTGATGCTGTCCCGTTTTCTGGAAAAGGACACAGCAAACCTGCCGGAAGACAGTGTCCTGAAATCGGTGGTCAGGGAGTTTTCAGAATTAACCGGAAAGGCCTTGAACGGAGCAGGCCGGGAAGCCATGCCGGACTACCTGACCGGTGAAGCGGCCCTGGCTTTTCAGAACGGCGGCCTTGGGCTCTGGGAGAGTGTTCCGGCCGGCGGCAAAATTGAACTGACGCATCCGGGGGGCGCTCCCCTGGTAGAATTCAAGAGCAGTTACCTGGCGCGGGTAAAGTACAGGACCAGGGTCGACGTAACCGCTGCCCTGTCCGGGGAAACGGGGAAGCCTGGCCCGGCCGGCCTCACTGTTGACGAGCGTTATTATTTGTATAACGAGGCCGGGGCCTGGAAGATTTATGCCCTTGACCTGGTGTGGTCTTCCCGGGGAGAAGGAGAATAAACCGGTGCAAAACTGGTTGCATGTCCCCCAAAAGAGGAGTAAAAAGAGCTGAAAACTGGAGCCCCGTTTATTCCCAGGGCGGGGCTTTTTTGCGTCTAACTGGAGAATCGCTCAAAATTGTGATAAAATATTCAAAGTGCAAATCGAAAGATGTTGAAAAATATTAGGAAATTAAGGGGTATACGCTGATGGAAGCCTGGCTCCTTGGCGCCCGGATTGATGCGCTGACGATGGAAGAGACGGTGGAACGGGTTACCGGTTTTATCAAGAGCCGGCGCCCGCACCGGATCCTGACCCTCAATCCCGAATACCTGTACCGTGCCCAATTTGACAGCGGGATGATGCGGCTGATCACCCTCTCCGACCTTGTTACGCCGGACGGGGTGGGTATTGTCTGGGCCTGCAGAGTAGCGGGGTATCCGGTGAAGGAGCGGATTACCGGCATTGACCTGATGCAGCGCCTGGTTCAGCAGGCCGCCGCCTGTGGCTGGAGGGTCTATCTTTTGGGTGCGTCCCCGGGTGTGGCGGAGAAAGCAGCTGAAAAGCTCTGCTGTACCTATCCGGGCTTGCAGATAGCGGGCACGCACCATGGTTATTTCCAGGAGGACGAAGCCGGCCTGGTGGCTGAAACTGTCCGGCAGGCAGGGCCGGATCTTATATTTGTAGCCCTCGGGGCGCCGCGCCAGGAATTGTGGATTGACCGTTATCTCGAAGTCACAGGGGCAGCGGTGGCCATGGGAGTCGGGGGAAGTTTCGACGTCATTGCAGGTAAGGTTCGCAGAGCCCCGGCCTGGGTGCGGCGCCTGCACCTGGAATGGTTCTCCCGCCTGTTGCTGGAGCCGTCCCGTTGGAGGCGCCAGCTGGTTCTGCCCTGTTTCGCCTGTATGGTTTTAAAAAAATACAAGCTTTAAATCATTAACAAGAACCCCTTTATTAGTTTAATGGAATTATCCTTAGATAAAGAACCGGTTGCACAGGAGAAAGCCCATGCCGAAAGTTGTCATATCAGGGTATTACGGTTTTTATAACAGCGGTGACGAGGCGATGCTTTATGCCATGCTCCAGGCTTTAAGAAAAACTGTCCCTGATCTGGATTTCACCGTACTGTCAAAGGACCCGGTCTTTACGGCACGGGAGTTTGGTGTTCATTCCATTTCCCGGGTCAACATCCGCCAGGTTTATCAGGAACTCCGCAAGGCCGACCTGCTGATCAGCGGCGGCGGGGGTCTGCTTCAGGATGCAACCGGACCTAAAAGCATTATTTATTACCTTGGTGTGGTGGCCCTGGCCAGGTTTTTAGGGAAACCTGTTTTCTTTTATGCCCAGGGTATCGGGCCTGTGCGCACCAACCTGGGGAGGTTCCTGATCCGGCTGGTGGCCAACCGGGTCAGCACGGTCACCGTCAGGGATCCCGACTCCAGGGATGAACTGGTTTCCCTCGGTGTTAAGCGTCCACCGGTTTACGTAACGGCAGACCCCGTGCTGGGCCTGGACCCGGCTCTACTCGATCCCGGCAAGGGGCAGGAGATTTTGGCCTCCCTCGGGATCAAGGACGGTCCCGTGGCAGGGATTTCCGTGAGGCCGTGGAAAGGATTGAACGGCTATAAAAAAGTGCTGGCAAGGGCGGCCGATGACCTTGCGGCAAAGGGTTGGCGGGTGCTGCTGGTGCCGATGCACAGAGCGGTGGATGCTGACAGCTGCCGGGAAGTTGCCGGTTTGATGAGGGAGAAGGCCTATCTTCTGAACAACCACACCGGCTTCATGGATCTGCTGTCGGTTGCGGCAAACCTTGATCTGGCCATTGGGATGCGGCTGCATTTTCTGATTTTTGGGGCCCTTTTCGGTGTGCCTTTAATCGGCATTCCCTACGACCCCAAAGTAAACCGGTTCTTGCAGTCGGTTGGACAGCCCCCCGGCTTGAATGTAGAAACCTTAAGTTACCCGGAATTGTCCCTGCGCATTGAAGAAGTCCTGGCAGACCGGGCCGGTATTTCAGCCGGACTCAGTGAGAAGGTGGAACTACTGCGCGAACAGGCGTTGAAAAATGCTGTACAGGTTGGCGAACTTTTTCGAAAATTGAACGTCTAATAAATATAGGATTCATTATGATCTCCAAACAACCTGTTAATCAGTTACCGGTATTTGGTTGTTGCCCGGTACTATTTGTTGTCGGGCTGTTACTTATCAAGCTGTGCTATTTCAGGAAGCCCTGAAATACTGCATGTAAGTGGAAATAAGGGGAGTTTCTACCGAATGAACCCGCAGGTACACGGGCCGGGGCTGAAGATGGGCGAATCTGTTTTTAAAGGAAACAAGCCTTTGATGTAGAATTTCAAGGAGGAGTGGTTATGCGCACAGGTAAGTCTAAAGTAGCCCTGCTGACCCTTGTTACGGTCGTGGTTTCCCTGGTTTTTTGGGGCTACTCGGCCCTGGCCGGAGCGGAGGACACACCGGGGGGGAGCGGAGATCCCCTGGTTACCCAGAGTTATGTGGACCAGTATGTTCAATGGAAGGTTGCCGAAATGAAGACTGGTCAGGTTCTGACAGGCCGGGCTGGTTCGGAGATATTGGTCAGGCGGGGACAGGCAGTTGTGGTTGACACCAGCGGGAATGGTATTCCCGACGTAACTGCCGGACAGGATCTCAAAGCGGGGAACAAGATTTCATTAAACCACCTGCTGCTCATTCCCCGGGAAGACGGGCGCGGGATCAAAGCCCTTGACTCTGTTGTGGTTATGTACAGGGGTGGAGCGACAATCCGGTAATCCTGATTGGAATTGGGGGCGGCTGCGGTAGCTGTCCAATTTGCACAGTAAGTAAAGGGCGTAACTGTTTTTCTGGAAGCAGTTGTATCTTTTGAGGAAATGTAATAAAATATCCTGGTGCCTTGTCTGTTTAAAAAGCCTCCTCTCAGTTTTCTTTCGGATCAATTGGTAGTTGAGTAGTTAAGAGGTATTGTCTAAACCGGCAATACCGTCAGGTGGGGTGAATTTACTTGAGAGCTCCAAGACGAAAGCTGAAAAGAAAGGCGCCTTTTATCTTTTGTTGTCTGATTTTGCTGGCCTTGTTTGCCGGCGGCTGCATGCTGGCCAAGAATATCTTTTTCCCGGACACAATCCTTAATGCAGGGGAAGAGGAGGAGAGCCAGCCTGTTATCCAGGGTGAGCGCCTCAACGTGCTTTTGCTGGGGATTGATGCCCGGCAGGGCGAAACCATGGCCCGTACAGACACTATTATCCTCGCCAGCGTTGATCCTGAGAGCAAGCTGATGTCCTTGCTTTCCATCCCCCGGGATACCAGGGTCAACATACCCAGGCACGGCTGGGACAAGATTAACAGTGCAGCGCTTTACGGCGGGCCGCAGATGTCCATGAAAGTTGTCTCGGATTTACTGGGAATTTCCGTTAAGCATTATGTCCTTACCAATTTCAGCGGCTTTAAAGACATCGTCGACGCCCTGGGCGGGGTCACCATCGATGTGGAAAGGAACATGTATCATGAGGATATAACGGACGGGGGTATTTACCGGATTAATTTAAAAAAGGGCGTGCAGCGGCTGGACGGCGACAAGGCCCTGCAGTATGTGCGCTTCCGGGATTATGAACTGGGGGATATTGACCGCACCAGGTACCAGCAAAAGTTCCTGGTTGCGCTGGCTAAAGAAATGCTCCAGCCCGCCACAATTCCCAAACTGCCCAAACTGGTTCCGGAAATTAACCGTTATGTTAAGACCAACTTGAGCATGAGCGATATGTTGACCCTGGCTTCAGCCTCCAGACAACTGGCTGACGGCAATATTGTCTGTCAGACGCTGCCCGGCCGGCCGCTGGAGATTAACGGGGGCAGCTACTGGGGTGTCGATCCGGCGGAAGCCAAAAAGATGGTGACCAATCTTTTTAACGGGGAAACCACTTCCACCGTAGTTATGAACACCCCCCTGAGCGGGCAGTATGCCCCTCCCCGGGAAACTGCTTCTAAGGAAAGCGCCGGGGAGAAGGAAACAACACCGTCTGACGGGGACCAGGAAAACCCGGGTACTCCCGGTAAGCAGGCCGGGCAGGGCCAGGGCAAAACCAGCGGCTCTGCGAATAAGGCGGAACAGGATGATGCTGAACAAGAAGCAGAGGGTTCAGACGGGTTGGTGATTATAAAACCTGTTGGTGTAAAAGATAAAGACGATAAAAATAATGATAATGTTAATAATGAAAATGAACAGGATGAGCAAGACAGTAAAAATAATGAAGTTGACCGGGACGTTAAAGCTGACCAAAATAATCAAGATGATGGAGCCGCTAAAAATAGTCAGGAGGCAACCGTACCGGGAAATAACACCGGAACGGACCCTGTAACGGGAACAAAGGTCCAGGAGGGGCGGGCCCTCTCCCCGTCCGGCCTGGCAGTAACAGAGCGAACCGGTGATTCTGTAGAGAATTAGACCGGAGCAGGAGAACCTGCCCCGGTATGACCAGTTACTATTACAGTGCTTGCAGGCCTACCCGGGTAGCCTGCCTGCCAAATCAATGAATTGTCCAGCAAACAAAAGGGACGTCAGGGCGACGTCCTTTATTTATTACGTTCTTTATTATTGGTATTTTATGCGGTGCTGTGGCAGTGGGCAAGCGGGCCTTTCAGCTTTTGAAGCCGGACGGTGGTTCTTTTAATCCAGCGGCGGGGTTTCCTGGCCCTTCAGGTGGGGCAGGGCCGCAGTCATGCCCAGCAGGAGCCAGAAATAAGTTGTCATCATGGGGACCTCGAAAATATTTTCCACCACGTTATGCAGAAGTAACCCTACCAGGCCGGCAATCATTCCCCCGGCAAGCCCTTTCAAGTAAGGGTCGGTCAATCTCCTGTAAGTGTTCAGGGCACAGCGCACGCCGCTTAAAAGAAGCCAGGCCAGGACGGCGATACCGATCAGACCGGACTCGGCGGCTGTTTTCAAGTAAAAGTTATCCACGTAATGGCTGCTGGGAATGTGGCGATCTGCCACGGCTCCTCCGAAGCGGCCGAACCCTTCCCCTGTCAGCGGGTTATTCTTAACTTTATTGAGGGCCATGTTCCAGCGGGCCACCCGCCCGGCCCGGGTGCTGCTGACCAGGTAAGCCGGAGAAAGCATGTAGCCGATGCGGGCGCCTATGGCCGGGACCAGCTTGGGGGCGGTGTAGGCCGCAGCGGCCAGACCAAGCAAAATCCGCCAGTTGTACATAAGGCCGTAAACGGTCAGGGCCCCCACCATGGCCAGCCAGGCGCCGCGGGAGAAGGTAAAGATAAGGCTCAGTACCATCGGTACCAGGCAGAGTGTGTACAGGTACTTTCGGGCCCTGCCCCTGGCGGAGAGCAGCTGGCTCACGGTAACAGGTATCAGCAGAACCAGGAAGCTGCCCAGGACGTTGGGGCTGCCCACGATGGAGAAGACCCTGGTCCGGACGGATTCCGCGCTGTCCACCCAGTTTTCCGGAATGGGTACCCCGATGATGTACTGGTAGACGCCATGCAGCGCCACCAGCGTCCCCAGGAACACCAGCCAGTTGAGCAGCGCCCTGGCCTGGTCTTTATTCAGCAGGAGGTTGCTGCCGACAAAGAACCAGAGCATGTATTCCACGTAGACCCTCAGTCCCTCAATGGCAATGCCGGGATGGGGTGAACGGAACAGGAAAAGGAAGATCGCCACGGCCAGGTAAAGGCAGATGGGGAAATCCAGGGGCGTCAACCGGTAGGTCAGTTTCCCCCGCAGGGCCATCTGGACCGGCCAGGCCAGGAAGATGAGGACCAGCAGAAGCTCGTCCCAGTTGCCCGCCAGGAAAGCGGTTGCCGGGGAGCTACGCAGGGCGTAATCAATAACAATATAAGAAATGACCAGCCAGAGTAGCGTTTCTGCCCGGATTCCGGCCACACTGCGCAGGACCGTACTGCCACAAAGAAAGGGATGGGGTTTCAGGTTTAAGAACAGACTGCCGGGGATACCGCGCCGGATGGCTGCTCCCGCCAGCTCCAGCAGGCGCGCCGGATAGCCGGTTGCCGCAGTTAGCAACCTGCCCGTCAGGGAGCAGTGAACTGCCTCCTGCCGGCTGTAATGGGCAGACCCGTTAAGCCATTGGCGAAAGATACTATGGCGCCAGGCCAGTCCCGTCCCTTCGGCGAGGCGTCCAATCAAGCTTTCCTGCCAGAGCCATGCTCCGTTCAAGGGAATCCTCCTTTAAACGTAATTCTTTTATATTATAAAGCAAAGCTGTTTAGAAATCTACCAGTTCCCGGCCGCTTCCCAAACAGGCTGCCCATAAAGGCCCAGCGGGCGGCAAGTCCCAAAAATTCCTTGTGTAATGCGGTGTAAATTGATAAAATGAGAAAGGTTAAGCCGGGGAGGGTTCTCTGTGGAACCTTTAAAGGTACTGCATATTATCGGCGGCGGGGAGTTTGGCGGCGCTGAAAGACATATTTTAAATCTATCCGGGGCTCTGGATACCAAAGCGGTGGAGATCACCGTTTGCTGTCTTTTTAATGAGCCCTTTGCAGAGATAGCTGCCAGTGCGGGAATAAGGTGTCTGGCTTTGCCGATGCGGCACAAAGCTGATTTTGGCGTAGCTGGAAAACTGGCGGCGCTGATCCGGAACAACGGCTTTGAGTTGGTCCATACCCATGGTGTCCGGGCCAACCTTCTGGGCAGGCTGGCTTCCCGGCAGGCCGGCAAAAGAAAAGTGATCACTACGGTACACAGCCTTTTGGAGAAGGATTACCCGGGTTTCTTTTACCGCCTGGGCAACAGCCTGGCGGAAAGGCTCACCCGGAGTCTGACGGATCATTTTATCACTGTTTCCGGGGAATTAAAGGAAAAGCTGGTTTCCCAGGGAGTACCGGAGGAGAAGATAACAGTAATTTACAACGGTATTGTCATTGAAGAATTCAACCCTGCCCGGAAAGCCGGTAATACCCGCAGAAAATATGGTCTGGACGCCTCAGCGCCCCTGGTGGGTATCGTCGCGCGCCTGCATCCGGTCAAAGGCCACCGGTTTTTCCTGGAGGCGGCCCGGGAAGTGCTTCAGCAGCGCCCGGACGTCCGGTTCCTGGTTATCGGTGACGGGCCGCTGCGCTCTTCCCTGGAGGAACTGGCCGCACAACTGGGGATTGCCGGCCAGGTTATCTTTACCGGGTTTGTTGAGGATATTCCTGCCATCATGAGTGAACTTGAACTGCTGGTCATCTCTTCCCTGTGGGAAGGTTTCGGACTGACGGCCGTTGAAGCCATGGCCCTCGGTGTGCCCGTGGTATCCTCGGAGGCAGGCGGCCTGCCTGAAGTGGTCCTGCACGGTGAGACCGGCTTGCTGGTGCCGCCGGCCAATTCCGCGGCCCTGGCCAGGGGAATTATCTGGATGCTGGACCACCCGGAGGCAGTTGTTGAAATGACCAAAAGAGCCGGCGCAGCGGTGCGGGAAAGCTTTACCGCTGCTGCTATGGCGCGGCGCACTGAGGAATTATACCGCCGCCTGGGGGGGTGGCGCCGCTCATGAAGGGAGAATCCATTCTCTGCCTGGCGGCAGCCAACTGGGCAGGCATGTGGGCCAGGGCTCAGCAGTTTATGACAATTTTCGCCCGGCATGGCAACCGGGTGCTTTATGTGGACCCGCCTGTGACCTACCTCTCCCCTTTGAAAAACCCTTCCTTGCGGGGACAGGCTGCTGACCGCCTGCGCCGGGTGGACGAGAGGATCTGGGTTTACTCGCCGCCGGTATTCCTGCCCTTCGGCAATATCTACCGTTCAATCAACCGCATCAATCAGAGAATCCTTGGGGCAGGCTTGCGCAGGGTATACAGGCAACTGGGCTGGGAACCCACCATCTGCTGGACCTACCTGCCCAATACAATTGATCTGCGCCTGCAGCCGGACCCGTTCCTGGTGTACGACTGCGCCGACGAGCATACAGCCTTTCCCGGGCTGATCCGCAAGGAAACCGTGGCCCGGATGGAACAGGAGCTGTTCAGCTGCGCCGGATTATCCCTGACCAGCGCCAGGGAGCTTTTCCTGCGGAAAAAGGATCTGGCCCCGGATCTCCAGGTGGTGCTCAACGGGGCCGATGTGGAGCACTTTCGCAGGGCTCTGGACCCCGGACTGGCTGTAGCTCCTGAGCTGGCCCCTTTGCCCCGGCCGGTGATCGGCTACATCGGGGCGGTGAGCCCCTGGCTGGATCAGGATTTACTGGCTGCCGCAGCCCGTGCCCACCCGGACTGGACGCTGGTTTTAATCGGGCCGGTTGATACGGACACCAGCACCCTGGCGGGATTTCCCAACATCCACCTGCTGGGACACAGGGATTACCACCTGCTGCCGTCTTACCTGAAAGGGTTCGACGCCACCGTGATTCCCTTCCGGGTCAACGAACTCACCCGGGGCGTCAACCCCGTTAAGCTTTACGAATATCTTGCTGCCGGCAAGCCGGTGGTTTCCTCCGATCTTCCCGAGGTGCGGGCCTTCGGGGAGATGGTAGCCCTGGCCGGCACTCCGGTTGAATTTGTGCAAAGGCTGGAAGAGGAACTAAGGGGAGACTCGCCGGAAAAAGCTGCGGCGCGCCTGGAAATGGCCGGGCGGCACTCTTGGGAGGCCAGGGCCGGCGCCGTGGAGGAATTAATCAAGGGCCGCCGGGGCCGGGCAGGCCGGAAGGATAGCTAGGAAAGAAGTTCGCCAGGTGCCCGGCTAGCGGCGCCAATAAAAAAGCAGGCCCCTGGGCCCGCCTTTTCTGATTGTTCCTGCACCATGCCTGGTGGTTTGTGATGTGGTTTATGCCTGGCTAAAATCAGTCAGGGCTATCTCTTAACTCTTACTCAACGACCACGTCCAGGATCATGCCCTTGAAGTCGTAAGTCAGGGATTTAATATAGTAATCCTTGCTGCTCCTGATTTCCTGGCCGCCAAGGTTGATCACGCCTCCGGAGATAACTGTTTTCCCCTCCACCACAACAATTAAATCTTTTAGATAGGGGTCATAAGCCTCCACCCGCTGGCCCTGGCTGTCTGTGGTAATCATGAAAGCCGGCCTGATTTCGATCTCTTTGATGACCACGTCGGTAAAACTGGAACCGGAAACCATTCTGTCACCCACCTTGATGCCTGTAAGCATCTCCGGCCGGAGCGCGGGGGCCAGCACTGTTGCCCGGACTGTCCTGGCAGTATCGCTGCCCTTCTGCCCTTTTATTTTATAGGCAGCGCCCCCGATTACCAGAAGTATTGCCAGAAGCACCAGGAGATCTACGATATTGATCAGCCCAAAAAGCTTTCCTTTTTCGTCAATTACTCTCATGCCCGTCCCCCTTTAAACATCCTTATAACAATATAAATCAATTTACCCTATATTTCAACTTGAAGTTGCTGTGGCCAGGGGAACTGGTTTAAATCCCTGCCTGGAGTCAGATATTTTTTTCTGGGCCTGGAAATGACTTCTTCTTCTATGAATTTAAGTCTATAATAAGATTCAGATAGAAGCGGATCCTGTTTATAAAATGATTTAGAGTTTAAGGAGGAACTATGGTACTGGATAACAATCAGATCCGGGAAATAATACCCCACCGCTACCCTTTTTTACTGGTGGACCGGATCATCTCCGTGGAGGACGGGCGCAAAGCTGTGGGGCTTAAAAATGTCAGCGCCAATGAGCCATTTTTTCAGGGGCATTTTCCAGACTACCCGGTTATGCCCGGGGTATTGATCATTGAAGCCATGGCCCAGGTAGGAGCAGTGGCGATTTTAAAGATGCCGGAGTTTGCAGGGAAGATTGCCCTTTTTGCCGGGATCGACAAGGCCCGTTTCCGGAGGCAGGTGTTTCCCGGTGATCAACTCCGGATTGAAGTCGAGCTTATGAAGTTGCGCGGCCGCGTCGGAAAGAGTTCCTGTACTGCTTATGTGGGTGAGGAGGTTGCTGCCGAGGCCCAGTTGATGTTTGCGATTCAAGAATAATCTAAATTAATTTGACGAAATTACGACTTACAAAGAGTAATATGGCGTTATTTTGTTTTAATTGCTACTTAATTAACGATTTAGCCTGAAACAAGCTCCTTTTGCTTATTGTAACCTTTGACCGGACTGCGATACAATAAGCTATAGTATCTTTGTTTGTATTTGCTTTTCTGGAGGGTTGTGTGTGGAGATGCCGATAATAGCTGTACTGCTGGCCTTCGGGTTAGCCCTGCTAATAACCCCGCTGGTCAGAAAATGGGCTTTCAAGTGCGGCGCCCTGGACCGGCCCAACCAGAGAAAACTACATCATAAGGTAATGCCCAGGCTGGGCGGCTTAGCTATTTTTATCAGTTTTCTAACAGCTGTCCTGATTACCCGGGAAATTACCTTACAGGTAGCAGGCCTCCTCACAGGTGGCTTTTTAATCGTTCTGCTGGGTTTTCTGGACGACACCCGGGGGGTTTCTCCCAGGGTCAAGCTGGCCGGCCAGGTGGTTGCCGCCTGTGCTGTAATACCATTTGGCTTGGAAGTGAACTTCTTAACGAACCCCTTATCGGGTGAACCTCTCTTGCTGGGGTTTTTAAGTATTCCTGTAACTGTTCTTTGGATTGTATCCGTCACCAATGCGGTGAACCTTATTGACGGTTTGGACGGGCTGGCCAGCGGAATTACCTGCATCGCCTCTTTGACTCTGGCCGCCGTGGTCTGCATTGAGATGTATCAGTCAGTTAGTTCGCCAGCCCAGTGGGAGGCTGTTGTTCTGGCCCTGATTCTGGCGGCCGCAGTTCTGGGCTTTTTGCGTTACAATTTTTATCCCGCCAAGATTTTTTTGGGGGACACCGGCTCAATGTTTCTCGGTTTCAGTGTTGCCGTCCTGTCTATTATGGGGCTGGCCAAAAGCGCCACCTTTATTTCTGTGATTATACCCATTGTTATTCTGGGTATCCCCTTGCTGGACACGGTCTTTGCCATTTTAAGGCGCTACCTGGGGCAAAAGCCCATCTTCCAGCCGGACCGGGAGCACCTCCATCACCGGCTGATCCAGATGGGAATGAGCCACCGCCAGGCTGTTTTGAGTATTTACGGAGTCAGCCTTGTTCTTGGCTTGAGCGCCATTGTTTTGACCCTGATGACAACCAAACAGGCCGCCATTTTCCTGGTGGTTTTATCCACAATTGTCCTGGTGGCCGCAAACAAGATCGGGGTTACCCGGGCCGGCAGCCGGGCTCCGTATTTAACACACCCGAATAAACAGCAGCGGTCCTCACGCATGTAGGACCGCTGTTAACATGTTGGGGCATTTTGTCGTAATCCCGGAGAAAGAAATGAGGAGAAATATAGTAATTGGAGGTTTTTTGATGAAAAAAATCAGAAAGGCGGTAATTCCGGCAGCGGGGCGGGGACTGCGCTTTTTACCGGCCACCAAGGCCCAGCCCAAGGAGATGCTTCCCATTGTAGATAAGCCGGCTATTCAATACATAATCGAAGAGACCCTTGACTCGGGGATTGAGGATATTCTGATTATAACGGGGCAGAACAAGCGGTCCATTGAAGATCATTTTGACAAATCCGTGGAACTGGAAAAAATATTAAAAGAACAGGGTAAGCTAAACCTGCTGGCGGAGGTGCAGAAAACCGGCCGGCTGGCGGATCTGTATTATGTCCGTCAAAAAGAACCCCTCGGCCTCGGGCACGCCGTCTACTGCGCCAGACAGTTCATCGGAAACGAGCCCTTTGCGGTGCTCCTGGGAGATGATCTTGTGCGGGGTACAACGCCCTGTTTAAAACAACTGCTGGATTTGTACGAAAAAGTTCAGTCTTCGGTAATCGCCGTGATGGAAGTGCCCCGGGAGCATGTCAACAAGTACGGAATCCTGGATGCGGTGGAAGAAAGCCCGGGCGTATACAGGGTTAAGGACCTGGTGGAAAAACCCCCGGTAGAAAGTGCGCCCTCCCGTCTGGCGATCATGGGCCGTTACATCATAGAACCACGCATCTTTTCCATCCTGGCTGAAACCGGACCCGGCGCCGGCGGGGAAATTCAGCTTACAGACGCCCTGCGGCAATTGTGCCGGGAGCAGGCCGTATACGGCCTGGCTTTCCAGGGGAAGCGCTACGATGTGGGGGACAAATTGGGCTACCTTCAGGCCACGGTGGAATTTGCCCTGGCCCGGCCGGACCTTGCTGAAGGATTTCGGGAGTACCTGCGCTCTGTTTGTCAGGAACTTTTCCAGGGTTAAATTTACAAGTAGCTTTGCCTGAATTAAACAAGTGTTTTTCTTGAGGGGGCATCCCATTGAAGGTTATGGTCACAGGGGGAGGCGGGTTTATCGGTTCCCATGTTGTAGACATGCTTGTTTCCGCAGGCTATCGCGTTTCGGTGGTGGACGATCTCTCTACGGGCCGTTTTGAGAATATCAACCCAAGAGTTAACTTTTACCGGGTAAAAATTGAAGGCGATGATTTCGGCCGGGTTGTTGAGCGGGAGCGGCCGGATGCAGTGATTCATCACGCCGCCCAGGTGGATGTTACGTGCTCCCTGCAGGAACCCCTCAAGGATGCCGGGATAAACATCCTTGGCACCCTCAACCTCCTGGAGAACTGCCGGCGTTACCGGGTGGGCAAAGTTATCTATGCTTCATCGGCGGCGGTATACGGAAGCCCGGCTTACCTGCCCGTGGACGAGGCCCACCCTGTGGCGCCCCAGTCCCACTACGGCGTTTCCAAGCATACAGTGGAGCATTACCTGCGGATTTATCAAGAGATTTATGGACTCCGCTATACAGTCTTACGCTATTCTAATGTTTTCGGTCCCCGCCAGGACGCCGCCGGTGAGGGCGGGGTGGTGGCCATTTTTATCGATCGCCTGCTGAAAGGCAAGCGGGTAAGGATCTTTGGCGACGGCCGGCAGACCAGGGACTTCATCTACGCCGGGGACGTGGCCTGCGCCAACCTTGCTGCGCTGAAGCGGGGTGACGGCAAAATCCTCAACGTGAGTACGGGGATCAGCCTTTCGGTAAAAGACCTGTTTCAGCTTCTGAAGGGGCTGACCGGCAGTTCCATGGAACCGGAGTACTGCCCGCCCAGACCGGGGGACATCCTGCACAGCTGCCTGGCTAACCACAGGGCCCGGGAGGTGCTGGGCTGGAGTCCCCGCTGCGCTGTAGAGGAAGGGTTGCGGCAAACCCTGGATTATTATTACAACCATGGCCCGGCTTTGAAGACCGGAGTTCCCGGGGGCGCCCATTGAATTATTTGTTCTGCCGTTGCCCGGGTGGAGCAGGGGGACGGGTTCCCGGGCCAGGGCCAGTCCGTATCTATCATAAAAAATGATTACCGGGAATAAAAATGATTACCGGGTGGTTCCACCCGGTAATCCCTATCCCCGCCTTTTATAAACTGTCCCGCTCTCCCTGTTTTTTGGGACCGGCCGCCAGAGGCCCGTGGCCTCCGGGGGAGCGGGCGGGTTCTTTATTCTTTTTTAAATAATCCTCAAACATCTTTTTTCGTTGATCCAGTTTTTTCAAAATACCTGCTTTATCCATCAAGTCTCCTCCTTTTCACCATATACCTATTTTTACCATTCAAGGCAGGGGCTAAACGCCATTTGTATAATTAGCGCAGGTGCAGGCAAACTAAGGGCTGAACCCATGAAGCTCCGGAATAAACCCTGCGGGGGCCGGCCTGTTCCTTGAACCTTCTGCCTGCCCTGGTGCTGCCGGGAACCCCGGCGGTTTAACATAGGTAAAGGTGAAGCTGCCCGGGTTCAAGATTCTGTAAATTTTTAGCGCCGGCCCGGGGGTCGCTGCGGGCTGGCGGCTCCTTTTTCAGCAGGGACGTTTTTACTACATAAAAAAGGAAAAGACCGGGGAATGATGAAATAGAATTTCATTACCAGTTACCGGGAGGTTTACAATGAAAAAAAAGATATCCTTTGGCACTGACGGCTGGCGGGGGATTCTCGCCGAAGACTTTACCTTTGACAACGTCAGGCTGGTGACCCGGGCCCTGTCCGGATATTTACACAGCCACGGTCTGGCGGAAAGGGGAGTGGTGGTAGGCTATGACAACCGCTTTCTTTCAGAGCGCTTTGCTTCGGTGATAACCGGGGTACTGACAGGACAAGGGATCCCCGTATTTTTGACCGGACGACCCACCCCCACACCCCTGGTGGCTTTTGCGGTCAGGCTCCACAAGGCCGGGGGGGCGGTAATGCTGACGGCCAGCCACAATCCCCCGGAATACAACGGCTTTAAATTCATCCCCGAGTATGCCGGTCCGGCCCTGCCGCACATCACTGAAGAAATCGAAAACACAATAAAAAGGCTCCAGGAGGAGCCGGGCGCCCGGGAGCCTGCAGCGGATGCCCCCGTGGAAAGTCTCGTTACCACCATCGATCCCTTCCCGGAATACGCCCGCCACCTGGCAACCCTGGTAGACCTGGAGGCCATTGGCAAAGCCGGCTTGAAAGTGGCGGTGGACCCCATGTTTGGAGCCGGAAGCGGATACCTGGAGAATTTGTTGGAACAGGCCGGGGCTTCGGTGGAGGCCATCCACAACCACAGGGACCCTCTTTTTGGCGGCAGCCTACCCGAACCAACGGCAGAGTCCCTGGGGAAATTGCGGGAAATGGTGGTAAAGGGCGGATTGGATCTGGGGCTGGCCCTGGACGGGGACGCCGACCGCTTCGGCATCGTTGATTCCAATGGTGAATTCATCACCCCCAACCAGTACCTGCCCGTCTTGTTCTACCACCTGCTGAACGCAAGGGGAATGCGCGGCCCTGTGGCCCGCACCGTAGCCACCACCCACCAGCTGGACATGATTGCGGAGCGCTACGGACTGGAAGTAAATGAAACTTCGGTGGGGTTTAAATATATCGGCCAGTGCCTGGCGGAAAAAGGGGCAGTGCTGGGTGGGGAGGAGAGCGGCGGGCTGTCCGTCAAGGGCCATGTGCCGGAGAAGGACGGGCTCCTGGCAGGCCTCCTGGCGGCGGAACTGGTGGCCGTCTACGGCGCGGGCCTGACCGAACTGCTGAACCATGTAGCCGGGGAATTCGGGCGGGTTTACAGCCGGCGCCTGGACGTGCGCACCTCCTATGCTGAAAAAGAACGGGTCCTGGGCCTGTTGAAGGGTTTTGACCCCGGAACCCTGGCCGGGCGCAAGGTAACCGGCAGGAACACCCTGGACGGCATCAAGTTGTTGCTGGAAGGCGGCGCCTGGGTGCTGATCCGGCCTTCGGGTACCGAGCCCCTGTTTAGAATTTACGTGGAAGCAGCCACCCTGGAGGATGTCCAAAGAATTCAGAAAGAAGCCGCTATGGCCCTGGGGCTTTAGCCCGGTGCCGTCAAAACTTGAGGGAAAGCGGGATCAGCTGATCTAAAAAAAAGGAATTGCGGTTGTTCTGTAGAAATACCAAGACTTAAGTAAATTTTTTTAGCGGTGTTGATAATTATTCATGACAACCGGCAAATTTATTTTCAAGGCGACGCTTCTGATCGCCTTTTTTAACTTGATGTCCAGGCTTCTGGGTCTGCTCCGGGACGTTGTGATTGCCCGTCAATTCGGTGCCGGTGACTTCATTGACGCCTATCAGATGGCTTTAAAAACGCCCAATATGCTTTTTGCCATCGTCTGCGGGGCCCTGGTAACGGTGGTTGTTCCGGTGTATACCGAGTATGCCGCCAGGGGGGAAAAGAAAGAAGCCTGGAAAATATTCAACACGGTCTTGATCCTGGTCACCCTGTTTTTTCTGGCGGCGTCAATCCTGGGTATAGCCGGCGCCCCCCTCCTGATCAAGCTGGTGGCCCCCGGTTTTCAGGGGGCGGTCCAGACCATGACGGTGGAGATGGTCCGGATTGTGCTGCCTCTGATGATTTTTGCAGGGCTTGCTTCACTTTTTACCAACCTTTTAAACGCCAATAATATTTTTGGCCTGCCTGCCTTCAGCACTTCGGTAAACAACATCTTCATCATTATTTCTGCCTTAACCCTCGGGAGCCGCTACGGCATTCAGGGGCTGGCCCTGGGTACCGTCCTGGCTATGGCAGCCATGGCCCTGGTGCAGTTGCCTACCCTGCTTAAGAGCGGTTTCCGGTTCCGCCTGGCCCTTGACCTCCGTCATCCGGGCGTAAAGAAAGTCTACATCCTGGCCCTGCCTGCAGCCGTCGGCGTCGCTGTTAACCAGGCCAACGTCTACATCAACGGGGTGCTGGCTTCCTGGCTGCCGGAGGGCAGCATTTCCGCCCTGAGTTATGCCGACCGGCTGATCCAGTTTCCTGTGAGCCTGTTCGTTCTGGCCCTGGGCACGGCGGTTTTTCCCACCCTTTCCGGGTGGGCGGCCCGGGGTGATGGGGAAGACCTGGCTAAAATTTTACTCACCTCCATGAAGGTCGTCATGGCCGGGATCATTCCGGCCAGTGTGGGTCTGATGGTTTTAAGCCAGCCCATTGTGAGGCTCGTTTTTGAGCGCGGGGCCTTTGATCAAGCGGCCTCGGCCATGACCGCGGCAGCCCTTTTCTTTTATGCCGTGGGCCTGGTGGGACAGGCTTCGGCCATCCTTTTAACCCGGGGTTTTTACGCTTTGCAGGACACCCGTACGCCGGTCAAGCTGGGCCTGGTCATCGTAGCCGTCAACCTGATCCTGAGCCTGTTTTTCATCCGCTATCTCCAGCACGCCGGCCTGGCCCTGGCTAATTCCCTGGCCAACCTGACCTACCTGGTCCTGCTCCTGGAGTTTCTAAAAAGGAAAATACCCGGCCTGCGGGAGGGCGGGCTTTTCAAATTTACCCTGATCATCCTGATTTCCGCCGGGACCATGGCCGTCGCCAGCTATATGGTAAACGGGGCGCTGGCCGGGCGGCTCCAGGGCTTCGCCGGCCTGCTGCTCCAGGTGGGCCTGGCCATAACAGCGGGGATTCTTGTTTATGCCGGTGCTCTCCTGGCCCTGTGCAGAGAGGATGCCCGGCGTATTTTCAGAACTGCCAGGGAGGCGGCCAAGGGACGGAGGAAATCTTGAAATACTTGAAATAATTGAAAACTGCCCCGGTTAAAGGATCGAAGAAAGCCGTCACCATTTTCCCGGAGTGCACATAATCTGGTGAAAAGGAGGTGGCCGTCTTGCAATTTAGGATTTCCGAGCTGGGGCAGCGGGATATCATCAATCTCGTTGACGGGTCCAAACTGGGGCCCGTAAGGGATGTCTATATTGATCCGGAAAGCGGGCAGGTGCTTTCCTTGGTGCTGACCGGGGAACGGAAGTATTTCAAACTTTTGAACGCCGGCAGTGATCTAATTGTTCCCTGGGAAAAGGTCAGGAAAGTTGGAGTGCATACCGTCCTGGTCGAAGTGGGTTAGACAAACAGGCGCCGGACCCCGGATTGCGGGTTGTCCGTGCATTACTTTTTTGATCGAGGATAAACTGGACGAGGGGGTAACCTTCCAGGCCTGCGTCTTGCCGGCTTACATTGACAATTATCGCACACTTTTGTTAGAATAAACTGGATTCCTGATGAATCAGGCGAGAGGAGCCTCAGATCCCTTGAAAAACCTCTGTTCAGAGGTTTCCTTTATGATCCTGGCTTGTACTTTCAGCAAGGAGGTTAAGATTAATGACCAGGCGGCTCTTTACATCTGAATCCGTAACCGAAGGTCACCCCGACAAGGTTGCCGACCAGATCTCCGACGCGGTACTGGATTCCATACTTGAAAAGGACCCGTTAGCCCGTGTGGCCTGTGAAACCATGGTTACCACTGGCCTGGTCCTGGTGAGCGGTGAAATAACCTGCAACTGTTATGTGGATATTCCCAGAGTAGTCCGGGAAACGGTTCGTGATATCGGCTACACCCGGGCCAAGTACGGCTTTGACGGTGATACATGCGCTGTGCTTACCGCTATTGACGAGCAGTCCAGCGATATTGCCATGGGTGTGGACCGGGCTATTGAGGTCCGTGATCTGCAGGAGATCGAGGATGAGCTTGAAACGACGGGCGCCGGCGATCAGGGGATGATGTTCGGCTACGCCAGCAACGAAACAGCGGAGTTAATGCCCCTGCCCATTTCCCTGGCCCACCGTCTGGCCAGGCGCCTGGCGGAAGTCCGTAAGAACAGGGTGCTCCCCTACCTCCGGCCGGATGGAAAAACTCAAGTTACGGTGGAATACGAAGGAGACCGGCCGGTCCGGATAGACACTATAGTCGTTTCGACCCAGCATCACCCCAAAATAACTCTGGAAAATATTAGCAGGGATGTTATCAATGAGGTAATCAGGCCGGTGGTCCCGCCTGAATTACTGGACAAAGCCACGCGGATCTTTGTAAATCCCACCGGCCGTTTTGTAATTGGCGGTCCCCAGGGAGACACAGGCCTGACCGGCCGCAAAATCATTGTTGATACCTACGGCGGGATGGCCCGTCACGGAGGAGGGGCTTTTTCCGGAAAGGATCCCACCAAGGTGGACCGCTCCGCCAGTTATGCCGCCCGTTATGTGGCCAAGAACATCGTGGCCTCCGGACTGGCTGACAAGTGCGAATTTCAGGTGGCCTACGCCATCGGGGTGGCCCGTCCGGTATCGCTCAGGGTTGAGACCTTCGGTACCGGTAAAGTGGACAACGGCTTCCTGGTGGAACTGGTGCGCAAGCATTTCGACCTGCGACCGGCAGCTATCATCAGAGACCTGGATTTACGGCGCCCAATCTACAAACAGGTGGCTAAATACGGCCACTTCGGCAGGAGCGACCTGGACCTGCCCTGGGAGCGCACGGACAAGGCGGAGGCCCTGAGGCGCGACGCCGGGATTTAAAGGATAACAAGCTTATGTTAATAGCCGGGAAGCTCTCCCGGTTTTTCTATCAGTTTTTCTATTAAATAAAGGCCGCCAGGGGAAGCTCCCCTTGAGAGCTTTGGTGCTCCAGGGGATGGTTTTCTGATGAATCCGGAAAAATCGCTGGAGGCAATTTCAACAAACCTTTCTTAAGTTGTTCAGGAGACCTTTTATTCTCCTGGCTCTTTTTTGTAAGGAGACATTCTATTTTCCTGGCCCTTATTTGGGCAAAAGTTTTTACAGGGTAATTCAATCTTTTAAAGTTTGCCAAAGGGGTCCTTGAGCACCCCCCGGGCAGACCCGGCATAAGGTACAGTATCAGTATCTTCTGCCGGAGGGGAATGGTCTCCCATGCATCTCCTTCTTTCCTCATTAATCCTGGTGCTGGTTGCAGGGCTTTATTACCTGTGGAAACTGGTCCAAACCGGGCACGCTTCCGGTTCCGCTACCGGCCGGACCCGGCTGGTTTTCCTTGTTCAGGACCAGGAGCCCTGGCTGGAAGGTTTTTTCAGAAAACTTTTCCGTAAGCTGCAAAACATACCGCTGCTGGAAGTACAGGTAAGGGACAGCGGTTCCAGGGACGGTACGGCGGCGGTGCTGGAACTGCTGAGCAGGCACTATCCCCTGGAGGTCCAGTCCAACGGCGAAGGGAACGGTTATGCAGCTGTGGAGACTGGTACGGCCAAAGAGGAAACGGGGTACCTGTATATAGACTTGCGGAAACTGGAGGGAAAGGCTCTTTACAATGCCGGCTTCTTTTACCCTCTGATTCAATTTAGCGCAGGTAAATCCCAAGGTTTGTCGAAATAACCATTTGAGGTGGGATGCTTTGCGGGAAAAACAGGGAACCGCCCATATCCTCTATCTCTGGCTTGTGCTGGGCCTGGCGGTCTGGCAGTTGAGCCTTCTGTTTCCTGAGCTGGAGCTGGACAGGGCCCGGGAACTGCTGCTGATTGTCCTCCTCGGGGTGCTGGCCGAGTGGCTGGCGGTGCCTTTTCCCCATGGACAGCTATCAGGCAGCTATATCCTGGTCTTATCTGTCTTTTTAATTCACGGTCCGGCAGCGGTAGCCTGGGTTGGCGGGCTTGCTACCCTATTGGGGCAGGGCATAGTCAACAGAGGTAATCCCCTGCGTACAACTCTTTTTAACTCTTCCCAGTATGTTCTGGCAGTACTGGCGGCGTCCCATGCCTTTTCGGCCAGCGGAGGGGAGCCGGGGCTGGTCAATGCCGGCAATGCGCTTCCCCTGGCTGCCTTTACCATTACCTATATAATTGTCAATCATTTGCTGGTTTATCTTTACCTGCTCCCCAAAAGGCGCCATCTGCCCCGGCTGACCTGGCTGGATACCCTCAAGTGGGACGGGCTGACCTACCTTTATACTGTTCCCCTGGGCCTGTTGATTGCCATGGTCTACCAGTTTACCGGATTGACCGGCCTCCTGCTGCTTTTTGTCTCCGTCCTGGGGCTTCAGGTTATTCTCCGTTATTACGTCCAGCTACAAGTAGCCAATCAAGAGTTAACTTCTTTCTATGAGGCGGCCCGTTTTTTGGAAGGCAACCCGGGACCCGGCCAGGTTCTGGAACAGGTCTTGATAAGCGCCAGAAAAGCCATACCCTTCCACAGCGCGGCGGGTTACCTGCAGTCCGGGGAAAAAGGGGCTTATTACCCTGTGGCGGCGGCCGGTCCTTACTCAAACCAGATTCGCTCCACAGCGGTTTATCTTGGGGAAGGGCTTACAGGCATGGTTTTGGAGAGCGGCCAACCGGAGCTTATTTACGATTCCAGGACCGATCCCCGGGTCAAAGCTGACACGGGCTTCACCCGGGTCATGCGCTCGCTCCTGGTTATCCCCCTGTATGCGGGACAGGAGGCGCTGGGGGTTATTGTTCTTGGGGACAAGCGTCCCTATGCCTTTGATGAGAAACACCTGCATATTATAGCCATCCTGTGCGGACAGGCGGCCATTGCCGTAGAAAACACCATAATCAAAGAAAGGATGACCCGGGTCCTGGCCCAGGACCCCCTGACAGGACTGCTCCGCTTCGACCGTTTTAACGAATTGATGGAAAAGGCCCTGGCCGGCTCAAGGGAAGAAGGGTATCCGTCGGGTCTGGTCCTGGTTGACATCGATAATTTTAAGAGCTTCAATAAACGCTACGGGCGAAAGTCCGGGGAGCGGCTGCTGGCTGAGCTGGGCTCCTTGATTGAAGGGGAAACCCGTAGAGATGACCTGGTGGCGCGCTACGGGGGGGACGAATTTGTCCTTCTTTTGCCCGGCGCCCGGGGCAAGCGGTTGCACGAGCTGGCTCAGGACATCCGGTATGCGGTGCGCGACCATGCCTTCCTGAAGCAGGACGGCCGTTCAGCCCGGATTACCGTCAGTATCGGAACCGCCGAATTTCCACAGGACGCCGGTGATGCCGAAGGCCTGTTCAAGGCCGCCCAGCGGGCCCTGGAAAAAGCCCAGGAGCAGGGAGGGGACAGGGTTGAGGCGGCAGCCGTATCTCTTGAATTATCCCCTTCCAGCTAAACATCCATGTTGCTGACGCTGTTACCAGCGTAAAGGATGGAAAACTTTAAGAGCATTTTTCAGAGTATAGTTAAATAACTATGGACAGATTATCTCTTTCGGCATTACCAGAAATGATGGAGGGGCTGTTCTTGTCTTCAATCTGGAACGACTTTCTCAACCTGATTTTTCCGCCCAGGCCGGAATGCCCCTTCTGCGGCCGGATGTCGTCCCGGGGAGATGTCTGCGGGCCTTGCCGGGACGTCCTCCGGGGCTACCGCAGGGAAACCTGTTGTCAATGCTGCGGCCGGCTGCCGGCCGGCAGGGTGGAACCGGACGGCCCAGGCACGCTGCTTTGCGGAGACTGCCGGAAGCGGGACTGGCCCTTTGTTCTGGCCAGGTCAGGCGGGCCTTACGAAGGT
Organism: Bacillota bacterium; assembly: GCA_029555205.1. Classification (GTDB taxonomy): domain Bacteria; phylum Bacillota; class Desulfotomaculia; order Desulfotomaculales; family Pelotomaculaceae; genus DTU098. Next base: position 23,416 of record JAKPTB010000028.1, read on the forward strand.
TTTTTAAGAGAAGTGCTGCACCGCTTTAAATATGCCGGGCAGCGCGGCCTTGCCCCGCATCTGGCTTCCCTGATGGTGGAGGCCTTTCGCTCTGAGCCGTATTTTTCCGGGGTTAGGGTTGACCTGATTCTACCGGTGCCCCTATCTGGTGAAAAACTGCGCCAGAGAGGTTTTAACCAGGCTGCCCTGCTGGCCGGGGAAGTGGGAAACCTGTTGCAGGTAGCGGTGGACAGGGGGATCTTGTCCAAGGATTTTGAAACCCCCTCCCAGGCGGGTTTGAACCGTTCCGCCCGGGAAGCCAATCTCGCGGGCGCCTTTAGCGTGAGGTATCCGGAACGGCTTTACGGCAGAAATGTCTTAATTATTGATGATGTTTTCACCACCGGCAGCACTCTTGCGGCAGTTGCTGCAGCTATCCGTCAGGGCGGGGCAGACCGGGTTTTCGGACTTTCAGTTGCTTCCGTCCGGTTTTTTAAATAACGACAGCAATCTTCCCCAAAGCCCCCTCTGGCGGCTTTTGCTCTCTAAAAAAGAAAAATCCGCCGCCAGGTCCTGGACCTTGGGTCTCCCGGCGACAGAATAAGACGGGCCAGATGCGTTACATGGACGGGATGAATTAGCAGCAAATCAGGAACTTATAATTTTCAACAAAAAACGTGCCAGCTGATTACATAAAATTACATTATTTTTTACGCAGAAATGATTTACCCACATAAAAGAGGCCTGTTTTATAAGTTATAAACAATATTATCAACATTATCCACAGGATCTTCTGCACAAACAGCAATTGTCAAGAAAATTTTCGACATTTAAACCCGGCGAGTTTTTAAGCAGTTACTATTTTATTTTTTACCTGGAGAATTCAATCATTATAGCCAGAGCTTGACAGTGGCAAAATCCATATGTTAATATGTCATTACGTGAGTTTGTGCCACGGCATCATGATCTAGGAGGTATGTATGTGTTAGGGAGGGTTAAGTGGTTTAACCAGGAAAAAGGATACGGTTTCATCGAGAGGGAGGATGGTGGAGACGTCTTTGTCCACTTCTCGGCGATTCAGGAAGAAGGCTTTAAGACCTTGAACGAAGGTCAAAAGGTTGAATTCGATATCGTCGAAGGCGCCCGTGGGCCCCAGGCGGCCAACGTGACTAAACTATAGAACAGCTAGATTTACCCCAGCTGGCCTGGGGTTTTTCTTGTTTGGCGGGCGCTTGAAAAAGGTCTGACAGATTCTGCTTTTAGGCCAATACTGTTGACTTGGTTAGGAAAGGCAGGATTTCTTGCTTTTTTGGGGAATACTAGAACAGGAAGAGAGCTAAAGGGGGTCATGTACATGAAAGTACTAGTACGCGGCAGAAACATTGATGTAACAAACGCCCTGAAGGACTATGTCGTGAAGCGCGTCAGCAAATTGGATAAATATATTGACAACTTTGGTGACGCTCAGGTCACAATGAAGGTGGAGAAGGATTCCCATCGCATTGAGGTAACCATTCCGATTAACGGAATGATCCTCAGAGGGGAAGAAAGCACCGGAGATATGTATACATCCATAGACCTGGTAGTGGATAAGCTGGAGAAACAAATCGCCAAGTACAAAGGGAAATTGCAGAAGAGGGGCGCCAGGTTTATCAACGGTCAAAAGATCGCCGTTCCTGTGGCCTTCGACGAAGAAACCCCGCAGGTAGTCCGGACCAAGCGCTTCAACATCAAGCCCATGCCGGTGGATGAGGCCATCCTGCAGATGAACCTGCTGGGCCACAGCTTTTTTGTCTTCTCCAATGCGGAAACAGAGCAGGTCAATGTTGTTTATAAACGAAAAGACGGGAATTACGGTTTGATTGAGCCGGAGTATTAAAATCTAAACAATAGCTGGACAATAGCTGGTCCCGGGCGCACTTTTCATGGTGCGCCTGTTTTATTCGCCGGCTCATAAAAGAATAAAAATTGGATTTTTGTTAGATAACAAATCTGCTATAATTTTTGTTTCAGGCATTTTATTGATTTTATGGAAATAGTTGCAATAATTGACGGCTTTATTATAAATAAAGTATAATATTATGATGATGCCGCCCCTTCTGCTTGTTCCAGGCAACCGGGCTTTCGCTGTTGGACAAAGAACGAGTTTAAGGGATGTAAAAATTAAAGAACCTTAATTGGCAGATTAAGGTTTAAGAGGTGATGAAATGCTGGGGTTTATCAAGAACTGGCTTGATGACAACGCCCGTGAGATAAAGAAGCTGCAACGCACTGTGGATGAAATCAACAGGCTGGAGCGGGAAATGTCCGCTCTGCAGGAGGCTGAGCTGAGAGGTAAGACTGCGGTTTTCCGGGAGCGGCTGGACCGCGGGCAGACCCTGGACGACATTCTTCCGGAAGCCTTTGCCGTTGTGCGGGAGGTCTCCCGCAGGGTCCTCGGGATGAGGCATTTTGATGTCCAGCTGATGGGAGGAATTGTACTCCACCAGGGCCGGATTGCCGAGATGAGGACCGGTGAAGGAAAAACCCTGGTGGCCACGCTGCCGGTATACCTGAACGCCCTTACAGGCAGGGGTGTTCATGTGGTAACGGTCAACGACTACCTGGCCCGGCGGGACAGCGAGTGGATGGGACAGATTTATACCTACCTGGGGCTGAGCGTCGGCCTGGTGGTGCACGGCCTGGATTGGGCGGAGCGCCGGCGGGCCTACTCCGCGGATATTACCTACGGTACCAACAATGAGTTCGGCTTCGACTACCTGCGGGACAACATGGCCCACCGACCTGACCAGTTGGTCCAGCGGGAACTGAATTACGCCATCGTGGACGAGGTGGACAGTATCCTGGTGGACGAAGCCCGGACACCCCTGATTATTTCCGGCCAGGCTGAAAAATCCACCGAGCTTTATTATACCTTTGCCCGGATTGTGCCGAAACTGATCCGGGAAGTGGATTACAATGTGGACGAGAAGTCCCATACCGCTACCATTACCGAATCCGGCGTGGCCAAGGTGGAAAAAATGCTGGGTGTGGAAAACCTTTACGACGACAGGAATATTGAGCTCACCCACCAGCTCAACCAGGCCTTGAAGGCCCACGGATTGATGAAGAGGGACAAGGACTATGTGGTCAAGGACGGGCAGGTCATTATTGTTGACGAGTTCACCGGCCGCCTGATGTTCGGACGGCGTTACAGCGACGGCCTGCACCAGGCCATTGAGGCCAAAGAGGGCGTCAAGATTGAGCGGGAGTCCCAGACCCTGGCCACCATCACGTTCCAGAATTACTTCAGGATGTATAACAAGTTAGCGGGAATGACCGGTACAGCGGTAACCGAGGAGCAGGAGTTTAAAAAAATTTATAACCTTGACGTTGTGGTCATACCCACCAATAAGCCGATGATCCGGGTAGACCTGCCCGATGTCATCTATAAGACCGAGCAGGCCAAATTCCGGGCCGTGGTCAACGAAATTGCCGAAAGACACGCCCGGGGGCAACCGGTGCTGGTGGGCACCATCTCCATTGAAAAGTCTGAAATCCTGAGCGGTATGCTGAAGCGCAAGGGCATCCCGCACCAGGTTCTAAACGCCAAATATCATGACAAAGAAGCCGAAATCGTCGCCCAGGCCGGGCGTCTGGGTGCTGTTACCATCGCCACCAACATGGCCGGGCGCGGAACAGATATTGTCCTGGGGGGTAACCCCGAATTTCTGGCCCGCCAGGAATTGCGCAAACAGGGCCAGGATTTTGAAACATCAGGTGAACTGGCTGCCGGCGGGGTTTCTGTTCTGCCGGAGGACCAGGCCTACCAGTCCCTCCTGGAGAAGTACCGGCGGCAGACGGAAGAGGAGCGCCGCCGGGTTGTTGAGCTGGGAGGATTGCACATCCTGGGGACGGAGCGGCACGAGAGCCGCCGCATTGATAACCAGCTGCGGGGCCGCTGCGGCCGCCAGGGCGACCCCGGCTCCACCCAGTTTTACAGTTCCCTGGAAGACGACCTGATGCGCCTGTTCGGCTCCGACAATATAGCGGGGATCATGGGCCGCCTGGGGCTTGAAGAAGATGTGCCCATAGAGCACTCCATGATCACTAAGTCCATCGAGACGGCCCAGAAACGGGTGGAAAACCGCAACTTTGACATCCGCAAGCACGTGCTCGAGTACGACGATGTGATGAACCAGCAGCGCGAGTTAATTTACAGGCAGCGGCGGCAGGTTCTGACCGGGGAAAATTTAAAGGAAATTGTTCTGGAAATGATCGGGGCCAGCGTGGGGCGGGCTGTGAATGTCTATGCGCCGGAAGGAGTATATCCCGAAGAATGGGATTTACAGGGCCTGCTTGACTACGCCGAACAATATTTCCTGCCCGGGCATGGTCTTGCGCCCGCAGATCTGGAGGGCATGGGCCGCAGGGAACTGCAGGAGTTTCTGACTGAACGTTCCCGGCAAGCCTACGACGCCAGGGAACAGGAACTCGGTCAAGAAACAATGCGGGAAATTGAGCGGATTGTCATGCTGCGCATTGTGGACGAGAAGTGGATGGATCACCTGGACGCCATGGACCAGCTCCGGGAGGGCATCGGGCTGCGGGCGTACGGCCAGAAGGACCCCTTGGTTGAATACAAGTTTGAGGGGTACGAAATGTTTCAGAATATGATCGATTCCATTCAGGACGACGTTGTACGCTATATCTTCCGTGTCAACGTGGTCCAGCCCCAGCAGGAGCAGAAGCGTCAGGTGTCGGAAAACCGCTACGCGGAGGAAGGGCCGAAGAAACCGGTGCGCAAGGAAAATAAGGTTGGACGCAACGACCCCTGTCCCTGCGGCAGCGGCAAGAAGTACAAGAAGTGCTGCGGCCGGGCGGCTGCAGTTTAACAGTTTAATAAACACAGGGAAGGTGAGCCATGTACTCGGAACTTAAGCGCAGCCTTGAGCCCCTGGCCAGGCGGATTGAAGATTTGAGGGTTTCTCTTTGACATAGCCCTAAAGGAAGAGGAAATCGAGACGCTGGAAAAAAAGATGCTTTCCGAAGGCTTCTGGGATGAACCGGAGCAGGCCCAGAAAATCGTCCAGCAGCTGGCGGGCCTGCGGGAAAAAGTTACCGTTTTCAAAGACCTGGCCAGGGACTATGAGGACCTGGAGGTTTTGCTGGAGCTGGGCGAAGAGGAGCAGGATCAGGATACGGCCAACGAGGTGAGGGAGGGACTGGCTTCTATTTCCCGGAGAGTATCCGAGCTGGAGCTCGCCGTCCTGCTGGGGGGGCCCTACGACCGGGGAAACGCCATCATGTCCCTGCATGCCGGGGCGGGTGGAACCGAAGCCCAGGACTGGGTGGAAATGCTGCTGCGGATGTACATGCGCTGGGCGGAGCGGCGCCGCTTCAAGGTCGAGTTGCTTGATTTGCTCCCCGGTGACGAGGCAGGCACCAAGAGCGCCACCATCGAGATTACCGGCCGGAACGCTTACGGTTATCTCCGCTCGGAAAAGGGAGTGCACCGGCTGGTGCGCATATCACCATTTGATACGGCCGGGCGGCGGCATACTTCCTTTGCCTCGGTGGACGTACTTCCGGAAGTGGATGACGAATTGGAGATCCAGATCAAACCCGAGGATTTAAAGATAGACACTTTCCGCTCCGGAGGGGCAGGGGGGCAGCACGTCAACAAGACCGATTCGGCGGTACGCATCACCCATCTGCCCACCGGGATCGTGGTATCCTGCCAGAACGAACGCTCCCAGCTGTCCAACCGCCTTGCCGCCATGAAAATGCTCAAGGCCAGGCTGACGGACCTGGAGCTCCGTAAAAAGGAGGAAGAACTGGCGGCCCTGCGCAGCGACCACCAGGAGATAGCCTGGGGCAGCCAGATCCGCTCCTATGTCTTTCACCCTTACAGCCTGGTTAAAGACCACCGCACCGGGCTGGAAACAGGAAACATCAATGCTGTTATGGACGGCGAGATTGATCCCTTCATTGCCGCCTATTTAAGAGAAAAGGCCCGCACCGGACGTTAGCGCGGCCAGCGGGGCGCCCCCGGAAACTACTGCAGCGGGGCGGGGACTTCCTCTTGCAATTCATATTTATTTCAAGGAAGCTTAAAAAAGCGCTTAAAAAAGCTATATAAGGGAGGGGAGCTTTTTCACCTGGAAAAGGCTCCCCTCCCGGCGTTATTACCGTTTTTAAATAACCTGAGCGACAAAGATCATCACATATTTACCGCTGATTTAGAAATCCTGCAGGATTTTCCGGCCTGGAACAGAATATTAATATGTTTATGTCGAATTGAGAAACATTTCCAGTTCCCGCCCGGGGGCAGGCTCGTCTAAAATTTGCAGTAATTTCACATGCTATACAGGATAGGATCAGATCCAAGCGAGTACGGGACGTGTCTGCCGGTGAAAGGATTATACGAGATTTTAGGGGTCAGCCTGGGTGTTTTGCTAACCGCCCTGGGTCTGGATCTCTTTCTTATTCCCAATAAAATTGCCGCTGGTGGGGTCAGCGGGATTGCCACCATCCTGTACTACTTAATTGGCGCGCCGGTGGGTATAACCATGCTGGTCCTGAACGTGCCGCTATTCATCCTGGGAATCCTAAGGCTGGGGCTGCCTTTCGGGTTTCGCTCCCTGTACGGGACAATCAGCCTTTCCCTGGCTATTGACCTGCTGGCGCCCGTCCTGCCGGTACCCACCCAGGATGTCCTGCTGGCCAGTTTATACGGGGGGGTTCTGGTTGGCCTGGGCCTGGGGCTGGTTTTCCGGTATAAGGGCACCACCGGCGGCACGGACCTGGCCGCGGCCGTCTTACGTACCTATACCGGGGCTAATATCGGCCGGCTGCTTTTCCTGGTGGACGGAGCGGTGGTGCTGGCTGCCTGGGCCACTTTTGATTCCGCCGAGCTGGCTATGTACGCTCTGCTCACTATTTTTATCGTCTCCTGGCTAATTGACGTGGTCCAGGAGGGCATAAGCTACGCCAGGGCTTTTCTCATTATATCCCGGCATCCGTCGGATATTGCGGCGGCCATTGTAGAGGGGCTAAACCGGGGCGCCACGGCCTGGTCTGCCCGCGGTGTGTACACGGGAACGGACAGGGAGGTGGTCCTCTCGGTGGTTAACCGCTCCGAAGTGAGCCGCCTGAAAGAAATCGTCTACCAGGTGGACCCCGGCGCCTTTGTGATCCTGGCAGATGTTCACGAGGTTTTAGGAGAGGGGTTTAAAAGGTATAAGTGACAGGAGAGTGAGGATGGCTAAACTAAAGGAACTTGAAAATAAAGCAAGGATTTTGCGTAAACACATCATTCAAATGACCTGCGCGGCAGGCTCCGGACACCCGGGCGGCTCCCTTTCGGCAGCCGACATTGTGGCGGCGCTGTATTTCCACGAATTGCGGCTGGACCCCTCCCGGCCGGACTGGCCTGACCGGGACCGCTTTGTACTTTCCAAGGGGCACGCCGCCCCCGTGCTTTACGCCGCCCTGGCGGAGCGGGGGTTTTTCCCGGTGGAGGAGTTGCTGAACCTGCGCAAGCTGGGCAGCAGGCTGCAGGGTCACCCGGATATGCGCAAAGTCCCCGGTGTGGAGATATCCACGGGATCCCTGGGCCAGGGTTTGTCCGCCGCCAACGGTATGGCCCTGGCAGCCAGGCTGGACCGCAGGGACTACCGGGTCTATGTTCTCCTGGGGGACGGGGAAATCCAGGAAGGCCAGATCTGGGAGGCCTCCATGGCCGCCGCCCATTACAAGCTGGATAACCTGACCGCCTTTCTGGATCATAACGGCTATCAGATTGACGGCCCGGTGCGGGAGGTCATGTCCCCGGAGCCCGTGGCCGCCAAGTGGCGCGCCTTTGGCTGGCACGTAATTGAAATTGACGGGCATAATACGGGTGAAATTCTCAGCGCCCTGGCAGAAGCAAAAACAGTCCGGGGACGTCCCACCATGATCGTGGCTGAAACCGTGAAAGGCCGGGGTGTTTCCTTTATGGAAGGTCAGGCTGACTGGCACGGCGTGGCGCCCAAACCCGCTGAGAGAGACAGTGCCCTGGCAGAACTGGGCGACGGGGAGACCACGCCCGGCCCTGTGCCCGGAGAGGAGGGAAGCCTGTCGTGAGTCAAAAAATAGCAACCAGGGCGGCCTACGGTGAAGCCCTGATCCAGCTGGGCCGGGAGAACCCCGGCGTGGTGGTTCTCGATGCGGACCTGTCCAAATCCACCATGACAGCAGGCTTCGGAAAAACATTTCCCGAACGTTTTTTTAATCTGGGAATTGCCGAGCAGAATATGATTGGCACAGCTGCCGGCCTTGCCGCCGTCGGCAAGATCCCCTTCTGCAGCACCTTCGCTGTTTTCGCTGCGGGCCGGGCCTTTGACCAGGTGCGCAACAGCGTTGCCTACTCCGCCCTTAATGTTAAAATCGGGGCCAGCCATGCGGGGATTACCGTAGGCGCGGACGGGGGCTCCCACCAGGCCATTGAAGATATTGCCCTGATGCGGGCGCTGCCCAATATGACCGTTTTTGTACCCGCCGATGCGGTCGAGGCAGCCGGGGCGGTCAGGGCTGCGGCGGAACTGCAAGGCCCTGTCTATATTCGCCTGGGCCGCTCCCCTGTGCCGGTTCTGCACAAACCCGGTTTCAAGTTTGAGCCCGGCCGGGCGGTCGTGCTCCGGGAAGGCCGGGACGCGGCCATCCTGGCGACGGGGATTATGGTTTCAGCCGCCCTGGAGGCTGCAGAGCTCCTGGCTGCGGAGGGACTTGAAGTGGATGTCCTGGACATCCATACCATCAAGCCCCTGGATGTGGAGGCTGTGGTAGCCGCCGCTAAAAAGACCGGCGCTCTGGTTACCGCCGAGGAGCACAGCATTATCGGCGGCCTGGGCAGCGCTGTGGCGGAGGTTCTTGTGGAAAACCATCCTGTTTTGATGAAGCGCCTGGGGATTCCTGACAGGTTTGGTGAATCCGGCTCGCCGGAGGAGCTCCTCGAGTATTTCAGGCTTACCCCAAAGTGGATTGCCACGGCGGTAAAGGAAACAGTTGCCCGGAAGTAACGCTTAACCCGGGCTTGTCTTCTGCTGCGAAACCGGCGGCAGTCCAGAAATTGGGGCTGTTTCAGAACAAGTTCTTGCTGAAAGTCTTGTTAATGGCCCCAGGCAATTCCGGCCACCTGTATACAGAGCAGGTGGCCTTTGGCTTATCTATCCAAAAAATAACCATATAATTGGTAAATACTTCCTAAAACCGACGGGTTTTTTCTTTTTCTCCCTTTTTTGAGAAGGATTCGGCGCTGCTGTTGTCGAATATCATTGCGGCGTGAAGGCATTGTCAGGATAGATTTCAAAACCTTTTCTGATTTGAATCAGGGATAATTGCACAGGTTCCAGGGATTTTTTTCCGCCTCTTGAAAGCGTCAGCTTCTCCCGATCTAAAACCCGGCGAACTACGTGCAGGACCCGCTATCCCGTCGATCTGCGGGCCGGCGCCAACAGAAATGCGAGGTGTGGCGGTTGATCCAATTATCCAGAGTGACTAAAGTATACCCCAATGGTGTGCGTGCTTTAAACGATGTTAGCCTGCGTATCCGGAAAGGGGAGTTTCTCTTTCTGGTTGGCCCCAGCGGAGCCGGCAAATCAACACTGATGAAGCTTTTGTACCGGGAAGAGTTTCCTACCCAGGGCCAAATAATTTTCGGCGGAAAAAGCCTGGTGAGGATGCGGCCCCGGGAAATCCCTTACCTGCGGCGTTCCATCGGCATGATTTTTCAAGATTTTCGTCTCCTGCCGCAAAAAACTGTATTTGAGAACGTGGCCTTTGCCCTGGAAGTTATAGGAGCATCCAAAAGGGAGATTAAAAGGGCTGTGCCCGCTGTGCTGGCGATGGTGGGTCTTGCGGAAAAGGCCGACGTTTTTCCGGATCATCTCTCCGGTGGAGAGCAGCAGCGGGTAAGTGTGGCCAGAGCCATTGTAAATAACCCCGTCCTGATCATTGCGGATGAACCCACAGGCAACCTGGATCCGGAAACCTCCTGGGAATTGATGAAACTGCTTGCAGATATTAATCTGCACGGTACCACAATTATCATGGCTACACACGCCTGGGACATTGTCAATCACATGAAAAAGCGTGTTGTTGAACTGGTTGACGGCAGGATTGTGCGGGATGAGGAAAAAGGGGTCTACCGCCATGAGGCTTAACACCTTTATTTATTATTTTCGCGAGGCCTTTCATTCCATCCTGCGCAACAGCTGGCTGTCGGTGGCGTCAATCGGGGTTGTGGCCGTATCCTTGCTGATTCTGGGCAGTTCCCTGCTGCTGGTCATGAACGCCAACAACATTGCTGACAACCTTGAGTCCAGCGTTGAAATAAGTGTTTTTTTGAAAGATGAAACCAGGCCCGAAGAGATTGAGGAACTGGAGGCTGCTCTCGGGGCTTTACCCGGAGTGGCGGAGTTGAAATTCGTCAGCAAGCAAGAGGCACTTAAAGAAATGCAGGATAACTTCGGGGAGCAAAGGGATGTCCTGGCAGGCCTCGAAGAAAAGAACCCGCTTCCCGACACCTTCCGGGTAAAAACCCAAACGGTGGAGCAGGTGGTGCCCCTGGCCAGGGAGATGGCGGCTTATCCCCAGGTTGATCAGGTTCGTTACGGTCAGGGTGTGGTGGAAAAACTCCTGGACTTAAGCCGCTGGGTCCGTACCGCCGGGCTGGTAACAATGGTGCTGTTGGCCATAGCAGCGGTTTTCCTGATTGCAACTACCATTCGCCTTTCTGTTTTTGCCCGGCGTAAAGAGATTGGGATCATGAAATTCCTGGGAGCAACCAACTGGTTCGTGCGCTTTCCTTTCCTGCTGGAAGGGATGTTCCTGGGACTGGCCGGTGCCTTGCTGGCGGTGGGGGCCGTTTATTACGGGTATCAATCTTTGGTTAGAAACATCCAGATTTCTCTTCCTTTTATGCAACTGGTAACCGACCACAGTTTGCTTGTGCCCATGCTGGAGGGCCTCCTGGGCCTGGGGCTGGCCTTTGGGGCTATGGGCAGTTTAATAAGTTTGCGCAAGTTTTTAAACGCTTAGTAACTGGTTACTAAAACCCTGGAGGGATCGCTTTGTTTTTCTGTTTTTTGAAAAAGAGGACATTTATTCTGGGAGTGGTTCTGGCCCTTCTGCTGGGAACGGGGCTGGCCTTTGCTGACGAACTGGATGTGCAGTTGCAGCAAACCAGGGAGTTGCTTACCCAGAAAAGAAACCAGACGGAACAGGCCAGGGGTGTTGTCAATGATTACGCCTACCAGGTGTCTTCTCTAAACCGGTCAATTGATGAAAACACGCTGAAAATCAAGGACCTGGAAAAAAGCCTTTCCAACGCCCGGGAAAACCTGCGCAAAACTGAAAAGGTTCTGCAAGAAACTGAAAAAAACCTCAACAAGAGTACCGAAGATTTAAACAAGAGAATGCGCCACATCTACGAGGTGGGCAATGTCAGCTATCTGGAGGTTCTTCTGGAAGCAAGGGACTTTAACGACTTTGTAAACCGCTACGAGTTATTGAAGCGGGTTGTGGAACAGGATGTGGCAACTGTTAACGAGGTCAGGGCGGCCCGCCAGAAATTAAATGAGCAGAAACAAGCCCTGGAATCCCAGCAGCAAAGGCTGCTGGCCATGATCGAGGAGCAGGACAGGGCCCGCCAGGAATTGGAGGCCAGGCAAAACGAGAAAAACGCCCTGTTGCGTAAGGCAAAGGAAAACATGTGGGACCTTGAAGCCGAAGCAGCGCGGCTGGAAGCCCAGGAGCAGGAAATTTTAAGGGAGATTGCGCGGCAGCGCTCCAAAAGCGACCGTCCCCAGTCCACAGGGGGATTTGCCTGGCCTGTACCGGGCCATTCGGGGATATCTTCCTACTTCGGCGCCCGCAAGCATCCCATCCTGGGAACCACAAGGATGCATAACGGCATTGATATACCGGCTGCTACAGGCACCCCGGTGGTGGCCGCCCAGGACGGAGTGGTCATTGATGTGGGCACCATGAGCGGCTACGGCAAAGTAGTCATGATCGACCACGGCGGCGGCCTGACCACCCTTTACTCCCACCTGTCCGCCCAGCTGGTCTCAGTGGGCGATGAGGTCCGGAAAGGCGATACCATTGCCAGAGTAGGAAGCACGGGACTATCTACCGGCCCGCACCTGGACTTCTCAGTCAGAGTAAACGGCAACCCGGTCAATCCCCTGAATTATTATTAAGAAAGGTGAATTCAAGGGTTTGGACAGTTGAGTATTTCCCGGTTAGCATTTCCCGGTTATAGCCTTTGCAACTTGATTTTACTTGCCTAATTGGTTTATACTTTCAGCAGTTAAGAGCGAGATATCTCGCTCTTTTTAATCTTAAAAAAATAAAAAAAGGCACCCGAAATGGGTATTGGACATCTTTACCAGATTATTGTAGTATAATAACGTATGTAGAAAATGAACGGCAGGTGTACTCATTGGGATATTTCAATGCGGGGGCAAAATCCCGGGGCGCAAGGTGGTTCACAGTTCTGGCGGTTATCGCCATTGTCCTGGTAGTCACGGCAGGGGGACTGCTGGCCAGCAACTACCAGCATTTCGGCAACTTGATTAAAGTCATTTCCCTGGTAAGGACACAGTACCTTCACCCGGTGGAACCAGCCCAGCTGGTGGACGGGGCGATCAAGGGCATTGTCGGTTCCCTGAATGACCCCTATTCTGTTTATCTGGAACCAAAGACATTTTCCCAGCTGCAGGAGCAGATCAAGGGTTCTTTCGGCGGTCTGGGCATCCTGGTCGGAGTTAAGGAAGAATATCTGACGGTGGTGCGTGTTTATGAAGGCACGCCGGCCGCCAGGGGGGGTATTGATGAAGGCGACGTCATCACCCGGATTGACGAGCATGATGCCCGGGCCATCGATCTGGAGACGGCAATCAATCTGATGCGCGGAAAGGTCGGTTCGGAAGTTAAGCTGACCATAGACAGACAGGGCGAAACCAAAGAGTTCACCCTGGTCCGGGAGGAGATCAGCGTTCCCACGGTGGAAGGACAGCGGATACCCGGGACCGACATCGGCTATTTAAGCATCAGCCAGTTTACCGAACGGACCGGGGAAGAAATGAATGAAACCCTGGCCAGGCTCCAGAATGAACCAATTAAAGGGTTGATCCTGGATTTGAGAGACAACCCGGGCGGTGAACTGACTGCTGCGGTAAGCGTGGCTAAAAGCTTTATTCCCAAAGGGCCCATTGTCTATATCGACTACCGTTTCGGCAGGGATCAGGAGTTTACTTCAGAAGGACACACCCTCCAGCTGCCCCTGGTGGTCCTGATTAATGAAAGGAGCGCCAGCGCCGCCGAGATTCTGGCCGGGGCCGTCAAGGACACCGGGGCCGGAACCCTGGTAGGTGTGAAAACATTCGGCAAGGGAATAGTCCAGACAGTTTTCCCCCTGGATAACGGAGCCGGGCTCAAATTAACCACCGCCCGTTATTTAACGCCCAACCGGAAAGATATTCACCAGATCGGCGTTGAGCCGGACATTCTGGTGGAGTCCCCGGCAGACCGTTCCAGGGATAGACAGCTTGAACAGGCCATAGAAGTGATGAAGCAAAAAACAGCGGGCTAGGTCCTGGGAGCCGCGGGTCAGGTTCCCGCGGCTTTTCCGCAGTCCCGATTATTTTAGCCTCTTTCCGGGACCTGCCGGAGGGAGAGAAACGGGGTGAGCGCTTGTTTCCCTTTGCCGAGGTTCTTCCGTTGATTCTTGATTCTTTCCTGCAGGCCTTTCTTAATCTGCAGTTTCTGCCCCTTTTTCTCATGGTCATGTTGATCATCGCCATGCAGTACCGGCGGATGGAAAAAATGAGGGAAAGTTTTTACGGGCAGGGGAGCGGGCGGACCGGCAAGGATCTATTTGTTGCTGCCGGTCTTGGATTGGTGGGAGGGCTTCTGGGAAGCTATTTGATGATCTTCATCGGCCTGACCCTGTCCGAGTCCGGGCTGATTTATCTCTGGCCCGTGGCCATCCTGTTGATGCTGATAAATATGAGGTTTTTGTGTTTTTCTTACGCCGGCGGGCTGCTGGCCCTGGTCAGCCTGCTGTTTGGTTTTCCGGAAATAAGCGTGCCCCAGATCATGGCCCTGGTGGCTATCCTGCACATGGTGGAAAGTTTTTTGATTTTTTCCAGCGGTCATCTGGGTGCAGTACCGGCTTATATCAAAGGGCAGGGGGGAAGAATTACCGGCGGCTTTACCCTGCAAAAATTTTGGCCCATCCCCCTTGTGGTTTTGGCGGTAATGGCGGGAGGCGGCGTTGTGGAAGGCGGCATCGAGATGCCCGGCTGGTGGCCGCTGATCAAGCCCGGTGTGCCGGGGGACCCCCAGACCCTCACCTACATCCTTATGCCGGTGGTGGCCGCCCTGGGCTACGGGGATCTGGCCATTGCCAGGAATCCGCTGGAAAAGAGCAGGTTATCCGCCCTTTATCTGGGTATTTACAGCCTGGTGCTGCTAATTCTGGCCGTCCTGTCCGAACAGAGCCGCTCGGTAGCGCTGGCGGCGGCGCTGTTTTCCTTCCTTGGCCACGAGGCGGTTATTTATATTGGGCGGGGGATTGAATTCAGGGAAAAACCTCTCTACGTTCCACCGGGGCAGGGCGTGCGGGTTCTGGATGTGCTTCCGGAAGGACCTGCCTGGCGTGCCGGCATTCGTTCCGGGGATGTCCTTCTGGCCATAGACGGAGTAAGCGTAGAAAATAAAACGGATTTATACAACCGGCTCCAGGGAGCAGTTTTACCTTTGACCGTGGATTACTGGAGTCATGCTGCTGCGGCGCAAAGGCGTGAATTGATGAATCCTCCCCGACGGGCAAACTTGTGGGGCATCGTGCCGGTACCTGAAGGACAGGAGCGTCAGTACGTTGAACTGATGACCACCGGGCCCCTGGGACGCTGGCTGCAGCAGGCCTGGAGGAATTTAATACATTGACACATTTTGAAGAACGGGGATATAATCAATTCAAGGAGGCCACGGAGGCCGCGTTAGACACGAAAGGACAGCAAGGCCACGAAGGTCTTTTATGGAGCCCTGCGTGGTTTTTTTATACAAGCCGGGGTAAGAGAGCAGGACGCGTATAACCGGCTGCAGGCCGCCCGTGTGGATTTCTTCAGGGAGGTGAAAAAGATGTGTGAAGCCAACGCATACTTGAGAAAACAAGGTGCAGAGGATGAGCTCTTTCTGGAAATGGTTGACCGGGTTGTGCCCTATGAAGAAGGCAGTCTTCTGCTTGAGGATATCTTCGGCAGAAGAAAGATAATCAGGGCAAAGATTGTGGAATTGGCCCTGGTGGACCATAAAATCATCCTGGAAAGAGAATAAAACATCCTCTCAGCCATGGATCATCCCCCTGGGAAGGTTCCGTGGTTTTTATTTGGTCGTGTCAAATCAAAACGTCCGGACCAAGCCTGCAGCAAGCCGGATTGCTTATTATTTGAATGGTTGGAGCAGGACACCGCAAGGGTAGTAAATATATACAATATATATAACAATATATAATATAATAGTTTTACTGCTGCCTGTTATTGCCTGCTGGATAAGGCAGATTGACGGGATTTACCTGGCCTTAATAAATGGGAGATTTTAGGGGGACTATATTTTTTGAACAGAGTTATTTATGAGCCGGATTTTGACTTGAGTGTTGTTGAAAGCCTTGAGGCGCTGCAAGAACGGGTCACAGGATGCGCCCGCTGCAACCTGCGCGCAGGTTGTACCAGGGTCGTCTTCGGAGAGGGAAATCCCAGCGCAAGGCTGATGTTGATAGGAGAGGGGCCGGGTGCTGACGAGGACCGTCTGGGGCGGCCCTTTGTGGGCAAGGCGGGCCAACTTCTGGATAAAATCCTGGCGGCGGTGGGCCTGGAAAGGTTTACTCATACATACATTGCCAACGTGGTTAAATGCAGGCCCCCCGGGAACAGAGCCCCCCGCGCTGAAGAAGCGGAGCAGTGCCTCCCCTGGCTTTACCGGCAAATTGAATTGATTTCACCCGGGATTATTGTCCTGATGGGCAGCTCCGCCCTGCAGTTTCTGGTCGATTCCCGGGCGAAGATCACAGGGATGCGCGGACGCTGGCTGGTCAGTAGGAGCGGGATAAAAATTATGCCCACCTATCATCCTGCGGCGCTGCTGAGGGATGCCAGCAAAAAGAGGCCTGTTTGGGAAGATTTTAAGCAGGTTAAGGAAGCGTTTTCGAATCTCACCGGTGTCTAATGGGCCAATAAGAATCATTCTTTTTTTATTGGCAGCTAAACCCTGGTACAGTTCCTTCAACCACGGAGAAAAGTAAATAAAACACTGGATACAGTGCATGTAAGGTAGAGGTTGCTTTTTAGCCTGTGCTTCACCAAAAGGCCGGGTAAATGAGAGTGAATTTCTCTAAAATAAAAATCAGATGGAGAGCCGGGAAAAGATCCCGGTTTTTTTAATTGCTGCAAAGTGAAGTGCTTTTTACACTGCCCGCTTCATCCCCGGAACCGGAACAGTCCTCCTGGTCAGGGCAGTATTCGGGGATTGCGGGCCAGGCTGTGACCCCTTCTTTCCTGGCCAGTTCGAGCAGGGCTATGTACCGTCTTTCGGCAGCGTTGATTTTATAAATGACGTATTCGGAGAGGTCGCTGTCCGTGTAATTCATTTCCTTAAGGGCCAGCTGCCATTCCTGCCGGGCGTTTTCAACCGCGTTTGGCAGGGAGAATACAGTGGTCTGATCAAGCAAGTCTTTAATTTTGCATAACTCTGTAACGATTATTGTTTTCAAAGTTGTTAATATTTTCATAAAAATCACCTCTATAGTATTATATTTCCATTACCAGTTAATAGAAAGGGGTTTTACAATTTATTGCAAAACTTCCTAAATGTTTCTCAGGACATTTCCCTCAATATTTAGACACATTTCTAAGCATAATAACAGTAAATCATTCTTTCATGCTTTTTTACGCTTCGCCGGATGATCTTTATTTCAAGACAGTATTAAGGGGTGAAGGCGGTGCCTGCACAAAAAACGAACTGCGGTAAGCTCCTTATTCTGATCATGATCATTGTTATCCCGTTATTATCCGGGTGCAGCAAGAACCAGCAGCCCCAAAGAAAGCCTGTCAGCAACGCGGCCGGCCAGGAGATTAAAATAGCTGTGAGCCTGGCAGACATGGAAAGAGACGGGAATAAGATTATTAAACAAACGATGTCCGCCCGTCAGGGCGGCCGGCAGGACCAGCAGGGACAACAGGACCAGCAGGGGCAACAGGAACAACAGACCGGCCGGAGCGGCGGTGAGGCTGTTCCGGTCCAGGCCGGCGGGGCTCAAGGCGGCCAGCAAGGCCAGCAGAAGGTGAACATTACCTGGCTGGACGCTAAAAACGACCCCAATCAGCAGGAAAGGGACCTGGAGCAGCTGGTAAACCAGAACGTCAAGGCAGTCCTTCTCCAGGTTGTTGACCCGGAGTCGGGCCCCAGGTTGGTGCGCCGGCTGCTGCAGGCCAAGATTAAAGTGATTGCCCTGGAGGCGCTCCCCGCCAACTGCCCGGTGGACGGCTATATTTCCTCGGATCACGCCAGAACGGGAGAATTGCTGGCAAATTTCACGGAAGCAATAGCCCGGGGAAGCACCACGCCGGCCAGGGTGGTGCTTCTCCAGGGTGACCGGAATGATCAGGCTTCCCGGGAAATCGCTTCCTCCCTCCTGGAAAAGCTTAATAACATGCCCCAGGTGAAGGTAGTCCTGGTCCAGGACCATCCCCGGGGCGACCCCGGGCAGGCGGCGGCGACAGTTGAAAGGGTTTTGAATGCAACCAACAACCAGATCGAAGCAATCCTGGCTACGGACAGCCGCATGGCTGCGGCAGCCGCCGAAGTGTTAAAAAACCGCGGCCTCAGCCAGAAAATTGTGACTGTTGGCGTGGGGGCCGACCAGCAGGCTTCCCGGGCCCTTGTGGCGGGTGAGCATGAGGCGGAGGTGGACCTTATGCCGGAAATGATAGCGCAGTATGCCTACGATGCGCTGGTGGGACTTGCCTCCACCGGTTACTGGCAGTACGACCGGCAGGTAAAAAACGGGGACTTTGATGTACCTGCTAAAATTACGCCGGTCCGGCTAATCACCAGG
>JAKPTB010000042.1 GCA_029555205.1 Bacillota bacterium
CTGGTCCTGGACGATTTTCACCTGATCGATAAAGGCGAGGAGGTGCGCGGCATCCTGGAGCACCTCGTTCGCTGGCTGCCCACGGGAGCCCGCCTGGTTTTGCTGAGCCGCAGCAGCGTAACTCTGAACCTGTACCGGGAGCGGATGAATGGCGAACTGCTGGAAATCAGGGGCAGTGAACTGTTGTTTTCAATTAAAGAGACACGAGAGCTCTTGGAACTGATTGGTTTGACAGTGGCTGAAGAAGATGTGCAAATGATCCATAACTTTACGGAAGGGTGGCCCGCCGGGGTGCGCCTGCTGTGCATGCTGCTCAGCCAGGCAGGCGGTGACCTGGATAAAACCATGTCTTCCTTAAAGACAAAGGACGCCGACCTTTATACCTACCTTAGCAACGAACTGCTTGACTACCTGCCGGCTGATCTGCGCGGTTTCCTGCTTGACGCCTCCCTGCTGCCGTACCTGGAGCCGGCCCTGTGCGACTACGCCCTACAGTGCGGCGACAGCGAGACTATGCTTATCAGCCTGCACGAAGCGGAAAAGTGGGAGTATTTTTGGGACTGGCAGCCAAAAACCGTCTATACCATGTGCCGCACGCGCTGTTGAAAAATATCCACCCGAAATGGGCGGCCTATCTCTTGCGGCGCTGGTTTCCGCAGCGCACCGGTCAGGAGGCCGGCAGCCTGCTGGTTTACCCGGACGAAAATGTGCGCAACTGTACCAAGGAGCTTTTGCGGGACCTGGTGCAGCAGACGGAGACGCCGCTGATCCACGTCAACTGTCTGGGTGATTTTCGCGTTTTTGTTAATGGAGTTGAAATCAATCCGTCCAGCTGGAAAACCAAGAAAGTCGAAAGTCTGTTCAAATTCCTGGTTATTGAAAGACGCCAGCACCTTAAAGAAAAAATCATAGAAGAATTTTGGCCGGACGCGGAACCCCACCTGGGGGACGTCAGCCTCAGGATGGCTTTGACTAACATTCGTAAAGCCCTTGGGCTTACCGGTGAATGCTTGCTCCTCAAGCGCGGCATGATTTTCTTGAACCCAGAAATAAAAATATACACAGATTATGAGTTATTTAACTCAACAGCCCAGCAAGCCATACAAGATGGCGACTTGGACAATCCCGCCTGCCTGGATTTATTGGGACAGGCTGCCGGCTTATACCGCGGCGAGTTTCTCCCGGATGATATATATAACGATTGGACCGCCGGCCTGCGCGCGCAGCTGCACAAACTGTATCTACAGGTCCTCTCCAAACAGGTCGAGATTTTTCGCCGTCAGGGTCGGCTTATCCCCGCCATAGAGGTCTGCCGCCTATACCTGGGTCTGGAACCAACCGACGAGCCAGTGTGCAGGGCAGCTATGGAACTGCTGTGGCAAACCGGGCAAAAACAGCAGGCTTTGTCCATATACAAGGAACTGACCGCTTACATCGCCAAAGAATTTAACTCCAGCCCATCCAGCGAAACCATCGCCCTCTACGAAAAGATAAAATGACCTATCGTGTCAAGGGGACGGTTCTCTTGACACGCTCTTGCTTAGGCCTGCCTAACCTTGAATGTAAGGGGACGGGGTTGTTGACAACTGCACTATATGATATATTCCGCTCTCGCTTTTCTTTCTGGGTTTTCTTGGCATAAAAAAACACTTCCAATTACAAATTACCTTGGATTGGAAGTGTTGTCGACAACCCCGTCCCCTTGACAGTTAAGGCCTTACATATATATATGCGCTTTTTTGGACTTGTTTGTAGCCGGGATCCGTGGAATTGGCCGAATTTCTACCGTAAACGGTCACTAGAATATCGGTCTTTCCGGTCTCTGTTATGGTTGCTCGGTAACTATTGCCAAGCTGTACTCCGAGGGACTTACCCTGGTTGTTTTTAACTATAACCGCCTCCATTTCATGGCAGCCGGTCCCTATCGCGGAAATGGTTATGGTTCCGGGCGGGACTTGTACACCGCCATAAGTATCGGAGGGATTGATCAACGTCACCGTCGGGGGTGAGAGTTCAACTGCGATTGTGCAGCTGGTTGAAGCTCCCAGAGAACCGGGGTCGGTATCTTTGGGAGTATTCCTGCCGGCTACGGTGATGGTATAAGTGCCGCTTACCTGCGGGGTGAAAGATGCGCTGTAGCTGTTGCCGTTCTGCTCTCCGA
>JAKPTB010000056.1 GCA_029555205.1 Bacillota bacterium
TTAGTCCTTACGGCCCGCAAACTCATTCGCATGGTCTTCACGCTGCTGAGTAAAGGCCAAATCTATAAGCAAAGGAGGAGGAATTAACATTTACTTGACAATTCTCGTTTCTTTACATAACTGGTGGTCTCTGACGATTACTGGCAGGGTTACTTATTGCTTTTTTTAAATCACAGTATATAAAATTTCCAATTTAACATCTTGACATTTTACCGCGGGTCTCATATACTCTCGATAGTTAATATGACGCTTTGTGT
This sequence comes from Bacillota bacterium, assembly GCA_029555205.1. Taxonomy (GTDB): domain Bacteria; phylum Bacillota; class Desulfotomaculia; order Desulfotomaculales; family Pelotomaculaceae; genus DTU098. The sequence goes on from JAKPTB010000056.1 coordinate 258, forward strand.
TATGTCATGTTCAATTAATAATAACAAACAAAAACCCGCCGCTGGCGGGTTGTAGTCTCTCTCTTGAATTTAGGCTTTTGTGGCCTGGTCTTTAGCTTTTGTTTCCTCATTTTCTTCGATATCTGCCTGCGTAGAACGCTTGAATTCACGAATAGTCTTACCCACGGCCTTGCCTACATCCGGCAGTTTACCCGGTCCGAAGATAATTAGGACCACTACCAGAATCAGTACTAAGTGTAAAGGCTGAAACGCTCCTGAAAACATGCCACTCCCCCCTTCAAAGGTCTTATGATGATTATACCAGATAAAATGATAAACGCAATTGTAAATTCTTAAATGTCATTGCAAAGAATCTGCCAGGTATGAATTTATAATATTTTACTTATCACCTCAGGTTATAGACAAAGTGTCCATAGTGTTGAATCCGCTTGGCTCCGTGCTTCGCGTCGAGTAAACTTAGCGCTTGCTTCGGGCTCAATTGGACCGGCCTCCAACTCGCCATCCGGGCGATGGAGGCCTTTCGCAGACGTCCTGTCTGCTCATCCAATTTCGCATCCTCAGCTTCGCTTAGTCTACTTACGACGCTGCCGCAATGGAGCAGTCGGTTTCAACACCATGGACTATGTTAAAGGTATTTAACAACAACCTGGTGATAATATTTACTTACCACCTGTCACCTTGTTTACATAATTTATTATTTCATCCGATCTTGTATAATCATACTTCTTGAGAAGGGTTGTGTATTCCTCTAGTATAACGGCAAGTTTCGTTCCTTTTTGGCTGCTAATTGTTTTTTCATAACTTTCTATAAAACTGTCTTTTGCTTTTTCTGTCTGGTAGTCAAATAAGGGGGTATTGTTTAAGCCGAGCAGATACGCCTGCAGGTAATAGCTATGGAACTGCTCCACCTGCTGCACCAGCTCAAAATCAGGATAGCTGTTGATAAATTTTTCGGCCTTAACAATTCTGTCCGCCAGTTCATCCGGACTGACGATCAATGCGGCATCCGTCGCAAAATGCTTGTTGCTTTCAGCCGCCATAATCTCAAGGTATCCGGCGACTTTATCTGAAGCGTGCCCGCCAAAATCATTGAGTAATTTATTGTAATCAATTTCAGGATAATACATGCCCTCGGATGCGGAAAGCTTATAGCCGTTGCTGAAAACGTCCTGCAACAAATTTTTTATATCCTCTTCCTTTATATTCCGGATCAGCAGCAGGTCTTCGTACTTGTAATTATTTAAAGGAATATTGATTTCAGGGGAAAACATCTTGTCTTCATAGTCTTTCAGCCGTGCCTGCTGGACCTTTATAAGGCCTAAAACGGCTTTATCCACATTCTCCCGGCTGAGGCCGGTTTTGTTTTTCTCAATAAAACCTGTTAATTCGCTGACAGGACTGTTTTCATTGATTAGAACCTGGTATTGGGCCATCAGACCTTCCTGATTGGGCTCCAACTGCCCTTCGTCCACATTGCCGTTTTTCGCGCACCCGGCCAGCACAAGCACCATAACAACAAATAATCCCGCCAATATCTTTTTCAAGACAATCACCTCATTTTGCAGCGGGTTTGACCATCCCGCCACTATCCTTTCTTTTATAATACTCATACTAATTAGACGCCGTTGGAGGCATTTCAGTTCTTATCTCCGCCGTCTTACCGGGATTATGACATGCCAGTTTTTGACTTCACTTTGTACTCGTTCGAGTATGAAGATAAAGCTTCTATGGTCAATATCTATTGTTTTACTCAGTTGAGTAGTTTATAATCTTTTTTATACACGGTACAAACTGTCCGGTCATGTTAAAATATATAGACAATTTAATTAAGGAGGCTTTTTTATGAACAAGGGTTGTCTTCAAAGCGAGATGGTAACACAGGGAGTCGCCCGGGCGCCGCACAGGTCTCTCTTTTACGCCATGGGTTATACCAGGGACGACTTGAAGAAACCGCTGATCGGCATTGTAAACTCTTTTAACGAGATTATTCCGGGACACATCCACCTGCGCGATCTGGCCCAGGCCGCCAAGCTAGGAGTGTCGGCGGCAGGCGGCACACCGGTGGAATTTCCGGTTATCGGTATATGCGACGGCATCGCCATGAACCATGACGGTATGAAATATCCCCTGGCCAGCCGTGAACTGATCGCCGACTCAATTGAAACCATGGTCGTAGCCCATAAGTTCGACGGGCTCGTCCTCATAGGAAACTGTGACAAGATCGTGCCTGGTATGCTCATGGCAGCGTCCAGGCTTAATATCCCTTCAGTTTACGTCGGCGGCGGGCCGATGCTGACCGGCTCCTACATGGGCGAGAATGCCGACCTGGTGAGGCCCCTGTTTGAAGCCGTGGGAGCGTATGCCGTGGGGGCGATCACAGCCGCCGAGATGGAAGAAATGGAACAAAGCGCCTGCCCCACCTGCGGCAGCTGCGCGGGGCTGTTTACCGCCAACTCCATGAACTGCCTGGTGGAAGCGCTGGGCATAGGGCTTCCCGGCAACGGCACCATACCGGCTCCCTACGGGCAGCGCAAGGCGCTGGCCAAGCTGGCCGGCCAGCAGGCCGTACAGATGGTCAGGGAAAACATCCGCCCGCGGGATATTTTGACTCTTACCGCTTTTCATAACGCGATAGCCCTGGATATGGCTATCGGCGGCTCCAGCAACACGGTCCTGCACCTGCTGGCCATCGCCAGCGAGGCCGGAGTGCCGCTCAGGATCGAGGATTTCGATGAAATCAGCACCCGTGTCCCCAACATTGTCAAGCTCAGCCCAGGCGGCACGCACCGCCTCTTTGACCTGTACGTGTCCGGGGGGATCTCAGCGGTGTTGAAACAAATGGCTGACGCGGGCCTGCTTAATCTGGAATCGAAAACCGTTACGGGGAAATCTCTAGGCGAGAACATCAGTAATGCCTCGGTCCGCAACAAGGAAGTTATCCGGCCATTTGACGACCCATACAGCAATGAGGGCGGCATCGCCATCCTGAAAGGCAACCTGGCTCCGGACGGGGCTGTGGTGAAACAGTCGGCAGTGGCCAGGGAAATGCTCAAGCACAGCGGCCCGGCACGGGTTTATGACAGCGAGGAAGAAGCCTTTGATGCAATAATGGAAGGCCAGATCAATAAAGGTGACGTGGTAATTATCCGCTATGAAGGTCCGAAGGGCGGACCGGGCATGCGTGAAATGCTGAGCCCCACATCATCAATTACCGGCATGGGGCTCGACAAAGACGTGGCCTTAATCACCGACGGCCGTTTTTCCGGCGGCACCAGGGGCGCCAGCATCGGGCATGTTTCGCCTGAGGCCTCCGAGGGCGGCCCTATCGCCCTGCTGCAGGAAGGCGATATCATCGAGATCGACATCCCCAACCGCGTCTTAAGCGTCAAGCTTACCGACGAGG
>JAKPTB010000085.1 GCA_029555205.1 Bacillota bacterium
CTGGCCAGCGCAGTTATGGTTTCCGCCGGCACCCGGGTGATGGATTCAACCTTTTCCGGGGTGAATTCCCTAACGTAATCGCTTAACTCAGAAAAACCCAGGGTCCAGTTGTCCACAAATTCCCGGTCATAGAGTTTTTCATTAATCACAACGTTAATCAGCCCTAAAATTAAAGCTCCGTCTGTACCCGGACGCACACCTATCCACTGGTCTGCCCGTCTGGCAATATCGCAGCGCATCTGGTCAACAGCTATTACCCTGGTCTTATTTTTTTGCGCCCTGGCGATCCTTTTAAAGAACACCGGTGGAGAATCAGTGACCGGGTTCGTGCCCCAGACAACGATCAGGTTGCTGTTCTCCAGGTCCGGGTTCAGCCAGGTTCCCGGTAGCCCATAGTTAGCCATAGGCGCAAGGATGCCGTAGGATACAAAACACAGTGAACCGGTACTGGCAATATTGGGTGAGCCGAAAGGCAGCAACAGCTTGTTCGCCACAAAATCACCGGCGTTGCAGAAATCTACCATGGACTGTTCAAAGGCACCCCGCCCGGAGTGGCTTAACATGGCCTGGGGTCCGTATTTTTCTTTTATTTCTTGCATTTTTTGCACCGCCAGGTCCAGTGCCTCATCCCAGGAAGCTGCACGGAATTTCCCTTCTCCACGCTCACCGGTGCGGATAAGAGGCGTTTTCAGGCGGTGCGGCGAATAGACTATCTCCGGCGCGTACCTGCCCCTGACACATAGATTTGCGTAAGGAACTCCCCTGCGCGGCTCAACTTTCACCAGCCTGCCGCCTTCCAGCGTAACCTCAACTGCGCAACCCCCGGGGCAGATTCCGCAAATAGCCGATTTTTTCTCAATCAACAAGAGGCCTTCCCCCAAAAAAAGATATCATTTGAGAATATAATTATTTTCACCTTTTAACCAAACAATTCCTTTATATGAATCATTTAATTATTTTATTAATGACGGATTATCTATTAATAATTTGTATTTATGAAGTACAATTATCAAGGGATCCCTTGTGTTCTACCCTTGAAACCCGTTGACTTCGGGCCCGGAATAAACTAAAATATTAATATTCACAATACAGGGGACTGAGTTTGTGTCTGAGGTTGTTCTTAATTAACCAAATCCAATAAAGATAGTCCGCATCGTGCCGGCGCATTATTGCCCGGCTTTATTGGCTTGCGGTGCGGCTGGTTAATTTTGAACACAGGTATAGTCCGCTCATCATCCGTAAACTGTACGTTATGCTGTACCGTGCTCAAGTGCACGGTATTTTTACATAACAATGCATTTTACCAAAAGTTGTGCCATAAAGGCTGTGCTGAACCGGATGTGTTCACCACAGCTTATTTTATTTTTGGGGAGGTATCCGCCAGGATGAACGCAGATGCGATGAGAATTCTGGAATACGACAAACTAAAGGAAATCTTAAAACAGTATGCCATATCCGAACAGGCTAAAAAAATGCTCGACGAACTTCAGCCCTCTGAGGATATACTCAAAATTGAACGATTGATGCTTGAGACCACTGAAGCCAGGCGTATTATCGACATAAATGCCGGCGTCCCGCTGACTGCCATGGAGAAAATTGACGAGGTATTGGCCAGGGCAGGGAAAGGATTCACCCTGACAATAGATGAATTGACAGCGGTCAAAGAACTACTGGAAAACGTCAAGAAGCTAAAAAGATTTATGCGACCGATGCAGACTGTTTCACCGGTGGTGGCTTCCTATGCCCTATCCATGTCGGAACTGCCCCACCTGAGCGATGAAATCGAAAGATGCGTGGTCAACGGAAGGATTGATGACAGGGCCACGCCGGAGCTGAACAGGATCAGAAAAAAGATTACCGTCACCGGTGAGAGAATAAAACAAAAGTTGAACAGTATTCTATCTTCGCCTTCCTTCGCAGGGGCTATCCAGGAAGCCGTAGTCACCCTGCGCAACGGTCGTTACGTGATTCCCGTTAAGAGAGAATATAAAAGAAGCTTCCCGGGGAATGTTCTGGACCTGTCAGCAAGCGGTTCCACCCTGTTTATCGAGCCTGCAGCCATCGCCAGGCACCAGGAGGAGCTCAATCTACTAAAGATGGAAGAGGAAAAGGAAGTTTTGCGGATCCTGTCCTGTCTGACGGAAATGGTGGAAGGCGCCATCAGGGAGATATCAATCAATGTGGAAGCCTTTATCCATTATGATTTTATCTTTGCTAAGGCCAAATACAGCAAATCCCTGGACTGTTTTCCGGTAAAGCTGAATGGGCAAAACAGAATCAGGATCAAAGGCGGCAGGCATCCTTTCATCGGTAAAAGCGCCGTACCGCTGGATTTTCAGATTGGAGGGACCTATCGTGCCCTGGTCATTACCGGCCCCAATACAGGCGGTAAAACTGTGACCCTGAAAACGGTAGGCCTGCTCACACTGATGGCTCAGTCCGGCCTGCACGTGCCTGTTGAAGAGGATAGCGAGTTAGCCGTTTTTACCAGTATTCTGGCGGACATTGGTGATGGTCAGAGCATCGAACAGTCTCTGAGCACATTTTCAGCCCATGTCAAGAACATATCTACCATCATTGAATGCTCCAGCCCTTCCTCCCTGGTGCTTATGGACGAACTGGGAGCGGGCACCGACCCCGGTGAAGGCATGGGCTTCGCCGTCGCGGTTTTGGAAGAGGTCTTCAGCAAGGGAGCCACCATCGTTGCCACAACCCATATCAGCGAAATTAAAGAATTTGCCGACAAGAAGGATGGGTTCAAAAACGGCCGCATGGAGTTCGATATCGATACTTTGAAACCTCTGTACAGGTTGACCATAGGATGTCCGGGCGATAGCAACGCCTTCCTGATCGCTCTGAGGCTCGGGGTGCGCAGGCAAATCATAGAGCGTGCCCATGAGATAACCTATGGAGAAAAGAAAGATTATTCCTGTGAAATGACGCTCCGACCCAAATCAATGATTTGCGAGGAACTAATGACAGAAGATATGCCGCCACTGAAGGAAGCGGCTGCAGCCAGGCCTGGTGCTATTTTGAAAGAAAAGGCCCGAAAAACAGCGGTAAGCAATTTCGTTAAAGGAGATTGTGTGTACATCAGCAGCATGGACAGGACCGGAATCGTCTACGAGCCTGAAAACAGCAGGGGCGAAGTGGTGGTAATGGTAATGAAAAAGAAATATAAGATCAACCACAAGAGGCTCTCCCTTTACGTGGCAGCCAAAGACCTTTACCCCGAAGACTACGATCTGGACATCGTCTTTGAAAGCAAGGAAAACAGGAAAAAACGCAAGCTTATGAGCAAACGGCACGTGGAAGGAGTGGTTATCGAGACACCGAAAGAAGAATAAAAACCTGCAAAGCAACTTGCCGGGGAACGGGGGCAACCAGGGGGACGGTCCTCCTTGACAACCTAAAACAAACACAAACACCTTCATTTTTAGCTGAAGGTGTTTTAAAGAGATAGGAGGTATATGGGTAGAGGACGTTAGTGTTTTGCCCCCGGGGCTCTTAAAGGAAATTTTGTGCTGGCTGTCAGCATTAATACTCGCTATCTAGCGTTGTAGATCTGGCCGCATAATTAACTTATATTAATCACTTGTTGTAATGTTGTGTTAAGTTATGTTAATTATATTAATTACTTTTTGTCATGTCAAGTGATGTTACGTATTTCTTTAGGAAATCAAAGGGACGATTCTTAACCGGGATGCAACCAGGGGAACGGTTCTCCTGACACGTTTTTTGTCTTTTTAATTCTACAAGAAGGTTGAATGGGGATACACAGGTGTCAGGGAGGGTGTCAACAACCCCGTCCCCGTGACAGCCAGGCTCTTTCCCGGGCCAGCAGGGCGGCCCCGAGGGCGCCGGCGAGCTGGGATTCGGGTGTTACAACGGCTTTCCTACCCAGTTCCCTGGACAGATATTCCCTGACTCCCTCATTTTTGGCCACACCGCCGGTAAAAAGGATCAGCTCGCCCTTACCCAGACGCTCCGCCATAGCTGCGATCCTCAAGGCCACCGAACGGTGGATGCCGGCGATAATTTTTCCCTTTTCCACACCCTGGGCCAGCAGGCTGATTACCTCCGACTCAGCAAACACGGTACACATGCTGCTGATCTGTACAGGCTCGGCTCCCCTCGCCAGGTCTGCCAGCTCGCTGACGTCGGCGCCCAGGGCGGCTGCTATTACTTCCAGAAACCTGCCCGTACCGGCGGCGCACTTGTCGTTCATGGCGAAATTGACAACATTGCCCCGCCCGTCAGTGAGAATGACCTTGCTGTCCTGGCCGCCGATATCCACAACCATATCGGTGCCCTGGAGCAGGTGGTGCGCCCCCCTGGCGTGGCAGGTTATTTCCGTCACAGCCTTATCTATAAATGGCAGGGATATCCTGCCGTAACCGGTACCCACCACACATTTCACATCTTCCCGCTTAAGGCCGGCCTGGCCCAGCAGTTCCTCAAGGGCTTCACTGCCGGCCTGCCGGGGGCTGCAGCCGGTGGGTCTGATTACGCAGCGCCAGTCACTGCCGTTCATCAGCACGGCCTTGGTGGTGCTGGAACCGACGTCTATACCCACTGTGAACATTAAGATGATCAACTCCCGCTGAGCATTTCTAAGAAGGCCGAAATTCTTGTTTTCAACTGCTCTATGTCTGAAGTGGAATAATCCGTCTCCAGCTGGATATAAGGCAGCCCGAAATTATCCCTTACATAACGGCGGACAAGCTCATCCTCTACAATATAAGTATGGCAGGCCTGCCAGGTAAGATCCACCACCCCATCCACGCGGTAGTCATCGATCAGGCGTCCCAGGAGTTCCAGGCGCCCCTTGTTCGGCGACATGCAGGAGCAGGGTATCCGCAGGTACCTCTCGGCAATTGCTTCCATGGGATCCCTGTGTTCGTCTTCATCCACCAGGTATTCCATCACCTTTATGCCGCTGCAACTCTCAAAGCATACTACACTACCGCCACACTCTTCCAGCAGGCGAACTACTTTCTCAGAACCGATGCCCACCGGACATCCGGTTAAGAGGATCCGGGGTGCTCCATTGGCGAAGGGAGAAATCCCCCGGGCAGCAATATCTCTGACTTCTTCAGCAAGCTGGTTGATTAGCGCTGTACCTTCTTCCTTATCCACATTAAAACCTTTCACAAAGATAGTTGTGAGCATGTCCAGACCGGTGATGGGAGCCGGGTCATGCCTGTTCAGTTCATGCAACTCCTTCAGGGCCTTCCGTTCCCTGTTGCACACTTTAATGGCAGACCTGAGGTTATCAGTGCTGATTGTCACACCCAGGTTCTCCTCCAGCCGCTCTTTAAGTAAATACAATTCCCCCAGCCACCACTGCAGGGCGCCGTTCCGGTCTGTCCCCTGCGGCAGGTGCATCACATGCACAGGTTTGATCTCCCCGAGGAGCTCAAACATTTTTTTCTTGCCGTCACAGGTCGTTTCCGCGATGATGAAATCAGACGCCCGAAAATAAGGGCAGGTATCGGTAAGGGCAAAACCGAAACTTGATTTAATCAACGGGCACAAGTTGCGGGGCAAAACTTTTTCGGCGGCGGCAATGGGCTCGTGCCTGGTGCCGCAGAGGCTCACTGGTATGGCGCCGGCCGCCAGCACAAGTTCCTGGGGGGCATAAGCGCAAAACAGGCCGACAACCTTCAAGCCGCTTTTTTTAGCGCTTTGAATGCTGAGAGCGTTATCGTTGCGCATGTTTTCAAAAATTTTCATCATTTGTGGACGCATACCAATAAACCTCCAAATCAGAAAGTAATGCTGGCAAACCATTTCACTATCATTATATAAAAATCCTCTATTAAATTAATTTAATATTTTTATTATGTTCATTATTAGAATAACAATTTTTTATAGGGGAACGAGGGGATGGATATATTGCTTCCTTCTACATAATAAAAAATAAAGGCCTTCTCGCTAGCGAGAAAGCTTTATTCCTATTTACCCCGGTGAGGGGACGGTTACTTTTGCCACTTTACACTCTTTACACTAAAGTCCACTATTTTTTAATCTGGGAGACATCCGGGGAATGCCAGGCAGACTTTCCTGGTAACTTTCCTGGTAAGCTTTTATTATATCTTTTTTTTGTAGAATACCATATTCTCATTGGAAAGTTTCTCTTCCCAGATCATCTGAAGCACTTCCAGCTCTTCACTGTAATCTGTTTTTGACTCATCCCTGTCATACTCCAGGTTTTCAAGGATTTCAATTACAAAATTATCGGGACCATATTTTTCCCATTCCTTCTGCAACTCTTTGTTTGGATGAAAGCCTCCTTTCAGTCTGGCTATGGTTCCGTTAATCACGCCTCTCAAGTCTGGAGTTGCTTTTAGAAAACACTTGTTATTTACTTTAGAGCGGACAATAAATATCCCCATTTGCGGTTTCATTTGCTTGTACTGCAATTTCAGTTCTTTTTTTCTGTTCATTGATGTCCTACCTCAATTATTCAACAAAAGTTTTGTTTTAATAGTTTTTAGCAGCAGCTGAAGATTTCATAAATCACCGGCTTTTCTATCTGCGGTTCTCTCAACCTGCCTTATTAACAACTGTAAAGCGCCTGGATAAAGTAAAGCCCTTGGCGTTGGAGCCATAGCCATTCTGCCCAGGAAACCAAGAGTAGTAAATCCTTCCGGTACTTCTTGGCGTTGGAGTTATAGCCATTCTGCCGCAGGATTTTCATAGTTTTCACATACTGTATTTTTTTGTGCTTAAGATATTTTATACGTCCCCATTGCCTTACTGGTATAGTTAATTACTGAACTAGTAATAATTATAACTGTTGCTATTTGAAATGTCAAATGTCAGGATTCCCTTTTATCTGTCATTACTCGAAGCGAGAAAACCGGTGGCCTTCGCCGTACCTTATGTTTATATAAAGAAGGAATAATCCGTTTCTTTGTAAAATTCTTATTATAGGTTGGATGTGGTCAAGTAAGAAATTGAAAAGGGACAAAGAGACCTGGGAAAGGGATGAAGGGACGAGGGAAAAGGTACCCTGTCCCACCCTATAACAAATCTGCCATTATTAACAAAGGAGGGAATTTAAATGCCAAACACTGCCTCATTCCAACTGCCGCAGGAGTTTTTGATTGTTGGCGCAGCTGTCCAAACAGGATTGTTTAAAGAGTTAAAAAACGCTCCCACTACCCTGGAAGAATTAGCTGTGAAAACAAAAAGCGACCAGAGGGCCCTGTGGACGGTTGTTGAAGCTTTGGTAGTTTTAGAATACCTGGAATATGAGGGGAACAAAATCAAGCTTACCGAAGAAGCAGACAACATCCTTTTTAATCCCGATTATGAACACTTCACAGGTTTTTCATTCATGCATGCCTATAACTTAATGAAAGCATGGCTCCAGTTACCGGAAGTAATGATTAGCGGGAAACCAGTTTCAAAAAAGGATGCGCCCCGGCACACGAAGGACTTTATCAGGGCCATGAGCCATCATGCCCGGCAGTCGGCGCCAGAGATTGCCGATTATTGCTTAAAAGACCTGCCTGCGGGTTCCAGGGTGCTCGATGTCGGCGGCGGTCCCTTAACCTACGCTATAGCTTTTGCCGGTAAAGGAGCTGTGGTAACTGTACTGGACTTGCCTGAAGTGATCGATATGATGCAGCCGGAACTGGATCAGAATCTGCCCATAAAGCTGGTCAAAGGCGATTTTACCATAGGGCTCCCGGCGGGACCATACGATCTGGTTTATCTTGGTAATGTATGCCATATCTACGGCGAGCAGGAAAACAGGAAACTATTTATTGACGCGGCAAAGGAACTCGCGCCGGGAGGCCGTATTGTAATCAATGATATGATCCGGGGTACAGGCGTTATGCCTGCAATATTCGCGGTAAATATGCTGATTAATACACCCTCCGGGGGAACATGGACCTTCGAACAATACCAGTCATGGCTAAATGCTGCCGGCTTATCCGCCATATCCTGGAAAGAAGTTGCCGGCAGGCAGTTGATTAAAGCAACCAAAGCCGCTTAAGGCAGGGAGGTGAACAAGGAGTTTCTTGAAAGGAGGAACAAAACGACAGCAACGATAGTCCGTTGTTATGAACGAGATTTCATAATAAACATTGTATCTTGTTTATAGGCGCTGGAGCGGCAGAATCCCTTTTACACAGACGGAATGGCGGCACCTCTGCGATTATAGGCGGTTATATAAGAATCAAATTTTTCTAATTTTAAGGGCGGGACAAGGGAAAGATTCTTTGTCCCACTGTCTTTTGTCTTTCACTACTGTGTTCCAGCAAGAGATGCTAAAAAATAGTTCAGTTTTATGCCGGGAATGATTCCTGGCAAGGCTGGTAATGAAACCATAAACCAGCACTTTCATTCCGGCATGAACCTGACTGCTCCGCAACTATTTCTACCGCCTTTATTAAAAAAGCCCAAATAATCCTCAAAATGTTATAATTATACTCATGTAAACGTAAGGCTAAAACAGGTTGCCAGACATTCCCCTGTTCTTGGATTTCCGCTTTTCAAGAGTAAGTATCATGTAACGGATGAATACGGTTTGGCTGACAATCATTAAGTCATTAATGTTCATAAAGTTTTTTAAGAAACAGCTGTTTCAAGAAGGATTTTTCGACATTTACGCTAATTTTAAAAACTTATAAAAATAGATAGTCATGCAAATACTCTAGCAGTTGGATAAAAATGAGCGAGATAAAATAAAAATTGGGGGATGCTTTAATGCCTGACAAGTAGTACAATATTTTGGGTACGATAACTTCCTCATGGCATGTTAAAACCGTTGTAAAGCCGTTGGAGGATGAAGGAACAAGGCTTGTAACCGGTTTACGGTTATTAAGTATAACAAGTAAGAGAAGGAGGAAAATGGATGAAAAATGGTAAAAGGGTCGCCCTGCTGGTTATTATGCTGTTTCTAATCGGCATAGTAGCAGGCTGCGGCGGAGGTGCACAGCAGACTGGTGAAAAGGCCGGAGATAAGGCAGATACTATTAATGTTGGTATCAACGTCGAATTGTCCGGTGGCGTAGCCAGCTATGGTACCAATGCCAGAGATGGCGCAGTGCTGGCTATCGAGGAAATTAACAAGGCCGGCGGTGTGCTGGGCAAGCAGATCAAGGGTATTGAAAGGGATTGCAAGTCCATTGCTGACGAAGCTATGAGCGTGAGCGCTGCCTTGATTGGCGAGAAGATCGTTGCTCAGATTGGACCGCTCACCAGTGGTGATGTGGCCGGTAGCACTCCCGTTATGATGGAGAATAAAGTTCCCTTGATTGCTCCGGCGGCAACAGCAGCCAATGTAACTGTGGATGACAAGACCGGCCAAACCAGAGATTACATTTTCCGGGTTTGCTTCATCGACCCCTTCCAGGGAACCCTGATGGCCCAATTTGCAGCGGATAACCTGAAAGCGAAGAATGCTGTTATTTATTGTGACAACTCCAGTGACTACGGTAAAGGCCTGGCGCAATACTTTGAAAAGACCTTTACCGAAAATGGCGGCGTCATCCTGGCCAAGGAAGGTTTTGTAAAAGATGACCGTGACTTTAGAGCTGCCTTGACCAAAATCAAAAGTTTGAACCCCGACTTTATCTATGTGCCCGGTTATTATCAGGAAGTTGCCCCTTTGATCAAACAGGCCCGGGAACTGGGAATAACTGTTCCCATAGGTGGTTGCGACGGTTGGGATTCTCCTGATATGGTAAGCGTTGCCGGCAACGAAGCCTTAAACAACACATATTTCACCAACCACTATTCTTCGCAGGACAAGGATCCTAAAGTCGTGAAGTTTGTTGAAGCTTTCAAAGCCAAATACAATAAAGAGCCTGATGCCTTTGCTGCCTTAGGTTATGACGCAGTACAAATTATGGTACAGGGACTGAAAGACGCCGGCGAAGCTGATTCGGTCAAATTGACGGAAGCACTGGCGAAGATTAAAGACTTTGAAGGTGTTACCGGTAAAATGAGTATTGACGAGCAACATAACCCTGTTAAAGCCGGGGTGATCATCGAATTCAAGGACGGCAAACAGGTAATGAATACCCGGATTCAACCGTAGTATGCTTACAGGGAAGAGAGGGTAACTCCTCTCTTCCCCTTTAAACACTAGAGGGATGTGGAAACATTGCTTGAATTTGCACAACAAATCGTCAACGGGTTGTCCCTGGGCGCCATATATGCATTAATCGCCCTGGGCTACACCATGGTCTATGGTATTATTAAACTGATTAACTTTGCCCACGGAGATATCATGATGGTCGGTGCCTTTGTGGGTTATTTCTCGTTGACACTACTGGGAACCAATATTTTTGTTGCCATGCTGGTAGCTATGTTAACCTGTGCCGTATTAGGAGTCTTAATTGAAAAAATTGCTTACCGGCCTTTGCGTAATTCGACTCGAATTGCGGCACTTATTACAGCCATAGGCGTCTCGCTGTTTTTGGAATATATAGTTATCTTCCTTCTGGGACCTTCCCAGAAGGTTTTTCCTGCTTCAGCTTTCCCCTTAAAACTATATACCTTGGGAGGATTATCTGTTTTAAACAAGGACATCTTTGTCTTTGTTTCAGCAGTGGTTCTGATGTTAATTCTGCAATACATCATTAAATGGACTAAAACTGGAAAAGCCATGAGGGCTGTGTCCCTTGACCGGGAAGCGGCAGTCCTGATGGGTATTAGTGTTGACAAAACCATTTCCATTACCTTTGCTATCGGGTCAGCCCTGGCTGCGGCGGCAGGCGTAATGGTAGGTGTTTATTATAATACAGTTAACCCCTTGATGGGAATTATCCCGGGGCTCAAAGCATTTGTGGCAGCCGTACTGGGGGGTATAGGTATTATCCCCGGCGCAATGGTTGGTGGATTTGTAATGGGCCTTCTGGAAACCATGGTAAGTGGTTATGGCAATAGTCTTTACCGGGACGCAGTTGCTTTTGGTGTACTGGTACTGATTCTGTTAATCAAGCCCAGCGGTATTTTCGGTGAAGACACCGGCGAAAAAGTGTAGGTGAAAAAAATGCAGATGGTAAAGAACAGGTGGATAAAAATTGGTTCAGAAGTACTAGTCCTGGCAGCGTTATTTACACTGGTACAATACTTGATTGCAGCGAACCTGCTGAACCAGTACTTTCAGATAAATTTGACTTCCATGTGTATCAACATTATTCTGGCAGTCAGCCTCAGTCTAATTAATGGTTTTACCGGGCAGTTATCCCTGGGACATGCCGGCTTTATGGCAGTGGGAGCCTATGCGGCAGTGATAATGACCAACATGCTGGATCAGCCATTTATTATTGGTTTACTGGCCGGTTGCCTGGCCGCCGCATTTGCCGGCTTTATAATTGGCGTGCCTACATTAAGACTCAAAGGAGATTACCTGGCCATTGCCACCCTGGCTTTTGGTGAAATCATCCGGGTAACCTTGCAGAATATTGACTATGTCAACGGACCGGCCGGTATAATGGGAATCCCCAAACTTACCACCTGGCCCTGGTTGTTTGGAGGAACTGTATTAACAGTTCTAGTGATAGTCAACCTGATTAATTCCAGCTATGGACGTGCTATCGTATCAATTCGCGAGGATGAAATAGCGTCGGAACTAATGGGAGTCAATACTACCAAATACAAAGTCCTGGCCTTTGTGATCGGAGCAATGTTTGCCGGTCTGGGCGGGGTCATGTACGCACATTATTTTTATATTATCAAACCTGAGACCTTCAACTTCCTGAAATCATTCGACATACTGGTAATGGTAGTCCTGGGAGGCCTGGGCAGCACAACCGGGGCTATCATAGCGGCGGTGTTTATCACCGCAATAACAGCAGCCCTTCAATCCTTCCCGGCAATCAGGATGATTTTATACGCCCTTATACTAATTATCGTTATGATCTATCGTCCCCAGGGACTAATGGGGAACAAGGAATTGAGCATAAAGATATTCGGTAGGATTTGGAGTGGAAGTAATGAACTTAATGGAAATAAATAACTTAGACAAATCATTTGGTGGCCTGAGTGCTTTGCTGGACTTCAATTTCCAGATAGCCGAAAATGAGCTGGTGGGGTTGATCGGCCCCAATGGCGCAGGCAAAACTACGGTTTTTAATTTAATTACCGGGGTGTACAAACCAGACCGGGGCAGTATTATGTTTAGAGGGGAGAACCTGGCGGGGTTGCCTCCCTACACCATTTGTGCCAAGGGTATTGCCAGAACTTTTCAGAATATACGTCTTTTCAATGATCTCTCTGTTCTGGACAATGTAAAAATATCAACCCATAAAAATGTGCCTTACGGATTATTGAGCGCCATTCTCAGGACACCCGGGTTTTTCCGGGGAGAAGAAGAAATTGAGAAGGAAGCCTTGAAATACCTGGAAATATTTAATTTGAAAGAAAAAAAAGACGAGCTGGCTAAAAACCTGCCCTACGGAGAGCAACGCCGGATCGAAATTGTTCGCGCCCTGGCTACCAGGCCGCTGCTGCTGATTCTTGATGAGCCTGCGGCGGGCATGAATCCTCAGGAAACCCAGGAACTGATGGGCTTAATTCGTCATATAAGAGATGAATTCAATTTGACCATTCTGCTTATAGAGCATGATATGTCGCTTGTTATGGGAGTCTGCGAACGCTTGTATGTCCTGGATTATGGCCAGATAATTGCTGAAGGGACCCCGGCAGAAATACGCAGCAATAGAAGAGTAATTGAAGCATATCTGGGAGAGGATGTTGAATAAACTATGCTCGCAGTAAAAGATATAGATGTTTACTACGGGGCTATACACGCCTTGAAAAAGGTATCTATTAATGTTGAACAAGGCTCTATAGTTACCTTAATCGGTGCCAATGGCGCAGGCAAGTCTACTACTTTAAAAACTATTTCGGGATTAACTAGAGCTAAATCCGGCAGTATAAACTTTAAAGGGAAAGAAATTACCAGGGTTCTTCCCGAGAGAATTGTTGACCTGGGTATTTCCCAGGTGCCGGAGGGAAGACGGATATTTGCCGCTATGAGCGTTATGGAAAACCTGGAAATGGGCGCTTTTCTGCGAAAAAACAAGGCTGATATTAACCGGGATATTGAAATGGTTTTTACCCGATTTCCCCGCCTGAAGGAAAGACGCAAGCAAACGGCAGGTACTTTAAGCGGTGGGGAGCAGCAGATGCTGGCTATAGGCAGGGCCTTAATGGCAAGACCGGAGCTGCTGCTTATGGATGAACCTTCAATGGGACTGGCTCCTTTACTGGTTAGGGAAATCTTTGAGATTATTAAAGACATAAACAGTCAGGGTACCACTATTTTACTGGTAGAACAGAATGCCAAAATAGCATTATCAATTGCCGACTATGCCTACGTAATAGAGACAGGTGAAATTGTACTGCAGGGCAGTGCCAGAGAATTGATGCACAGTGAAGAAGTGAAAAAAGCTTATCTGGGTGGATAAAAAACATACCATGCCAATGAAATGAAATGGGGGGAGATTAACAGTGAAGGTAAAAGATCGCATGTCCGGTAATGTTGTAACGATACAACTGGATGGCAGTTTGGCTGAAGCATTCCGTATTATGAAAGAAAGAAAAATTCGTCGTCTGCCGGTTATGGATGGAACAAAACTGGTGGGGATTGTCACCCTTTCTGATTTAAACCGGGCGGCACCTTCCTCCGCAACATCACTTAGTGTTCATGAATTAAATTACCTTTTGGCCAAAACCAAAATCAAGGACATTTTGCCTAAAAAACAAAAATTACTGACTGTATCCTCAGAAAGCTACATTGAAGTAGCAGCCCAGATTATGAGGCAGAATACCGTTGGCGCCTTACCCGTCGTTTACGGAGGGGAACTGGTGGGTATTATAACTGAGACAGATATATTTGATACTTTTATAGATATATTGGGAGTAAACAAGCCCCACTGCCGCATAGATGTGTATATAGTAGACCGGCCGGGTGCCCTGGCTGAATTGATTGGAATTATATCCAGCAAAGGCTTAAACATGCTCAACACTGTAGTTTATTACGATAAGAACAAAGACAGGTATAAGACTATTTTGCGGGTTGAAACCCTCGACAGCGAGCCTGTTGTTGAGGGAATCAAGAATAAAGGCTATGAAGTTGATTCGGTTATAGTATCACCCGGCGAATAGTGGACAGGGGGACATGTTCGATATATTTTCTCAGTAAAATGCTTGCTCCCTTTTATCGACTTCAAGGAAAAAACGGCGCACGCAAAAAAGCCGGGTGAAATTCACCCGGCTTTTTAAACCAAATACCTTAGAAATTAAAGACTTCGTCGATTTCTTCGTCTGTGAAATCCCAGACAGTGTTGTGAGGAGCGCATTGCTCATCAAAGAATTCCGGTAAGCGGTCGTTATACTTGTTAAATCCGGCCTTCTCGTTGAAGCCCCGCTCCGTCTTGAGGATGGTCTTGCCGAGTTCGGTCACGTCGTCCGCGGTGAGAGACAGTCCGTACTGGGCATTGATCATGTCAATGAGAGAAGTGAACCCTTCCGGAATATCCAGGATGGCGAAGGCGATAAACAGGCACATACCGGTGCTGTCAACAGCAGCGGTGGCGATTTGCAAGTTCCGGGACAGCTCCACGTTGCCCTCTTTTTGGAGGGGCTCAACAAAACCGCCAACCTTGAGGATGTTGGTCGCAACGGCGTAACCTGCAGTGTGGTCGGCGCCCATGGGAGTGGTGGCGTAGGTCAGGCCGACACCTTTAACCGCACGCGGATCGTAAGCGGGAATGGCCTGGTTTTTCACAACAGGAACCCTGTACATACCGAAGCACTTGCCGGTAACTGCAGCGCCGCAGCCGATGATCCGGCCCAGCGGAGTTCCCTTGCCGATTTGCTCCACCAGATCCAGGGCAGCCTTGCCGTCGCCCCAGGGAATTACACCGGCATCCATGGCCACACCAATGGTTACGGCCGTCTCGATGCTGTCTACGCCAACGTCGTCCATGGCACGGTCAATATAGGCGATATCGTCCAGATTCTTGATCTTGGAATCAGCGCCCAGACCCCAGATTGTTTCATATTCAAAACCACTGGTGATGTATTTGCCTTCTTTGTCCACATAGTGCTGGGAGCAACGGATGATACAGCCGGGATGGCAGCCGTGGCTGGGTTTGCCGCCGCGCGCTTCCATGGTTGCAGTCATGGTTTCGCCGCTGATTTCATTAGCCCAGTCGTTGCGGCCGTATCTGAAGTTTTCGGTGGGCAGGCCGCCGGCTTCATTCAGGATGTTGACCAGGATGTTTGTGCCGTAACGGGTCAGGCCCTCACTGGTAACCGGGTGCTTCCGCAGGGACTCGGCAAATACTTTGGCAGCCTCTTTGAAGGCCTCGGGGTTGGCGATGGGAACTCCGGGGGCGCCGGTGTCGTCAACGACAATAGCCTTAACCTTCTTGGAGCCCATTACCGCGCCCAGTCCGCCGCGGCCAGCGCTACGGATGTTGCCTTCCGGGTCTCTGAAGGAAATGTTCGCCGCGGCAAGCTTCATCTCGCCGGCGGGGCCTATAAGTGCAATGGCAACTTTTTCGCCATACTTTTTCATGAGGACTTGAATAGCCTCGTAGTTCCCCATACCGATGATTTCTGCAGGAGCTTCTTCAATTGTTACGCCGTCCATGGTTACTTTAATTACATAGAACTTGTCTTCTGCCGGTACTCCTTCCACAACGATAGCCTTGATACCCATTCTGGCTATCTTCTGGGAAAAGGTGCCGCCGGAGTTGCTTTCCTTGATGGTGCCTGTCAGAGGGCTCTTGGCGCCAACTGAGATGCGGCCGGACTGGACAGCTGTGGTACCGCTGAGAAGGCCGGGAGCAAAGATGAGTTTATTGCTTTTTCCCAGAGGATGGCAAGTCGGCTTCACTTCATTTGCCACGAATATTGAAGTCAGGGCACGGCCGCCCAGGCCGGCGTACTGCTCGGGCACTTCTCCAATATTCACACTTTTAGAGGCCATGTCTACACGGATAAACTTCATAATACCCCTCCTAGAAATTTGATTTAATAAAAACTGGGACCAGATAAAAATAAGGAAGAGGACTAAAACCCTCTTCCTTTGCGCACTGGCAGGCACGACAATTACTCATCGCACCCTACGTTTATTACTCCCCTGCGGGAAATAATAAATCGGAAGCATAATACATATATTTTTGCAATATCTGTACCAATTCAATATTACTTTAAAACATTTGATTTTGCACTAATATTATTTAAAATATATTAAAAAAAGATCTCTGTACGTATTCTCTCTTGAGCCATTATAAAACACTTCTTGTGCGAAATATTAACACATGTTCTATATAGGAACAGGAATTTGCCTGCATGTTAGATTTACCTGGGAAAACTTCCTTGAATTAAACCATTAAAAAGATCTCCCTGTGAGGTCCTGTGAGCCCATACCGGGGTATCTCCTCATCCGGAACCTGCCAAATAATTCAAGCTTCGACGGGGCCCGGCCCCCTGTAACCACTGTCCTGTTACCGGTTATATGTTTATTCGCCCAGGTAGGCCTTCCGGACATCAGGATTGTTGGCCATTTCAGAAGCGGATCCCGAAAGAACGATTTCCCCTGTCTCCAGAACATAAGCCCGGTTTGCAATGGAAAGAGCCATATTGGCGTTTTGCTCAACCAGAAGGATTGTGGTTCCCGCTTGATTGATTTCTGTAATAATTGAAAATATCTCCTGTACCAGCAAGGGCGCCAAACCCATAGAAGGCTCATCCAGCAAAAGGAGCCGGGGTCTGGACATCAGGGCGCGGCCTATGGCCAGCATCTGCTGTTCCCCGCCGCTCAAGGTGCCGGCCAGCTGGTTTTTTCTTTCTTCAAGGCGTGGGAACCGTTCAAAAATATTTTTTATGGAGGCCTTAACTTCTCCGGCTTTTTTACGGGTGTATCCTCCCATTTCCAGGTTCTCCAGAACAGTAAGCCTGGTGAAAACCCTGCGACCCTCCGGCACCTGGGAAATGCCCATGCTTACTATCTTATAAGGCGGCATTTTATTCAAGACCTTATTATCATAGGTGATTGTTCCCGATTGAGGCCGTACCAGACCGCAAATAGCCTTCAGCGTGGTGCTTTTGCCGGCACCGTTGGCGCCTATGAGCGCCACGATCTCACCCTCTTCCACCTGAAGGGAAACACCCCTCAGGGCGCGCACGCCGCCGTAGGAAACCGTGACATTATCGATATTCAGGAGCATTCCTTAAACCACTTCCTTCCCCAGGTAGGCGGCTATGACCTGTGCGTCCCGCTGTACTTCCGACGGTGAACCGGAGGCTATTTTACGGCCGTAGTCCAGTACATCTACACGGTCCGACAGGCTCATTACAAATTTCATATCATGTTCAACCAGAAAGATGGTTATCCCAATCCTGCGGATGCGCTGCACCATTTGCATCAGGGTTTGCTTTTCCTGGGGGTTCATCCCTGCCGCAGGCTCGTCCAGCAGCAGAAGCACGGGTTCACTGGCCAGCGCCCTGGCGATCTCCAGCCTTCTCTGTTCCCCGTAAGAGAGGTTTTTAGCCAGTTCTGCCCTCTTCCCGGTCAACTCAACAACATCCAGGGCATTTAGCGACTTTTCCAGAATAATCTTTTCCTCCGCCTTTACCCCGGGATGGCGGCAGAGCGCGCCGAAAACCCCGGCCCGGCCCCGGCAGTGACAGCCTATTTTTACATTATCGAGCACGGACAGGTTTTTGAAAAGACGAATATTCTGGAAGGTCCGGGCGATACCCCGGTCTGTAATTAAATAGGGTTTCAAACCTGTAATATCTTCATTCCTGAAGATCACTTTCCCGGAAGTAGGGGGGTAAATGCCGGTTATAACATTAAACACTGTACTTTTACCGGCGCCGTTAGGGCCAATTAGTGATATAACTTTTTTTTCCTCCACATCAAGACTGACCCAGTCCAGCGCTACCAGGCCTCCAAATTGGATGGTAATGTCCTTCAATTCCAGCAAAGCCGACATATCTCCACCTCTGGTTTAGTTACTATTAACGCCTTAAGAAGCTCTTCGCGCTTTCAGGCGGGCCCAACAACCCCGGAGCAAGCGGACGACATCCACCCCGCCCAGCAGGCCGTAGGGCCGGAAGATCATCATGCCGACCATCAATGCTCCGTAGATCAACATCCTGTATTCTTTAACAAAGCGCAAAAACTCGGGCGCCAGGGACAATACCACCGTCCCCAGGATTGTCCCGGGGATGCTGCCCAGTCCCCCGAGAACAACAAAATTAAGAATTTCAAAGGACCTGGAAAAGCCAAAATCGGCAGGATTCAAGTATTGCATCATATGGGCAAAGAGGGAACCACTGATCCCGGCGACAAATGTACCAATGGCAAAGCCCTTTATTTTATATAAAAGGGCATTGATACCCATGGTTTCAGCTGCGATTTCATCTTCCCGGATAGCTGTTAGAGCCCGGCCGAACCGGGAGTTCTGAATCCTGTACATGCCCCAGATGGTTAAAACCACCACGACATAGACAAGAAATATATTTGTTTCACGGGGTATTCCGGTCAGCCCGCTGGCTCCCCCTGTAATTTTCATGTTAATAAAGACAACCCGTACAATTTCACCAAATCCCAGGGTGGTAATGCCCAGGTAGTCACCGGTCAAACGAAGGCTGGGATACCCCAGTAAAATCCCGCAGAGGGCTGCTGCCAGCCCCCCTGCCAGCATACTCAAGATGAATGGCAAATGCAGATGAATGGTAAGTAAAGCGGAGGCATAGGCTCCAATGCTTACAAATGCCGCATGGCCAAAGGAAAACTGTCCGGTTATGCCGGTAATCAAGTGCAATCCTAAAGCCGCAATTAGAGAAATGCCCACCATGGTCATAACCTGGATATAGTAGGGATTGGTCAGAACACTGAGAACAGCTTCCATACCCTTACACCTTCCTTTGAATGGGGAGTCCCAGAAGACCAGTGGGTTTAAAAAGCAAGACCAGGATCAAAAGGCCAAAGGCAATGGCTTCCTTGTAGGTATCAAAGCCGGCAGCCACACCTATTACCTCTACGATACCGATAAAGATCCCCCCCAGCATGGCTCCGGGAATGCTGCCGATTCCCCCGACAACCGCCGCGCAAAAGGACTTAAGACCCACTGAAACCCCCATGAAGGGATGGATGGAGTTAAAATACATGCCAACCAGCACCCCGCCTGCCGCAGCCAGAGCCGCCCCCAGGGCAAAGGTAAATGACACTATGTTGTTGACATTGATCCCCATCAGACCGGCAGTCTCGTAATCTTCTGAAGTTGCCCTCATGGCCTTGCCGACTTTTGTATATTTAACTGTAAACTGCAGGAAAACCATCAGCAGGCTGGCCACCACAAGAATAATGACCTGAATGGTGGAAAACTTTACAGGTCCGAGCACATAAACAGTGTCCTGAATCACCTGGGGAAAAGCAAGGGGGTTCGGACCGCCCTTAATCAGAGTTACAAGGGTTTGCAAAAAAATTGAAACTCCCAGGGCTGAAATAAGCGGGGCCAGGCGTGTGGATTTGCGCAGGGGCCGGTAAGCTACTCTCTCAATCAAAACCGCCAGCGGTACGGCACACATACAGCCATAGCGGCCAGCATAGCCAGAAAAAAGTTGACTTTATAAACCGCCACCATAATCAGGCCTACAAAGGCTCCGATCATATATACCTCTCCGTGGGCGAAGTTAATAAGTTGAATAATTCCATAAACCATGGTGTAACCCAAAGCAATGAGGGCATAAGTTGTACCAAGGGTTAGCCCGTTTACCAGTTGCTGTAAAAGCATTAAAAAACCTCCTAATGACCGCAAAACTTCCCTATAAAACCGGTGTCCAGCCCAAAACTTAGTCTTTTATAAGCGGCAGGGGTGAAAAAATCAGAAAAAACCGGGCTACCCCGCCCGGGAAACTGCCGGCGCCGCTCCTAAAAGCACGGGCGACAGTCCCTTGCCGGCAGTTTACGCTAGCGGGAAGCCCAAAGACACAAACTTTTCACTTTATCCGGCTTGTGCCACCTGACTGAAACTATTTGTTATTGATGTAATTAGAAACCATCCAGGCCTTGATCAACAATCCAATCATCATCTGACCAGACTACAAAAATCAACCTGTTTTACGGGAGCCCGTTAAAATGCCCCATGCAGGCATCATAATTATTTGCAGCGGTCCCAGGCCGGCCTCAATTGCTGCCTGTCCACAATTTACCGGACCCCGGCACGGCCTCTTAGAGCATGGCGGACAAGGTTTCCCTCCTGATTACTGAACGGTAATGGGAATGACAGCCTTCACCGGGTATTCCGGAGAGTCTTTAACTTCCATCAAATAAACCGGACTCTTAATGGGTTCGCGATTGGCGTCAAAGGTGATGGTACCGGTTACACCCTGGAAGTTCTTTGTCTGGGCCAGTTTTTCCTTAAATACGGTGGGGTCGCTGCTCTGGGCGGCTTTCATAGCCTCGGCTAGCAACAGGACGGCATCGTAACCCTGGGAAGAGAACATATCGGGCAAGGCACCGTTGTTTTTAGCCTGGTATTTTTCAATAAATTCCTTGGTCTTGCCGGCAGCGTTCTTGGTGTCCACCGCAAAACCGGCATAGAGCATGCTTCCCTTGACAGCTTCTTCACCCAGTTGATACAATTCCTTGCCAAGGAGTCCGTCACCGCCAACCATGACCTGCTGGAGGCCCTGCTTGCGCATTTCCTTCATAAAAAGCGCGCCTTCGGTATAATAACCCGTAAAGACCAGACCGTCAAATTCCTTCTGGCTCAGTGCGGTAACCTGGGCGCTGAAATTTGTATCTTTTTCCATGATGCTCTGTTCAGCCACTATTTCGATCCCGCATTCAGCAAGCGCAGGTTTGAAAATACTGGTCAGCCCTTCACTGTAGGACAGCCCGGTTGTGGTAACCAGAGCAACCTTCTTCCAGTTAAGTTCCTCAGCCAGATACCTGGTCACTGCCGGGCAGCCACGGCGTCCAGCAGGGTATCCCGGTAAATATAATCACCAATTTCAACAACACCCGGTCCCACAGCTCCCGCCGACAGGAGCACAACCTTGGCGGGTTGGCAGATCTGGGCCGCCACCTTGGTGATACCGGTGGTGGGATCACCAACAATGGCAGATACCTTCTGGGTGATCAATTTTTGGGTGACGTTAGCGGCTTCACTGCTGTTGCTGCCGTGATCCCCCTCGATAATCTCAAGTTTCTTCCCGTTTACCCCGCCTGCGCTGTTGATATCTTCAACAGCCATCTGCATCCCTTTCAAAGTTTCAATCCCGTAGTGCGCATGTCCTCCAGTCTTGGCGCCCAGGAAACCGATCTTGATGGTATCTCCACCTGCAGCCTGGGGAGTTTCCTTGGCTCCGCCGCAGCCGGCTGCCAGCAACCCCACCAGCAAGAAAGCCACCAGCAAAAATAAGTACCTGTTCTTCTTCAAATAGTTCTCCTCCTTTTTTGTTAAATGGGAAACATTCAGGATTTTAATGCCACCTCCCGTTAAATTGCAGTATAAACATTTAAAATTTCAACATAATTAGACTTTATCCTTCTTTTCTTGATGCCTTTTGTCGATTCAGTTGATAATTGTTAATTTTCTGCTCCTGTATAAAGGAACAGGTGATAAAAATATAAAGACCCAGGATGATCGTGAGCCCACCTGCAATCTGCAACAGCCCCGGAATCTCCTGGAAGATAAAATAAGCCAGGATAGTTGCGCCCACCGGTTCACCCAAAATACTTACGGATACTACCGCAGCCTGGATATAGCGCAAGGCCCAGTTAAATACGGTATGACCCAAAATGGTGGGTACCAGGGCAAGTAAGAAAAACCAGAGCCAGTCCTGCCAGGGATAGGGATAGAGCGGTGTAGCCGTGGCTACGTTAAAGAGGAGCAAGAATATTGAAGTGGTTCCATAAACAAGGAACACATAGGGAAAGAGTGAGAGTCTGCCGCGGAGACTGCGGCCGATTAAGAAATAAACAGCCACAAAAAAAGCACCGCTAAAGGCCAGAAGATCGCCGAACAGCGCTTCCCCGCCGATTTTAAAGTCGTTGATACCAATTAAGACACTGCCGCTCAGGGTCAGGGCAATACCTGCAAGACCTTTTCGGCTGATCTTCTCTTTAAAAAAGAAAAAACCACCGGTGACCACAAATAGAGGCTGCAAGGTAACCAGCACGGTGGAACTGGCCACCGAGGTATAGTTGAGGGAACTTATCCATACGGTAAAGTGGAGCGCCAGAAAGGCGCCGGAAATGACCGCCAGGAAGATGTCCTTGCGGGAAATTCTGGTAAATTCCGCGCGGCTGGCTGCGTTCAGGGACAGCGGGGCGAGGAGCAGAACAGTGAAGGACAACCTGTAAAAAGCTATGGCAAGGGGTGGCGCTGCGGCCAGTTTTGTGAAAATAGATGAGAAGGAAACAGCTATAACAGCTAGAATTATGCCTAAATAGGGGTTAATTGCAGGGTTTTCGTATTTCAGTCCAGTTACCCCCGGTCTTACGCTCATTTTAATTAACTATTCTAGATTGATAGCGCGTCTCCTTTTCAGGCTAACCAATGATTTAGATTCCGCCGTTGAATACACTCACTTATCCTTATTAGAGGAAAGGACTTATTTTTATGAAGGAATATATCGAAAACACAATAATCCGGATCTGCGCCGGCAACACAGGAAACACTGCCTACCGCCGGCCACTGGTAACCTGCGCCAGGGCAGATGATCCTCTTTTTGCGGAATTAAAAAAAGCTGTGGGCCCGGAACACCTGCTGCCACAGGATCTGCTTCCGGAAGCGGCATCTGTAGTGGCTTTTTTTCTCCCCTTTTCCAAAGAACTGGCTGCTCTCAATCGAAAAAGCCACTATGTCGCCAGGGAATGGGCTGAAGCTTACTGTGATACCAACCTCCTGATCAGACTTATCTGTGAAGAGCTGACAGCGGGGCTGGCAGCCCGGGGCGTGAAGGCGGCCTGGCAGCAGCCCACACATAACTTTGACCAGGAAAAGCTTGTATCTTTCTGGTCTCACAAACATGTGGCCTATATCTGCGGCGCAGGCACTTTCGGCCTGCACCAGATGCTGATTACTCCCTGCGGCTGCGCCGGCCGCCTGGGCAGCCTCGTTCTGGATCAGCCCCTGGCTCCGTCACCCCGGCCCGAAGGTCGGCACTGCCTTTATTTACGGGAAGGGAAATGCCTTGCCTGTGTCAAAAGCTGTCCCTCCGGCGCGCTGACCCCAGAGGGACTGGATAAGCAAAAATGCTATAGCTACCTCCTGGAGGTTGACACCTATTACAACGATTTGGGAACCTGCGACGCCTGCGGCAAATGTGCCGCCGGAGGACCATGCGCCATACTGGAACCAGGAGATTAATCCACAAAAAAATCCCGGGTAAAACCTGCCCGGGACAGAAATAAACAGACCATAACAGGGTTATTTTAATCAAGTGTTCTTAGTGGAATTATTCTTCAGCGCCTCATAGGACCTGTAACCACCACTAATATTTTTTACTTTATAACCCTTCTGGCGCAGAATCCGGTTGGCGACATAACTTCTCTGCCCTGCCTGGCAATAAGCAAGAACCTCCCGGTCTGCGGGGATTTCAGCCAGCCGGTCCCGGAGCTCATCCAGGGGGATATGTAAAGCCCCAGCCACAGCGCCGGATTTTGCCAGCTCTTTATCCGCCCGCACATCAACCAGGACAGCGCTCCCGGCAAGCAGTTGCTCTACCTGCTTCCAGCGGACTGCTTCTACTTCCTTGCGTAGAATATTGGACGCCACATAGCCGAGCATGTTGACGGGACTTTTAGCCGAGGAAAACGGTGGAGCATAAGCCAGTTCTAATTCCTGCAGGTCAAAGACGTTCATTTTAGCCCGGAGGGCTGTGGCCAGTACGTCAATACATTTATCCACTCCCTGGTAGCCGACAACCTGGGCACCCAGGATTTTTCCCTCACCGGGCGAGAAAAGCAGCTTTATGGACATCTGCCGGCTCCCCGGATAATAAGCGGCATGGTCGTCGGGATGAGTATAACAGGCCAGATGTTCAATCCCGGCTCTCCTCAAAATTTTTTCATTGACTCCGGTAACCGCCACTGTCAGATCCATGATTTTGGCGATAGCCGTTCCCTGGACCCCCTTGTATTTGACGGGAGAAGCGGCAATGTTGTCGGCAACCAGCCGCCCCTGGCGGCTTGCCGGCCCGGCCAGGGGAATCAGGACAGCCTGGCCGGTTACAAAATGTTTAACCTGAACAGCGTCACCAACGGCATAGATAAAGGGATCCGAAGTACGCATATACTCATCCACCTGAATCCCCCCGGTTACACCGATTGCCAGGCCGGCCTCTACAGCCAGCCGCACCTCCGGCTTAACACCAATCGCCAGGACTACCATTGCGGCCGGAATCTCCCTGCCGCTTTCCAGGATTAACCTCTCCACCCGGGAAACTCCCTCGAGCGCCGTTAACTTATCTCCCAGAACCAGTCCAACGCCCTGCCCCTGCAGGTATTTCTGAATGATGACCGCCATTTCCGGGTCCAGCGCCCCCATGATCTGCCGGTCAGCTTCTACAACGGTTACCGATGCCCCTTTGAGGCGCAGGGCTTCAACCATCTCCAGACCGATAAAACCACCGCCCACAACCACTGCCGAAGCGGGTTTTGCAGTCTCAATGTACTCTTTGAGCCTGTCGCTGTCCGGCACATTCCGGACCGTAAAAACATTGGGCAGGTTGATTCCGGGAAGATCCGGGACAACCGGCCCGGCCCCGGGGGACAGGATTAAGTAGTCGTAGCTTTCCAAATATTTTTTTCCATCCTGCAGGTCGCAGACTTCTACCTGTTTTTCCGCCGGTAAGATGCGCCGGACTTCACTCATGGTCCTTATGTCCAGGTTATACCGTTTTTTCATCCCGGCCGGGGTTTGAACCAGCAAACTTCTCCTCTTTGCTATGACACCCCCAACATAATAAGGCAGGCCGCAGGTAGCAAACGAGATGTGCTCCCCCCGTTCAAACAGGACGACCTCCATTGTTTCATCCAGCCTTCTCAGGCGGGCAGCCGCACTGGCGCCCCCGGCAACCCCACCTACGATGACAACTTTTTTGGCCAAGTTTCGTCCGTCCTCCTGTCCGTATTAAAGCACTGTTGTCATGTTCTTTGCATAATTACACTCTTTTAGCGACATTTTCACCAAAGGGCTGGGTATAGCCTTCTTCCTGGCCCTTCAAAATATACTCCACGGCCATTCCCGCCGCTTCAATGACCATTTTCATGCAAGCCCTGAACCTGTCCTTGTCAAACCACTCCGGATAGTTTTCATTAAGCTTGCCGCAGTCCAGCGCTCCAAACTTTTCCTTAAACTCATGGGACATCCCGTTAAACAAACGGTACAGGCCGGGGTTACCGTAAAGGCGATCCACCCTGTCCTGGAATTCCCCCTCCAGAGGATTTCGCCGTCCATGCACCGCTCCTACGGCCATAACCGCCCCGATTAAAGCCCCGCAATTGTTCCCCGCCAGGCCCATACCGCCTCCAAAACCGGTGGCAATAGCCACGGTTTCAGCAGGAAAATCCGTTATTCCGGTATCTAAAATCGCTTTAAACACCGACTCTGAACAATTGAGACCGTCGCGAAAATTCTGCCTGGCATTGGCCCTGGCCTGTTCAACCAATTCTTTACTCATTAAATCCCCTCCCTCCTGTCAGAATATTATAAATTTGTTACTTCTACAGGCGGAACTGATTTCCTTTATTCAGGAAGAAAATGCCCTGGGATAAGGCACAGTTTACCAGTATGTCCGTAAAAAATATAATGCCAGCATCTGCTGGCCAAAGCTACCGGATTATTTTCCATCTTGTTTTATTTATTCTTATAACAATTCTGTACGGTAGTCGGTGATTAGGACCGTACCCTGTGCTTCGATAAAACGCACCACCGCAGCCAGGGCCTGGTGGACATGGGCCTGTTCGCAACTGACGAATGATATCCCGAGAATACAGCGCTGCCAGGTATCCTGCTCGCCCACCTCGGCCACAGATACATTAAAGCGGCTTTTGATCCGGTCAATGATAGCTTTGATAACCCTTCTTTTTTCTTTGAGGGAATTGGCTTCCCCCAGAAAAAGCTCCACGGTCAAGACGCCTATAATCAAGAAATTTCCACCCTCAATAGACACCGGGTTTTTCAGCCGTTTTCCTTGCGCAGGTTGCCTGCTTCAAACACCGGCATTTTATTAAAACAAAAATATAAAAAAGTTTTTCCAG
This sequence comes from Bacillota bacterium, assembly GCA_029555205.1. Lineage (GTDB taxonomy): Bacteria > Bacillota > Desulfotomaculia > Desulfotomaculales > Pelotomaculaceae > DTU098. Next base: position 26,270 of record JAKPTB010000085.1, read on the forward strand.
GCCATTATCAATCGCCCGGGATCATGCTTTAATTATAAATAATTTAGCAAATCATCCCAGCGGTGGAGCAATCCGTCCGGCTTTAACTGCGCCAGTTCCTCCTGGCTGCCCAGGCCCCAGGTAACACCCAGGGTACGGGAACCAGCGTTTTTCCCGGTCAAAATGTCATAGCTGCTGTCTCCCACAAGAATCGAGCGTGCGGCCTCGACCCCCAGATAATTCAAGGCCTTCAACAACGGTTCCGGATCCGGTTTAGGCCTGGTTACATCATGGGCTGTCACCACAATGTCCATATAAGGTTTGAGTCCGGTAAAATTAATACCTCTCCAGGCCCCGGGCTTACCCTTGGAAGTAACAATACCCAGCAGGATTCCTTTTTCTTTGAGCTGGTCCAGCAAGGACAGGGTACCCGGAAAAAGGCTTGTATAAAGGTCATGCTCCCGGTGGTAATAAAACTGGTAGACTTCTTCAAAATGCCCGGCCAGCTTACCGGCATAATGCCTTGCGATATCTTTCAGCGGCAGGCCGATCATCTTGAGGACATCACCATCCTCCCAGGGAAGCTTCAATTCTTCAAACACCCTCCGGTAAGTTCTCACAATCAGCGCCAGGGAATCGATTAGGGTTCCGTCAAGATCAAATAATACTGCCTCCGTTTTCATGACTTACCTCTCTTCAAATAAACAAAATCTGAGCACCTGACCGGATTCTACTCACAGAAGGCCTCTTAAATCATATATTTATTTATAAAAAAGGATAGTTCAAACCATGTTTAATTTTAACCCTTTCCGCAGAAAAAAGCCACCAGGTAAAGCTCTAAACAAAGTCAAGTCCAAAGAATGTCCCGCTGGAACGCTAATAGAAAACCAGCTGGAAATTAAGATTGAAAATATCCTGGTAAAAATCACGCGCTGTTCCGGAATTCCTCCTCAAAACGAACTGTCCGCCTTTGTCCCCAGGCTGGAAATACGCCGGAGTTGCTACAAAGACGGGCGTTGGGCTGAAGAAGAAATAGTTCTGAACAGCATTACCCTGGTTGATGCGCCCCGCCACCTGCCCGAACAAAGAGTAAGAGGCACGGATAAACCTTAAAACTGCCAGAGCGGTTCTCCCACCTCAACTGAAAACCAGTTAAACCAGCCCGGCCGTATTTTAATTAATCCACTTACCCGGTAAAGATCACTGTTTGTACTCTTTAACCAATACGGGACAAAAATTAACGAAGTCTGCACTGACCAGATGAAAATCAATTCCCCAGGCGTTACGGGGAAGACGCCGGCAAACAGCCGGCCCGTGCAGGTGTCCGTAAACAACTGTCTCAACACCGTAGGCCTGGAACAATTCAATGAACTCGTTTTTCTCATGACGTTCGTTTGTGGGCATATAGTGGATCATGACAATTTTACCTGCTGGAGTAGAACCGGCACTCTTCAGCGAGTTTTCCATCCGGATCAGCTCCCGGCGGTAAATCTTAAGATCAGCTTCCTGGAAAAAATCCCCTCCGGGACAATTCCAGCCGCGGGAACCACAAACTGCCGTCTGCCCGAAAACCAGATGATCGTTTTGAATCACCCGCATATTGGCGGGCAGGGCTGCCCTGACCCGGGACAAACTCTGCCACCAGTAATCGTGATTCCCGGCCACACCGGCAATGGTACCCGGCAGCAGGCCAAGAAAGGCCAGGTCGTAACGGGCCTGCTCAAGATTCATCGCCCAGGAAAAATCCCCGGGCATCAAAACCACATCCTCCGGACCAACCGTAGCCAGCCAGTTCTCATACATCTTCCGGTAGTGACAGCGCCATTCAGCGCCGAATACATCCATGGGTTTACTGGTTTCTACATCTTCCCACCGGGCCGGGTCGACGGGCCCTTGGAAAGAAAAGTGGACATCCCCAATAGCAAAAAACTTCAAGTTTTCCCCCCGCTGCTTTTCTTATTTATATTTATTAATGAGAATTAAGAAGCTGACTATTCCTTCAGCCTGGCCTCAACCCTTTTAGCCCAGACAATTTCCAGCTCTGCATCAACGCTGACACCATCCTGACCATGTTGCTCCCGGTACACCTTACCCTTTTCATGGAGTAGGGAAAGAAGGCCGCTTTTCCTGTAGGGGATGAAAAATGTTGTTCTGATCCGCCTGCAGGAAAGGGCTTCGGCAATCGCTGCCAGCAATCTCTCCAGTCCAAGGCCTTCCAGTGCTGAAACTGCCACCGACGGGAATTCTTTTTTAAAGGCTGGCGGTTTAAAGTCCGGCACAAGGTCCGTTTTATTATACACTATGATACAGGGTTTCGCGCTGCTGTCCAGGGATTCCAGGACCCGTTCCACCGCTTCCATTTGACCCTCAAGGTCAGGTTGGGATGCATCTACAACGTGAAGAAGCAGGTCAGCTTCCACCACTTCTTCCAGTGTCGCCCTGAAGGCAGCTACCAGGTGGTGCGGCAGGTTGCGGATAAAACCAACGGTGTCCGTCAACAGAACCACTTCATTGCTGGGCAGAACCACCCGGCGGGTGGTTGGATCGAGGGTGGCGAACAATTTATCTTCCACCAGAACCTGGGCACCGGTCAGCTTTTTCAATATGGTTGATTTTCCGGCGTTCGTGTAGCCCACCAGGGCCACCAGCGGTACAGGAATCTCCTTGCGGCTGCGGCGCAGTAGTTCCCGGTGCTTTTTGACATCTCTGATAGCTTCATTAAGTTCAGCTATGCGTTTGCGAATGCGCCTCCGGTCCACTTCCAGCTTTGTTTCTCCGGGGCCCCTTGTCCCTATGCCGCCCCCCAGCCGGGACAACTCGGTCCCCCGGCCGACCAGGCGGGGCAGAAAATAGTTAAGCTGGGCAAGTTCCACCTGTAGCTTACCCTCCCGGGTTCTAGCCCTGCGGGCAAATATATCCAGAATAAGCTGGGTCCTGTCAATAACCCGAACACCTGTAATAGTTTCCAGATTGCGCACCTGGGCGGCAGAAAGCTCGCGGTCAAAGATAACCAGATCAGCCCCCAGGGAACGGCAGAAACCTGCCAGTTCTTCGGCCTTACCCCGCCCTAGAAAGGTTGCGGCATCAGGCCTGTCCCTTCGCTGCGTAAGCTGCAGCAGAACATCCGCTCCGGCGGTATCAACCAGTCTCGCCAGTTCCTCCAGGGAACTGGCGGTCTCTTCCGGACTTACCTCCGGCGACTCCATGCCCACCAAAATTGCTCGCTCACGGTTTCCCTCCAGTGTATGTCCCAATCAATTCTCTCCCTATAACAGTAATAGTTTTTAGCGGCGCCAACTTTTCTTCATTAGCCGTATTTGAAACGGCTCAAATGGCGATAATTACCCCCGGGCAAGAGTAATCACCCTTTGCATGTTCCGGCTCTGTTAAAGACCAGCTGTTGCCGGTGATTTCAAATTCCCCTGGTCTATACTCACTATACTGTGTCATCACCTATTAAACTTTAACTTAAACTTTAACAAGTTCATAGCTCCTCGTGCCCAGGCCAATTTCTTCCGCATATACCAGCTGCCGGGTCCAGTCAACGGAGGGGTAGAGTGTGCGGAACTTATCACCGGCTTTTTCCTTACCCTCCAGGCTGTTGTTCGGCAAGACACTTTCCCCGTTGACCAGATCCACACTGGCCTGGTCCAGCGCCACAGGGTCCCGGGAGGCAAGAATACCTATGTCCCTCACCAGGGGGGCATCGCTCCAGCCGTAACAATCACACTGGGGTGAAATGTTGGTGAGGAAGGTAATAAAACCGCATTTGCCCTTCTTGTTCTTCAAGGCCCCTTCCGCAAACTCAACCATTTTTTCCTGGAGCGCCTCCGGTTCACTTTTCCAGCTGATTTTTATGGCCCGGGTGGGGCAGGTGACCGTACACTCACCACAGCCGACGCATTTTTCCTCGTTCACCACTGATGTTTTACCCCGCAGACCGATGGCGTTTACCGGGCACCATTGGGCACACTTGCTGCAGCCTATACAGCTGGCCGGATCCACTGCGGGCAGGACGTCGGAGTGCATCATCTGCTTGCCGCTCCTGGAGCCCAGACCCATGCCAATGTTTTTCAAGACTCCGCCAAAACCCGTCATCTCGTGGCCTTTAAAATGGGTCACCGCGAGCAGTGCGTCGGCATGGTAGGCAGCGGAGCCGATCTTCACCTCCCGGCAGCGTTTCCGGTTAACTTCCACGCTGACGAAGTCCTTGCCGGTCAACCCGTCGGCTATCACCAGCGGCGCGTCAACAACGGCGTAAGCAAAGCCGTTTTCAACCGCCGTCTGCAAGTGGTCCACTGCATTGGCGCGTCCGCCGAGATAGAGGGTATTGGCGTCCGTGAGGAAGGGCTTCCCCCCCAGAGCCTTAATCTTATGCACAATTCTGCGCAAAAACTGCGGCCGGATATAAGCTGTATTGCCCCGCTCCCCGAAGTGCAGCTTCACGGCAACCAGGTCCCCCTCTTTAATGATTTCAGCAAACCCTGCCTGATCAAACAACATTTCCACTTTATCCAGGAGACTCTTTTTGTGACCCGCCCGCATGTCTGTAAAATACACTTTGGAAGACAAAGCATTAAAACCCCTTTCCCAAAATTTTTTATCTATTAGTGATAAGGCCTGCCAGTGTCCCCTTTGGGATTACGGTTATTCAGGTCAGACCACCCTGCTGTCCAAAACGGATTATATATCTTCGCTGATTTTTCGACTTCAAGCCGTTTTGGCTGAACGGCACAAAGAACGGCACAAAGGGTGTTAATAACTGCTTTTACAGCCATCATAGTGAGACAGCCGGTACCTGTCAACTATCCCTGTCAAAATTTGAAATTAGAAGAGGCTCCAGTGAAGCGGCACTGAAGCCTCCTGTTGATTTATTGCGCTTCTGAAGCCGGCTGATTTTCGAAAACCAGCTTCTTCCCGGACAGGTCCGTTTTGACCAGGATAGCACCGCCCTGCTCGTTTTTCCCTTCCAGAATATAAACCGAAAGGGGGTTTTCCAGGCGGCGCTGGATGGCCCTTTTGAGAGGCCTCGCCCCGTAGACTGGATCGTAGCCCTCTTCGGCCAGAAGTTCTCTGGCCTCCGGAGTAACCTCCAGTGACAGGCCAAGTTTGGACAGCCGCCGGGCCAGCAACCCCAGCTGGATATCCACAATTTCGCCGATTTCCGACCTGCCCAGGTTGTTGAATACAACCACCTCGTCAATCCGGTTCAAGAACTCGGGCCGGAAGTGCAGCTTCAGTTCTTCCATCACCCGGGCTTCAAGCTCCGCCCGGTCCCCGCCGGCAAGCTCGCGGAACCACTGCCCGCCCAGGTTCGAGGTCATAATCACCACCGTGTTCCGGAAATCCACCGTCCGCCCCTGCCCGTCGGTAAGGCGTCCGTCGTCCAGCAACTGGAGCAGGATATTAAACACGTCGGGATGAGCTTTTTCAATCTCATCAAAAAGAATTACCGAATAGGGGCGGCGCCTGACAGCCTCTGTGAGCTGGCCCCCCTCGTCGTAACCGACGTAGCCCGGGGGTGCCCCGATCAGGCGGGACACGGCGTGCTTCTCCATGTACTCGCTCATGTCGTAGCGGAGCATGGCCCGCTCGTCGTTAAAAAGGAAATGTGCCAGTGCCCTGGCCAGCTCGGTCTTGCCCACGCCGGTGGGGCCGAGGAAAATGAACGAACCCATAGGCCGGTTGGGATCGGACACGCCGGCCCTGGCCCGGCGAATAGCTTCCGCCACAGCCTGAACCGCCCGGTCCTGGCCCACCACCCGCTCCTTGAGCTGGTCCTCCATCTTCAAAAGCTTCTGGATCTCCCCCTCCAGCATCCGGGAAACCGGAATTCCGGTCCACTTGGCCACCACGCTGGCGATATCTTCCTCGTCCACTTCTTCTTTCAACATTTTATGGGCTTTTTGCAGTTCTTCCAGCCTGGCCTTGTATTGCTCAAGTCGTTTGCTCAACTCCGGCATGATCCCGTAGCGAAGCTCCGCCACCCTGCCCAGGTCGGCGTCCCTTTCAGCAACCTGTTCCGCCAGCCTGGTTTCCTCAATTTTTTCTTTAATCTCACGAATGCTCTGGATCAATTCCTTCTCCTTGGACCAGTGATCCTTGAGCTCCTCCATCTTTTCTTTGAGAGAACCAAGTTCCCCCTCCATTTTTTGGAGTCTTTCCCGGCTTCCCTTATCCTGCTCCTTGGCCAGGGCCTGCTTTTCTATTTCCAACTGCCTGATCCGGCGGTCAATTTCATCAATCTCCGTGGGCATGCTGTCAATTTCAATCCTGAGCCGGGAGGCAGCCTCGTCAATCAGGTCAATGGCCTTGTCCGGAAGAAACCGGTCCGAAATATAACGGTGGGAAAGCACCGCGGCAGCCACCAGGGCGGCGTCCTTGATCCGGACCCCGTGGTGCACTTCGTATTTCTCCTTCAGGCCCCTTAAAATGGCAATTGTGTCCTCCACGGAGGGCTCTCCCACATAGACCGGCTGGAACCGCCGTTCCAGGGCGGCATCCTTTTCAATATGCTTGCGGTATTCATCCAGGGTTGTGGCGCCCACACAGTGAAGCTCACCCCTGGCCAGGGCCGGCTTGAGCATGTTGGCCGCGTCCACAGCTCCCTCCGCGGCCCCAGCACCCACCAGTGTGTGCAATTCATCGATGAAGAGGATAATTTCGCCCTGGGCCTCGTTAATCTCTTTTAACACCGCTTTCAGGCGGTCCTCAAACTCACCCCTGTATTTTGAACCCGCGATCAGCCCTCCAATATCCAAACTGAGCAGGCGCTTGTTTTTCAAGCTTTCCGGAATATCCCCGCTGACAATCCGCTGGGCCAGACCTTCCACAATGGCTGTTTTGCCTACACCGGGCTCCCCGATTAAAACCGGGTTGTTCTTAGTGCGCCTGGACAAAACCTGAACCACCCTGCGGATCTCCTCGTCCCTCCCAACCACAGGATCCATTTTTCCTTTGGCGGCCAACTCCGTCAAATCCCTGGTGAAGCGGCTCAGGGACTGGTACTTGTCTTCGGGATTCTGATCTGTAACCCGCTGGGTGCCCCGGATTTCAACCAGGGTTTTATAGACCCTGTCCTGGGTTACCCCATTTGAGCGCAAAATTTTGCCTGCCTCTCCCTCCCGCCGGGCAAGCATACCCAGCAGCAGGTGCTCGGTGCTCAAATATTCATCCTTCAACCTTTCGGCTTCCTTCCAGGCCGCATCAATTATGTCGGAAAGACCTTTAGACAGATAGATCCCCCCGGCGCCGTGAACCCTGGGCAGGCGTTCCAGCGCGGCTTCCACCTGCCTCTTCAACCTGGCCGGATCCACTTCCAGTTTTTGCAGAATTTGTGGCACAACACCTTCCGCTTGCTGCAACAGTCCCCAAAGGACGTGCTCCCCTTCCATCTGCTGGTGGCTGTACCTGGACATCAGTGATTGTGCCGCTTCAAAAGCTTCCTGGGTTTTTAAGGTCATTTTATCCATTCTCATCATTTATCCCCCCTTTTTAAATTGTGCTTTAATGAAAATTTTAAACTGTGCTTTATAGAAAAGCGAGGGTTCTTCCCCTCGCTGGACCAGTAAAAAGTGTAAGCATTTACAGAGATGGACTAAAATAAATGTTCAACCTGCCGGGAGTAATGTGTAAAGGATTAACCTTCAATTTCAATGTTAAATTCCTTTTTATCAGGCTCTTCTGCTTTAGGGAGGATAACTTCCAGCACACCGTCCTGGTAACGGGCTTTGATCTCCTCCTTCTTGACCGGCACATCTACTGCAAAGGACCGGATGAAAGTACCGTAATTACGTTCAATTCTGAGATAATTTGCGCCCTCTGCTTTATTCTCCTGTTTGCGTTCAGCTTTGAGCACCAGTATATTGTCTTTATAGTTTACTTTTATGTCCTCCTTGTTCATCCCGGGCAATTCCGCCTTAACCAGGACTGCTTCAGGAGTGTCCTTAATATCTACCGGAAAGCTGAAGCCCTCTTCAAAAGTTCTCTCAGGCGACTTTAGAAAGCGACGAAAGTTATCATCAAAAAGTCGGTTAATTGAATTCTGCAATCCAGTCAGTTCGCGAAAAGGATCCCATCTTACCAAAGCCATTCTTAAAACACCTCCTGTTTAATTTAAGTAATCTTCACTCCCGGCCGGCTGTTAAAGTCAAATTTGATTTTGACTATCCTTGACCTTAGTATAGAACAAGCTTACTCAACTGTCAAGATATCAAAATTACTTTTTTTACAAAATTATTCCCCTATAATTTGACATTTAAACTTTGGTAAGATAGAAGAAGAATAGGAGGAATAAACGTGACAGACAGCCAAAGGAAATATGAAGAGGAATTTAATAAGCATGCAGTACGATTGAGTTGCAGCAACGAGCGCTCGGTCAAAGCGACAACGGAGATCCCGGGGATTAATGACATGCTGCATCGCAGGCAAAATCAATATAGGCCCGATGGGGGCAAAACAAAGAAGGTAAATAATGAACAGGAAACACCTAATATATCCGCAGAATTAGCTAATAATATTTTTATTGAAGAAATGAATAAAAAAGCTAAACAAATTGGCATGACCAACTCAAATTTTATAGAACCTGCAGGATTTCCAAGTACAATAGAACACACCATGTCAACCAGGGATATGGTCAAAATGGTAATACACGCCTCTGGGTATAAAGTTCTTGCAGGAATTTGGCACAAAAAATCATACAAGTTTAAAATTGAAGGGAATAACCCTAGAGAAATAACGATAAAAACGACAGTTACATTACCAAAAATAGAAAACGACTATTATATATTTGGAGGAAAAACAGGCGAAATTTGGGGCACAAATGAAATAGATGGTTACCATATGGTACTAATAACAAATGCCCCGGATGACGGACGGTTTGTAGTAGCCCTTAGAGGGGCCTCAACAGCAGAAGAAAGATGTAATGATTTAAAAACTTCTCTGGATAATGCAAAATTGTTGCTTAATAATCCGAACGAAACGGTAGATGATATTGCATCCGATAGTGTCAGTGTATGTTTAATGCCTTTGCCCAATCCATTTTTATCTGGACAATATGAGATACCGTTAATTTATTCAAAAAATGCCGATAAACCAGGCCACCCTGCCTCCGTAACAAAGGTTATGACCGCCATAACAGCTTTAGATTATATGACAAATTTAGATGAAAGGATTGTAATCCAAGAGTCAGATATTACTTTCGGAATGGGTAACTACTTTAATGTTGGGGATATCATCACTTTAAGAGATGCGTTATACAGTATGATGTTGCCATCGTCTAATACATGTGCAACCGCTGTAGCCAGGACAGCCGGAGAAAAAATATACCAAAAGATAAAGGAATAACGTCACTTTCGGTTCCAACCAGGGCTGGCACAAACAGGGACTGCTCTTCGAAATTATAAATTTTAAACGAGTCATATAGCAAAAGAGGATAAGTTCCGGCGTAACGGTGAACGTGAAAATATAATATTAAACTAAAACTAACAAGGCACTCTACGAAATCGCAGGGTGCCTTGCCGGCTATAACCACATTTTATTTGTAACGTTTGAAAAGTACATTATTTTCCTTGGCAATATGCAGGAAAACGTCATCTGCCAATTCATGGAGTTTTAAATAGACAGCCTTCATTGTAGGGCAGGCATACTCCGGAGGCGTAAAATCGCCGGTCTCTTTGATTAACCGCTTAATAATCCGCCCTGCGCCCTCGTGTTCGTCTTCCAATTGTAAAATTAGTGACCTTATAGCAGCTTCATCCTCGTCTGTTTTATCTGGATTAAGCATTGCCGGAAAGAGTTCTTTTTCCTCCCTGGCAAAGTGTTCTTCCAACTCCATCTTTAGCTCGCTGAAGCTTCGATGCAGTTTCAGCAATAATTCTTTACCATGCCCGTAGTGTACGAGCAAAACCAGGTTAACCAGTTGATCCAATTCCTTCCACAAGGCACGCTCGGGCTGGTGATGGATTTCAAGAATTAGGTTAATTAGCTGTTTATCAGGTAACTCCGTTACTGGTAATTCTTTATCTGGTCTAACCAGATAATTGCTGTAAGCATCCTGTACTTCCGCAAGAAAATCTGATGTAAGCCCCGCATCTTTAATAGCCTCCCCAAGCGTTCGATCCCCCTGGCAGCAGTAATCAATGTGCAGCTCGTTAAGTCGCCCGGTAATGGCAGGGAAATAAGTTACAAGCTCTCCAAGACGTGTTTCGTTGTTGATCTTTATCTGTTTCACCGAAATTCACTCCTTGAAAATTTAATAACCTGACTGCATTTTTTTGATTTGCCCCTTCGTGCTTTAATAATAACAAATTAAAGGAAGATATGCCAATAATATAGCAGCAGGTTGTTCTAATCCCCGCTGCCTCTTGAAGAATTACTATAAAAAATAACCTGAATTTTTGCCGGGAGGAAGATAAAAAAGGAAATACCCGGGGGAATACAAGCATACATTTACAACAAAAAGAAAGGAGGGTCTTTGGATGAGGATCTTCAACGCCGCCGCAGCCGGCCTGATTGTCGCTCTTCTTCTTTATTTCCTGGTTTCCCTCGGCAACATCAAGGCCGCCTTTTATTTCTTTCTGGCGGGCTGGGTGATTTTTGCCTTTATATTTAACCGCAGGGCGGAATCAATCCGGAAAATCTGGGCAAGAGCCTGTCTGACCGCCGCCGTTGAATGCCTGATCATTCCCGTCGCGGCCCTGATTCTTCCGTTCTTTTACGGGCAGCAGTCGGTACAGGCCGCCAGGCAGGGCGCATTGGCAGCAGGACAGACCTTCGGTTCGGCCATTGGCGGCGGAATCATCAATATGCTTACAGGATATGCCGGGATTTTGATTGGATTTGTGCTCCTGGCCACAGCCTATTTTTCCCTTAAACCTGTCAGAAGGAGGCGCTAGCAAAACAGGCTCCCGCCTTTCTGCTTCAACCCTGCTCTTTTAACGCCGGCTCCCCCTAAGGGGCCGGTCGTTTTCTTTGCCAGGAACCGGTCCACAGGATCAGAAAAGCAGGCTCCCCTCTAAAGGGGATACCTGCCTGCCCTAGCTCACTAAGCCCGCCGCTTAGAAACTCCAAACTGTGATACTGGCCCGGAAGACTTATTTCTCCTCGGCAACCGCCTTTAATAATCTCCGGATGTATAGTTTACCCGTATTGCTCCTGGGAAGACTTTCCCTGTATTCAATAAACCCGGTTATATTCCTGCTCTTCAACTTCTTCATAAAAAAGGCCTTCAGGCGCTCGGGATCAAAAACTCCCGGCACGGGTACTACATAGGCTCTTACTACCTCCCCCACGGCCAGGTCCGGTAAGACGGCCACATCTGCAACAGACGGATATGTCAGCAAGTAATCCTCCAACTCCCGGTAGTCAAATAAGGCCCTTTCAGGGTTTTTTTTCTGCACCATTAAAACCTCTCTTATCTCTCTTTTTAAATGTCAGTTAATCCATTATATTCTGATTATTTATATTCTGACTATTCACTAAAATTCCTTTAAACGGATGGAAAAAAAATGACCTATTTAGAAGGCAAAACTTTTCTTGAATTTTTTTCATAAAATTGTGCCAAACTATGCTAAAGCGTAAAGGAGGTGGAGCAAAATAATGCAGCTTACGGAAATGGAGCTCTTTTATATTCAGGAACAATTGCGCTCCGAAGCCCTGGCCATCGCCAAATCCATGGCTTCCGCCAGCCAGTCGACAGACCCCAGGCTTCAACAAATGTACTTAAGAGTAGCCGACAGGCACCGAACCCATTATGAAACAATTTTAAGAAATTTACAGAACATCGCACCCCAGGGTCAATACCAGACGCAGTATTAAGGAGATGATGAGAGTGCTTGACGAAAGGGAACGCCTGCAAGATTCGCTGGTCACCCAAAAATACATCGCCCACGGCTACAACAGCGCAGCCACGGAAGCTGCCAACCCCCAGCTCATGGATACATTTATAAATATCCTGAGGGACGAACACCAGATTCAAATGGACATTTTCAACGAGATGAGGATGCGCGGCTGGTACCAGCCGAAAGAAGCCAATACCAACGACATCCGCCAGAGTTTAAGCAAATGGAGCCAGGAACTCCAGCGGTTCCAGAACAAGACAAGGCAAGCCGGCGCCCAGCAGGCCGGCCTCCAACAGACAAGCGCCCAGCCACCCGGTTACCAGACAGGAATCCCGCACTACGGATTCCAGACCGGGGTAGGGATGCCGCAACAACCAAATGACATCCAGCAGCAAAACCTGTACCGCTCTCCTCAAAACCCGATGATCTAAGGCAGCTGAACCGATCCCCCTTAGGGGGGATTTTCTTTTGTTCCGCCCTTTGGATCTTTGCTTAACGGATGACCATTTAACTTTAAATACTGCACTTGAAGTACTTTATCCGATAACTAAGAACAAAATGATTAAAATTATTAACAAAATAGTGTATGATAGAATAGCACCTGGTTACAGAATGATAGGATCCTTCGCATAAACCACTGTGCAGAAAAAAGACAAGCCTACCGGGACATGAGGAGTGAACAGAAATGAGTGTGGAAAAACAAAAAAGTGCTTATGTAAAAACCCTGCTAACAGAAGAAAGGGTCTTTCCCCCGCCGCAGGAATTTGTAGAAAAAGCCCGGCTAAAAAGCCGGGAAGAGTATGACCAAATGTGGCGGAAATCCATAGAAAACCCGGACGAATTCTGGGGAGAGATGGCGGAAGAACATATCGACTGGTTCAAAAAGTGGGACGCAGTTGAAGAGTACAGCTTTGTGGATGATGTTTTCGTACGCTACTACCGGGGCGCCAGGCTCAATGCCTCATATAACTGCCTGGATCGTCATTTAAACAACTGGCGAAAGAATAAGGCTGCCTTGATCTGGCAGGGCGAACCGCTTGAGGAAAGCCGGACATACACCTACCAGCAATTACACCGGGAAGTATGCAAATTCGCCAATGTTTTGAAAGGCATGGGCGTTAAAAAAGGTGACTGCGTTACCGTATACCTGCCGATGATTCCGGAGTTGGTCATCACCTTGCTGGCCTGCGCCAGGATCGGCGCCATCCACAGTGCTGTGTTCGGCGGTTTCAGCGCCGAAGCTCTGCGTGACAGAATCCGGGACTCCGGTTCAAAAACGCTGGTTACCTGCAACTATTCCCTGCGGGCTGGAAAATATATCTGCAGTAAAGACAACGCCGACAGTGCCCTTGCAGCCTGTGAAGATGTGAAAAACTGCATCGTTGTTAAAAGATTGGACAGGGACTGTTCCATGACGCCCGGGCGAGACCACTGGTGGCACGAACTGATGAGCGCCGCTTCCCCCGTCTGCGAACCGGAACAAATGGATGCGGAGGATCCGCTCTTTATCCTCTACACCAGCGGGAGTACCGGTAAACCCAAGGGAGTCCTGCATACCACGGGCGGATACATGGTCTATGCAACGGCTACCTTCAAGTATGTGTTTGACTACCGGGACGAGGACGTGTACTGGTGTACAGCGGACATCGGCTGGATCACCGGTCACAGCTACATCGTTTACGGCCCCCTGTCTGCCGGAGCGACGACCCTGCTGTTTGAAGGGGTGCCTCACTATCCCCAGCCCGACAGGTACTGGGAAATTGTAGAAAAATACCGGGTCAACATCCTTTATACCGCGCCTACCGCCCTGCGTTCCATGATGAAATCAGGCAACCAGTGGCCCCTGGGCCGGGATTTGAGCAGCCTGCGCTTGATGGGATCGGTTGGTGAACCCATTAATCCCGAGGCCTGGATCTGGTACCACAAGATTATCGGCAAGGAGCGTGCCCCCATTGTAGATACCTGGTGGCAGACTGAAACAGGGGGAATTTTAATCACCCCGCTGCCTGGATGCACTCCTACAAAACCCGGCTCGGCAACTCTTCCTTTCTTTGGCGTAAACCCGAAGATTATTCGCCAGGACGGCAGTGAGGCCGGAGTCAACGAAGGGGGCTACCTGGTCATCACCAAACCCTGGCCCGGCATTATGCGCAGAGTTTACGGCGATCCCGAGCGGTTTAAAAACACCTATTTCGTGCAGTACCCCGGACTCTATTTTACGGGTGACGGCGCCCGCAGGGATAAAGACGGCTATTTCTGGCTGATGGGACGTGTGGATGACGTGATTAACGTTTCCGGACACAGGATAGGCACGGCGGAACTGGAAAGCATCCTGGTGTCTCATCCGAATGTGGCGGAAGCAGCCGTGGTGGGTTACCCTCATAACATTAAAGGTGAGGGCATTTACGCCTACATAACAGTTAAAGACAACGTAGAGGTAACAGAAGAATTGCGCCTGAAGCTGATTCAACATGTCCGGAAAGAAATCGGTCCCATAGCTTCACCGGATGTGATCCACTTCGCCGATGCCCTGCCCAAAACAAGGAGTGGTAAAATTATGAGGAGGATCCTCAGGAAAATCGCTGCCGGCGAAATCGACCAGCTCGGCGACACCACCACCCTGGCTGATCCCGGGGTCGTCAACAGTCTTGTCGTTAAATGTACGGAAATCTTAAAGACAGCCAAATAACTACTGGCACCATTCATTTATTGTTGTCAACTGTGTTGTTACCCACATGTATCTTAAAATGAAAAAGAAAACAATAGCCAAAACCTTTTCCGGGCCCTGTCCGCTTTGGTCAAAAGCAGGCACGGGCCCGCCTTCGACCTGACCGGGCCGTGGTTTTCAACTGCGGCCCTGCTCTTTTGTTTCAAGCAAAGAAGGTGAGCCCGGCGTAGGGAACAGCCGCAATATCCGGGCTTGCCCCCTTGCACAGGCGTAAGGCAGCCTCAAAAGCCTGCTGCATATTGGGGAAGGGTAGAAAATGCAGCTGTTCTGAGATTTTGGGAGAGAGGTCTGAAACCAGGTACACCCTGCATTTCTTCGTAATCCCGGCGGCCAGGGCAGCCTTGTGCGCACCCAGGACGAAACCCCGGGCAAAGCGCTCCAGGAGCTCGTCCTCGCCGAGGCCCAGGCCGGCCCAATGGCGGAATGTTTCGTTCCCGAACCCTTCCCTGCAGCTGGCAGCCAGAACAATGGTCCCACCCGGTTTGACAACGGCAGCGGCGTTCTGCAGGGCCTTCACGGCCTGGTAAAGGCTCTGGTCCTTGGGAAATCCGCCCGCCGAAGCCAGGACTATGTCCGCAGGCTGTATGGGGGAAACATAATAGAGCTTTCCCGCCAGGACACAACCGGCCCGGTGCGCTCTGACAGGATGGCCGGCAAAAGCCTGGACAAGCCTGCCCCGGTGATCAGTCACTACATTAAAAATAAAATCCAGGCCGAGCTTTTCCGCTGCTTCTTCGGCGTCCGCCCTGACTGTATTCTGATCGGGATCCCTGACGGCCTGACCCTTTACACTGAGGGCGTGATTCTTTTCAATGGTTTCCAGGCCGGCAACCCCGGGGACCAGGGCTTTAGCCCCCCCGGAATAGGCAGCCATCCAGTGGGGTTCGATATTTCCGGTGGCCACTTTAAGATCGCCTTCCGCAACCTGGCGAAATATCTGAAGGGGTGTTCCCCTTGAGGTTTTTCCGAGAACCACGCATTTTGCAGGTGAAGGTGAACTGCTCAGGCACAAAACCGTACTGTACACCTCTTGCCCCACAATCGACAGGATTTCCTCTGCAGTTGCCTCCCGGTGGGCGCCAACTCCTACTACCACCGTAATATTTTCCTTCCGGATCCCCCCTTTCACGATTTCCTCAATCAGGTAGGGCAGAAAAAGATGGGTCGGGGCCAGGCGGGTCCGGTCGCTGACCACAATCACCGCGCTCTTTTTAGCCTGTGCCAATTCCGGGAGAGGCCCTGTACCCACGGGATTTTGCAGCACTCTCATGATTTCACCGGCCGAATCCGCCGGCAAACCAGCTTTTCCCGGAACAAGCAACCGGACGGGCAGACTTCCCGGCAGCTCCAGCACCACGTGGGTGTCACTATAGGGAAACCTTATCTCGCTCAATCTTCTCCTCCGCTGTATGCAAATTGATTAAGGCCAGGGCGGACAACACTCCTGTCTTGAACTCCTTAGACCAGGATTCCTTAGCTTTCTAAAGCGCCGGTTAAAGCGTGAAGGTCCTGTCTTGAACCCCTTGAACCGTCCCCGTCACAAAAAAAGTTTCTATCTTCAACTTAAAATATACATATATGGAAAATATGTATTTCAAGGTATATATTTCAAAGTATATAAAGATATATATTTGAAGTATATGTATAAAGTATGTAGTTGAATGTTGTAAAAAAGACGGAACAATCCTAATCCTATTTTCGTCAAAAACATATAGAAACATAACTTTACTTTGTATTTGAGCTCAATTTCCGCTCTTTTGGGAACCGTCTTCGGAATAAATATAACAAATATATAGAAATATAACAGGCTGCCCTGGAACAGGCGGGCAAAATGGGGGAATTAAGGTGTTTATGAGGGTTTTTCGAAGAGTTATAATCGCTGCTGTCCTGGTCTTTTCCTTTCCAATCTGGAGCTTTGCCGGCAACGGCGGGCCCGGCATCACCATTAACGGTTCCAGGTTAAACTTAACGGGAGTAATCCAAAACGGGCAGGTGATGGTGCCCCTTGAGAAACTGACCCAGGCCCTGGGAGGTTCCTACAGCTGGGATCCAGTTGGAAAGACAGCTACAATCAACATCCCCGGCTTATCCTGGCCCCCCGGGGGCGACTTGAAAGACAGCTGTACCATTGAAGTTACCAAAATCACGGAAGGAATCAGCCTGCTCACCCTGACCGGCGAAGTCAAAAACACCAGTCCCTATCAACTCACCTCACTTACCGTTTACGGCAAGCTGCTGGATGCGAAGGGCGAAGAATTAACCAGATCCTTTACTTATAAGCTCACCCCGGCTCAACTCTTGCCGGGGGAAACAGGAAATTTCGAAATAATTTTCTGGGACTATAATAAATATAAGGACAGCAATGCAAGATATGCAGTGTATGTACAGGGTTTTTCACCGGAAGCAAACTAAAGGCGGGGTTTTCCCCGCCTTGCTTATTTTTCAATGCCAACAGCCCTTGACTAATCAAAGCTATGAGGTTATCTTTAACGAAAACGGGCTGGTGATGAGGAATTGAAAGAACCTTTTAAAATTGGCATATGCCAGATGCAGGTAGATGATTGTAAGGAAAAAAATATTATTAAAGCCCGTTCCATGATCCGGGAAGCCGCGGCCGGAGGATGCAAAATTGTGGTCTTGCCGGAAATGTTCAATTGCCCCTACATAAGCAGTATTTTCCCGGAATATGCGGAAAGCTGCCCGGACGGTAAAACTATTATAATGCTGCGTGAAGCTGCCCTGGAAGAGAAGATTTACCTGATCGGAGGTTCGATCCCCGAACTTGCAGGAGACACAACTTACAATACAAGCTTTGTTTTCGGGCCCCGGGGAGAAATGCTGGCCAGACACCGGAAGCTTCATCTTTTCGATGTAGAGCTTGCCGGCGGCTTAACCTTTAAAGAATCACAAACCCTTGGTCCCGGCAAAGATATTACGGTTGTTAAAACCGGGATCTGCACATTCGGGCTGGCTATCTGTTATGACATCCGTTTCCCCGAACTAAGCCGCCTGATGACTTTGATGGGTGCTGAGCTAATCATTGTCCCGGCTGCTTTCAACATGACAACCGGCCCTGCCCACTGGGAATTGCTCTTTAGGACACGGGCATTGGACAACCAGGTTTTTACCGTCGGAGCTGCGCCGGCCAGAAACGAAAACGCTGCCTACGTGAGTTACGGCAATTCGTTAATTGCAGACCCCTGGGGAAAAATAATAGTCCAAGCCGGTGAAAAGGAAACAATCATTTATGGAGATATAGACTTCCAGCTCTTGAACAGCGTCAGACAGGAACTGCCGCTGCTGAAACACAGGCGGGCAGACCTGTACGAATTAAAGCCCCTGTAATTGGCAAAACCCCCTGTTAGTGCTTGTCCACAGGGGGTTCTTACATTTAAACAGAAATAACTCTTTTAACTTCCTTAATCTCCTGCTTGAGCAACCGCTCAATACCCTGCTTGAGGGTTATTGTGGCGCCCGCTCAGCCGCTGCAGGCTCCTTTCAAGCGAACTTTTACCAGGCCGCTGGCATCAACGTCTACAAGTTCAACATCGCCGCCATCTCTTTGAAGATACGGACGTACTTTCTTAAGGACCTCCTCAACACGTTCCTTCACCTGTTGAACCTCCTTCCTATTAATTATATTATGACAGGGCAAAACAATTTGTATGTAACCTGGAGCTTACTTATTACATACCTATTTTATCTGTTATGAATTGTTATATCAAGAAGAATTATTTATTATGCCAGTATAAAGTAATAAAACTTTTTAATCAAGATCAAGAATTAACCTTAACCAAGCCAGATTCACAGTTAGCAAAACAACACAACCCAGGCGTCATTAGGAGGGTTGTGCTTTTTCTTCATACTCAATAAATTCCTTATGTTGTTAAGGATACCATTTAAATACATGAAATACTCTTAAACAATACCTTACCTTATCCTATGGTAATTAAAGATTAAGATAGAGAACTCTGAGTTCAACATTTAATTAAGCAGGTAGACGTTTTAAAGAAGGGCACAATTTTATTTTACTCGAGGTTAATTTGAATAATTGCATATTCGGCCTGGCTGGAGAGGGTAAGGAGCTGTTTTTTGCAGTATTCCATATCCTCACAAACTTTCTCCAACTGCATTGCAATATCTGGAGCAGGGGCGTTTCCGTACTTTTCTATTGTCTCAAGAAGGATTTGTTCTTGCACAGCCAGTTCCTTGAGCCTGGTTTCATAAGCTGTATATTCATGGCTGATGTCCTTTCGGATCGTCTCGCCTATGGTTAGCTTTCCCAAATTTTGCATTGAAGTGACCACGGTTTCGTATTGACCGGCCGGCACCTTCATAAGCATTGCCCCCTCACCGGAATAACCAGCCATTTGAATACCGTTGCTGCCGGCCAGGGACTCCAGTTCGGATCGAACATTCTGGTCGCCATCAAGGTGCAGGGTAGCGTTTTGGATGATTTTTTGTTCAGATTCCCGGCTGGAAGGAGGAACATTACCATAAGCAACCTTTTTGGGAATAAAACCTTCTTTAACAGCCACAACCCTTGAAACATTTAAACCCCTCGAGGTATCAGTAAAGTTGTTGTCCTGATAGACTGCCGGCATATTCACTTGTTCCCCATTAATGTTTTGCCCGGCCGGAAAACTGGAGCGCACCGGTTGTGATGCGGAAGTCAAAACGCCGGCCATGACGCTTGTTTGAGCTGAACCGCCCTGTGCCGTAGCACCCCCCGTAACCGCCGCCGGGCCAGGGGAGTTATGACTTTCCTGACCGGAATTCCCGTTTAGATCATAATCCGTATTAACAGCAGCAAGATCATGGTCCCGGCCGGACCTGGCCGGCTCCTGCTCACTCTGCCCCTGGTCAACCAGGATTTGGGGAATTTCTTTCCCCGTTTCCCTTTGCCAGGGCATTCCATACATCAGCATTGTTATCCCAAAGGTAAACACAAACGCGGCAGCAAGGGCCGCCACCCGCGTCCAGGATCCCCTGGTTAAGCCCCGGAGAAATCCCGGGAAACGCCCTTGCCTTTTTGCAGGCGGAAAAGCAGCTATATTTTTTAAAACCTGGGCGCTAAACCCGGAAGAAGGAGACAATTCCGGCAGGCCCTTTAAAATATTCACCAGATCACAGAGGATCTCAAACTCAGCCCTGCAACTTGGGCAAACAGCCAGATGAGCAGATATTTCCTCCTGCTCCGCCAGACTGAGCTCTCCGTCAAGATAGGGGGACAACAGTTCCCGGACTACAAGGCACTGCATCGAAATCACTCCTCACTTAGCTAGACGTGAGCATTGCCCAAAAAGTTCCCGCTTGCTGACATATGTATCTCTAAAAGCCCTGCGGGCACGGCTTAAGCGGGATTTTACCGTACCCAGGGAGCACTTCAAGACACCGGCTATTTCTTCATAAGACAACCCCTGTATTTCCCTCATCACCAGGATTAAACGCTGTTCTTCCGGAAGCTCATTAAGACACTTTTGAACTGACTCATTTAATTCGTTCTGCTCGGCAGCTTCCTCGGGAGTAGGAATCCGGTTCCTTCCCAATGTAAGTGAAACAGCCTGGCCCCCGTTGTTGACGACTTCGTTTTCCCAGGACACCAGCGGGGTTCTCTGCTTCCGGCGGATCTCGTCACGACAGGCATTGGCAGTTACTGAATAGAGCCAGGTAACAAAACTGGATTCTCCGCGAAAGCTCGGCAGGGCTTGATAAAGCCGCAAAAAAGTTTCCTGGGCGAGGTCGGAAGCATCGGCGTGACTGCCGAGGAAACGGTAAGCTATCGTATAAACTTTATTCTCGTAGCGGCGAACAAGCAGCTCAAAGGCATCCATGTCGCCGTTTTTTACTCTCTTGACAAGAATGTCGTCGGAAGGCTGCATTTCACCACTCCTTCCAAATGAAGGGAAAGCCAGCAATACACTAATAAATAAACCGGCAAACCCTCCAGTCCCGCCCAACAAATATATTGGGATGTTTTAACCTTCTTCGACATTCCTGTATTTAATTCCTTCGTTTTTAGTTAAGTATCTTAATTAAGTTGATTAAGGATAGTGCTTGATAATTTCAGGCTAGAATCGATATAGTTTAATGAGCATAAGAAATCTTTTCTTAAGGGGAAATATCTCGGGGTGAAGTGGGTCAGGGTAGCCTGTGATGAATTATCCAAAAGGGAAAACCTCAAATAAAAAACCTGCGGGAAATTGACACCGCCGGTCCAAACGCCAACATTGACGGACACGCTCTTTTCTGCTAAAATAATTGTTGCATGAAAATATGCTATGCCGAAGTGGCGGAACTGGCAGACGCAGCGGACTCAAAATCCGCCGGTGGCAACACCGTAAGGGTTCGACTCCCTTCTTCGGCACCAAAAAGACAACGTGGTTCCCCCTTAATAAGGGGTTTTTTTTATGGCTCTAATTCATCAGTTGATGCTGCCTGCTGTTCATCCTGCTTGTCGAATAAAACCGGAAGGATTGCATTAGCCGCAGCAATTTTGCTATTATAGTCTAAATGAGTGTAAATGTTGGCTGTCGTGGATATATCACTGTGTCCCAACCACTCCTGTATTTGTTTAAGACTTACGCCGTTAGCGTATAGCAGGCGCACACGAGTGCCTTAAATCGTTAAACCGGATACGCCTTAACCCATACTTCTCCAATAAAAGTTCAGAATGTTGAGATATAAAGTTAGGCTTCATCCGCTCACCTATCTCATTGACGAGAACAAAGTCCTAGTATTTGTCGTTATAGCAACTACCGCATAACCTCCTGTTCTCGTCTATATCTTTTTTCTTTTGTATAAGCAGGTCTTCAATCGGCTTAACCAGCGGCAACGTGCATCTGCTGAGTGCAGAAGCGCGGAGGAGTTTCTGTCCCTGGCAAAAGAATATGATATAGCTCTTGATCAAAAACGAGCAGACGAGCTTTTAGAATTCATAAAAAATTTGTCTGAAGATAAACTGGAGAAAAATACAGGTGGGGCAGATGATCAGAGTGGCATGAGCGGCATGAGCGGCGGCATGAGCGGCTTGAACGGTATGGGCGGCGGTGAAGGGACAAAGTAAATGCAACCTTTAGAAGAGATAGCAGTTAGTCTGTAAAATATTGACCATGAAAAGGAAATAATGTCGCGATATAGGTTAACAATTGCCAAAAGCATTGTAGAGACATAGAAAAAATGATACTAATAAGTGGGTGATGTTTATACAGTTTTTCGGAAGTAGTAAACGCCAACCCTGGGGATTTGGGAATATAGACTGTATCTTTGAGTAAAAGTATAAATTACTTTCTGAGAAGGGTGCGGTTTGAGGATAATCTTGTTTGGCGACTATGGTTAAAGCAAGGAGAGTATATAAATGAAATTAATTAAGAACAGCAAGAATATTGGCACTTGTAATTGCAATGTTAACGGCTTTGGCAGCATGTAACTATGCAGAAGAACCTGTCAATAATTCAAAAGCGGAAGAGAAAATAATCTATACTGATTACCATATGCACATTCAGAGCAAGCCCATGGCCGATGTTTTAATAGCGATAACTGGAAGTGATACGTTTAGCGGGAATCAACTAGAAGAGTTCTCTGCTGAAACAATAATTGCGCTGTTGGATGAAGCAGGGCTGGACCGGGCTTTTATATTATCAGAAGCATATATTCTCGGAAACGATCTAATCGCAGGACCGGATGAGTATAATGATGTAAAGAAGGAAAACAATTATCTTGCCATTCAGTGTGCCAGGTATCCCGAAAGATTAATAGGATTTTTCGGTGTAAACCCTCTAAAGGAATATGCGATAGAAGAAGTTGACAGGTGCTACGATGAACTCAAACTTCCGGGATTTAAGCTTCATTTTGCCAATTCAAATGTTGATTTGAATAACCCGGAGCATCTGGCAAAAATACAGGAGCTTTTTGCTCATTGTGCCGAAAAAGGAATACCGGTACTGCTCCATTTTAGAAACGACAACCCCGAGTTCGGGAAAAAGGACGCTGAGATACTTATAAACGAGGTGATCGCCAAAACTCCGGGGCTAAAGCTTCAAATAGTTCACTTAGGGGGTCCTGGAGGATTTGATAATGCAACCGAAGAGGTAATCTCAACTTTTATTGAAGGATACGAAAAGAACAAAAGCCTGGATAAAAGCAACATAGTCTCCGACATTTCCGGTGTGGTTGTGACCGAAAATGAAAAAATTGAGGGTATACTTGATAGTACAACTGAGGAACAGCATAAAAGGATAGCAGATTATATCAGAGCATGGGGAATAGAAAATACCGTGTTTGGCAGCGACTGGCCTTACTCCACACCGGCAAGCTACATAAACAATATAAAAAGGCTGCTGCCCCTTAATGAGGACGAGATCGAGAAAATATTAAGCAATGATACAAGCATAAGATTGTTTGGAAGCAGCGAAATCAGACATCCTGATTTAGAGGAACTTCTTGAGACTCTTAAAGAGGGTATTGATTACAACGCGCCCTTCAGTGTTAAATTAGATGAATAGGCAGGGACGCGATAGCCAAAGTAGCCAAAGGAAGTAGCCAGAGGACGGTTCTTGCGGTTATTTGTTAGCCGATTGCAGAGATAGCAAGGGGACAGGTTCCTAGTCCCAACTGTCAACGGGACGCGGAAACATGGAATTTCCCGCCAAATAACTTCGCCCGTATGAAGAAAGGATAACATGATAAAAAACTGTACGAATACCATAATTAACCAAATTAAACTGACCGATTTTTTAGTATTTCAAAAACATTGCTGATACCCTTTCCTCCTTGTGTTGAAAAGTGCTTTGGTTCTTATTATAATTGTGTCAAGCAGATTACCTTTACACCCCTTTCCACATTATTATCAAGGGCTTCTGGATTGGGCTTACTTACAAGGAAAGGTACTGAAACGCCCACTCCGTAGCGCTTGAATTCGGTACAACGGATTCCTTCTTCTACATTTCTGTTAGGTAATACAGAGTGGCGAAGAAGGGTTTTTATTTATGGTCAGGGTGAAAGTATCAAAAACACATCCAAAATTCTGTTTGTAATTTGAATACAACTCCGCTTAATACTTCAAATAATAAACAAAAGCCAATGCGGCTTTATTTCCGGCATTATTTTAAAAATGTATTTGTATAACAATCTAGCGTACCAGCCATCCATAATCCTGCCTGCAATCCACTATGTAGTCAATGTAGACCATCTGATCTTTAACCTGGTAGAGGATCAAATACCATTTACCAACTAACATCTTGTGATATTTATTCGGTGGGATGAAATCCGCGTTCAAAAACGGAAACCGCTCCGGCATTTGGTGCAGGGAACGGATGGCGTCCATTAAGTCGTTTTTAATTTTTCGGGCGGCGGTAGGACTTTTCTGCGCCAGAAAAAGGACATGACCCGCCAGCATTTGGCGGGAGCGTTCGGAAACAATCACTTTATCCTGAGGTTTCTTTTCCATGTTCAACCTCATCAACAATGCTGTCCAGATAGCTGTCCAATTCATCCGGCGTTGTTCCGGCGCGTCCAGCCAGACGGTCTTCCTCCACGGCCAGCAGTTCTTCCCGCAGCTTCAGCATTTTTTCACGGCGGGTAAACGCCTCTATATCCATCACAACGAGATCTCCCTCGCCATTTTTGGTAAGATAGACAGGCTCACCTGTAGACCTACACAAATCCGCTATCTCATTATAGTTCTGCCGGATGCTTGCGGAGGGTTTAATCTGCATGGTATCAACTCCTAGTAGTAAAATTCTAACCATATTATAGTTCTTTAGTGCTATAGAATCAACTGCTTTGGTTAGAACCATTCGATTTCCGTTGATTGATAAGGTTTATAAGAAACCGCGAAAGCATATATACCTTGTTGGTTAACATGAAGAATTTAGTCCAGCCTGTTTATTGACGCATGCTCATTACAGGTTTTATAATGTCCTCAAAAAAGGAATGATGACCTTGAACGAACCGGAAGAAACAGGGCGCTTAATGAACCAGCAAATCATGGAAGACTGGATATCGGCTCTGGATGCACTTAACCGGCAAATTAAACAATGGGTGGCGGACCGGGAGCAAAGGGGCTTCCTGAGTGTAAAAGAGGTGCCTGTTACAAAGTATGAGGAGTATCTTGGCAGCTATCAAGTGAAGATGCTTGTGTTGCTTTCCAAAAATAACCATATAGATGTTTGCCCTGTGGGAAGATTTGCCCTGGGAGCGATTGGGCGCGTGGATTTTACCAATTATAAAAAGTCCTTTCCCTTTCTATATTCGAGTAGAAAAGGCTGGGTTTCCCTGGACAGCAGAAAACCTTTAACTGAAACCCTTTTCAATGAGTTATTGGACCAACTCCTGGATTACTGAAGTTTTATAAAAGCAGTTTTTGCTCCTGTCGCGGTTGACTTTATTTTAATATTTTCTCGAAAAAAAATTTAAACAGCGTGACCGGTGATCACGCTGTATATTTTTTGTATTTGTATTGATTCTAATAAATTCATCGATTATACAAATTGACCTTTTATAAACTTTTATAAACTGACCATTTATTTTAATCAATTCTTTGCCAGTCCCCCTCCTGGCACCTGGGACAAACTGTGCGGCGGCAAATAGAATCCTCCCATTTTTGACCGCACCTGCGGCATCTCAACCTGTGCCTGGCCAGCTCAAAGTTCCCGCCCATGATTCTAAGCGCAGCTCCGTTCACCAGGGCGAAGGCTACTTTTTGCCGGGCGGCGGCCAGGATCCTGTGGAAAGTGGGCCGTGACACAGCCATTTTTTCAGCACATTCTTCTTGCTCCAACCCTTCCAGGTCACGCAGCCGGATAGATTCGAATTCCTCCACTGTCAGGACAACTTCGGTGAGTTCGGATACTGGGATGCCCGGAGGCTTAAAGTAAGTAACCCCTGGAAACTGCTCCACTCTTCTGCATTTTGGCGGCCTGGGCATCAGCTGTCCCTCCCTTTCCTACATTATATGCCATTCAGGCCGCCCCGAAAAGAGCCTGAGCTGCAAAGGCGCGCCAGATTATTTTTCATTATCACCATTATCTTGCTTATACTCAGAGCCGGCAAATCTGTCGGGGATAAAGTTAATAAAAAGGTTATGATGATAGTCTTCAACCTTGCCCTGGTCGCACAGTTTCGCTAAAAACGGGTCTACCGGCACGCTTCCCAGAAACGGGATATAGAATCTATCTGAAATCTCTTTGCTGTGACCCGGGCCGAACAACTGAAATTCCTCACCACATTTTGGGCAGACGGCACAGCTCATATTTTCGATTAAACCAAGGATCGGTAAATCCAGACGTTTAGCCATTTTAATGGCTTTATTGACAATCATTACAGCAAGTTCCTGTGGCGAAGTAACAATAATCAACCCGTCCAGGGGGATGGACTGCATGACCGTAAGAGGAACATCCCCTGTGCCGGGAGGCAGGTCAACGAAAAGGTAGTCCAGATCGCCCCAGATAACGTCCGTCCAAAACTGCTTGACCGTGTTGGCCAGGATAGGGCCGCGCCAGATAACCGGATCATCTTCCCGCGGCACCAGCAAATTTATGGACATTACCTTGACCCCGCCGGGGCTTTCCGACGGCAACAAACCGAAGGCGGTCACTTCGGCCATACCCTTGATTCCAAACATCTTCGGCACACTGGGACCGGTAAGATCGGCATCCAGCACTCCCACTTCGAAACCTCTTTTTCTAAACCCGCTGGCCAGCAAAGACGTTACCGATGATTTTCCCACGCCGCCTTTTCCGCTCATAATTGCTATTACTTTCTTCACAGAGCTGAAATGGTTTATTGCCAGCTTTTCAATCCCTTTATTAGAGTTATCAGGGGTAGTCCTGGTATTATCCTCTTCGCAATTACAGCCGGTTTTAGCTCCGTCGCAATTACACTCCTGGTCATCGTCACACTGGCACTCTGGTCTCTCTTCCACTCCCATACCCTCCAGTTTATTGTATAGTTACTGTTGAACCATGTCCTATTGAACCAGGTTCTATTATATATTATTTTAAAACTTCTTTGTATAATTTGTCAGAATTAATGGTCGCAAGGATTAGAACCCGTCTTAAGAGTACCCGCCAGATGCATCTTGACAATATCTTCAGGGCTGGCGCCGGGGTCCGCGCCGGTTACAACCCGGATGCCCTTCTGGGCGAACAACTGCTGGGCCCTTGCGCCCATGCCGCCGGCGAGAACTAGATTAACTCCCTTTTCGTGCAGTAATCTGGGCAATAAGCCGGGCTCATGGGGCGGCGGAACCATTGTTTCAATACTAGAAATCTCTCTGGTCTGTTCGTCTACATCAAAGAAATAAAACTTTTCACAGTGACCGAAGTGCAGGCACAGCTTATCCCCTGCTATGGGCATGGCTATTTTCATTGTATATACACCTCTTATATTTTTGTTAATTGTTTTTGTTGATTTCTGTTGCTAGCATTTCCCATACTTTCCTGATATCATCTGCCGCAGCAGAACCGTCTATTTCAACAACCGGGATCCTTTTTACCTGGGCACGCGTAACAGAGCGATCATAGCGGATCCTGCCTACCACCTTGATCCCGCCGGATACAGCCTTTTCTACTATTCTTTCACTCATTTCGGGGTTTAAATCAGACTTATTTATACAAAGATAGGCGGGAATTTGAAAATGCCGCACCAGTTCAGCAACCCGTTCCAGATCATGCTCACCGGACACTGTGGGTTCCGTAATAATCAGCACACCGTCAGAACCTGTAACCGAGGCGATGACCGGACAACCGATACCCGGCGGGCCATCAACAATGATATAGGGCAGATCCTTTTCTTCGGCGAGTTTTCTTGCTTGACCCCGTACCAGGCTGACGAGCTTCCCGGAGTTCTCTTCAGCTATACCAAGCCTGGCATGGACCATGGGTCCGTAACGGGTATCCGAAATAAACCACTGGCCGTTGATGGAAGGCTTGAAATCTATAGCTTTTTCAGGACAGAAACGGCTGCAGACACCGCATCCTTCACAGGTGATGGGATCCACAGAAAAAGCCGGCTGCTTGCTGTCGTCTTTGAAAATTGCCTCAAACCGGCAAAGTTCAAAACATTTACCGCATTTGCTGCACTTATCCGGTATAATCCGGGCAGACTTGCCGCCGGAAAAGTCTTCTGCGTGTCTAATCTGAGGTTCCATCATCAGGTGCAGGTCGGCCGCATCCACATCGCAGTCTGCCAGTACCGGTCTTTCAGACAGGGCGGCCAGGGAAGCCACCAGGCTGGTCTTGCCTGTACCCCCTTTTCCACTGATCACAACAATTTCTTTCACTTTCTTGCCTCCTTCTCTAAAGAGACCAGGAGTTCCCGAAAGCTGTCCCGGTATTCCGGCAGGGCATCATAAGCCAGATCCCCTCTGGAATAGGCCTCGGCCACCCTGCGGTCATCGGGAATCCCCACCAGGATCCGGACCCCCTTTTCCCTGCAAAAGTCGCGGGCAAAGTGATCGAATTCCGGATCGGACCGGTTAACAACGACCCCATGGGGTATGCCCAGCTCTTTTAACATATCGATGGCAAGTCCCAGGTCATTAAGACCGAAGGGTGTAGGCTCAGTAACCAAAAGAACGTAATTTGCTCCCCTGAGCGCCGTAATAACCGGGCAGGAGGTTCCGGGAGACACATCAACAATGACCAGCCCCCCGCTTTTTTGTCCCGCCGAGCGCACAGCCCTGATCAGCGGCGGGCTCATAGCTTCGCCGACATTAAGCCTGCCGTGGAAGAAGCCGAGCCCTCCGGCCTGCCCCTCTTCAATAATTCCGATTTCCCGGCCCTGTTCAGTAATGGCTCCTGTGGGACAGACCAGCTTACATCCCCCACACCCATGGCACATCTTTTCGAAGGTCAAAACTGTTTTTTTGATGCAAAGGATTGCGCTAAACTGGCAAATCTCCCCGCAGGCGCCACAGCCTGTACATTTTTGCTCATCAACAAGGGGAACCGGAATCGTAACTGGATAACGGCGCTCAAGGCGGGGTTTTAAAAAGAGATGTCCGTTTGGTTCTTCCACGTCACAGTCCAGATATGTTGCTTTGTACCCTGCTTCAACCGCAGCGCGGGCAAGGTTGGCGGAAACGGTGGTCTTACCCGTTCCGCCTTTGCCGCTTGCCACAGCGATGGTTATTTTTGCTTCCATTCTATTAACTCCTGAATTGCCAATTTATTGTTCCTTCTTTTCCAGTTCCGCGATCCTCTTCCTGGCATACTCAAGGGCATTCTCCAGGTAAACAACCTGCTCCTTAAGTTCATCCAGCTCTGACTCGATACCTGCCTGGGGTACATCTACCGGGCCGGCCGGAACAGTCCCAGGCAGCCACCTTGCCCAGCGGGGAAGTCCGGTAGCACAAAAACAGCTCCGCCAGCCGCGTCCGCCGGGACTGCCGGGACTGCCTAAACCAGCCCTGCACCTGCCGCCCCGGCCATAACCCGGGACAAATCCCGCACCCTGGTTTAGATAGGTTATACAGTAGCCGCGCCCCCATCCGGTCATCGGCCCGGCGCCTTGCGGCCCCATTCCGTTGTACGCTGGCATTTCGAAATTTCCTCCCTTGTTGTAGAGCTTGTCCTTTTAAACTCTCCCGGCATAGCCGCCTTGAAGTCCGGTTAACCGGCTTTTCCCGGGATTCAAGAATAATTTATATGTTAACCCTGACGGCGCCCGGGACCTCCGCCCCGGCCCATTCCTTGACCTTTGCCCTGGCCCTGGCCCTGGCCCATTCCTTGGCCTCTGCCCTGACCCTGGCCGCGCCCGGCGCCACACTGACCCCTACCCCGGCCGATGCCCGGGCCCTGACCCACCGGGCCGGTTCCATCTCTTCTTGGCATCTTTAAGCACCTCCCTTCGCTCTTTTCTGTAAAACATCTTAAACCTTAAACCCAGTGGCCTTCCACATTAGCTCCGGCTGCCTCCGGGAGTTTTCCGGCTTTAAATTTTTCGAAGACTTCCCCTACCGTGCCTTCAGCACCAATATAGACCTTGATCCCTGCAGCGCTTAAGGTCCGGAAAGCCTTTGGCCCGCAGTTACCGGTGATTACAGCCCCGGCACCCTGACGGCTGACGTTTTCCGCCGACTGGATTCCGGCACCCTGTCCGGCGTTCAGGTTTTGTTCATTACTAACAGCCTGGTATTCTCCTGTTTCCGTGTCCACCAGGATAAACCAGCTTGCCCTTCCAAACCTCGGATCAACCTTGCTCTCCATATTCTTGCCTTGAGCAGTAATAGCTACTTTCAATGATGTTCACTCCTCCCGAACTACTCTGATCCGCTATTATGAACATACTTTCATATCTATTATAACCCTTAATGAACTTATGTCAATAACCCCAGGATCAATTAATCCTATCCCTTTGACAAATAAAAAGAATTCTTGCTTTAGTGTTGTAATTATTTAACATGTGTTGTAGAATAAACTAAAGAATAATAAGGAGGTGTCGGGTAGGAAAAACAGCTACATGTAAACGGCGAATTGACAATTAAACATCTCGAAAGGGCAAACCTGTACGAAAGGCAGGGACGCAAAGCCACGGGTCTTTAACATGACAGCCGGGTTACCGAAGGATTCTCTATATGAACTCCTTGGGATCAAGGTGTTTTTGTTTTATCCGGATAACAAAAATCCGAAGGATAAAACCAACAATTAAACATCTCGAAAGGGCAAACCTGTACGAAAGGCAGGGACGCAAAGCCACGGGTCTTTAACATGACAGCCGGGTTGCCGAAGGATTCTCTATGTGACTCCTTGGTATCAAGGTGTTTTGTTTTATCAAATTACGAACATATGTTCTGGAAAGGAGCCTGGATAATGGCTTTTGAAGTATACAAACCCCATGAAAAAGAAATGAAAGTGAAAATTTCAAAAAACATAATTGTTCTGGATCGGCTCTCTCTAGAAAATTTTAACACTAAAATCATTGAGTTGGCTTACGACAAAGACAAAAGAATAATTAAGATTCAACCTTCTAAGAATGGACATATGCTAAGAAATCAAAAAAAGATATATGCCAAGGGGTTTTTTAACAGTTTTAATATTAATTGTGTTAAGTTGAGTACAGGTTGACAAATTGGAATAAGCTGGTATAACAAATCAACCACCCGGGCTTGCCCCAGATGGTTGAGTATCCACAGCACTCCCCTTATAATGATAGTTGCTCACACCACCAAATAAGGGGGAAACAGCTGTGTATACTCATCCTATAGTATTGCGCTGTAGAAAGCAAGCGATGAAAATGGATCAGGGAAAGGTTTTTACTCGCAGGGAAATAGCCGGTAAATGCCAGATGTCCCATACCACTTTCTACAAGTATTTGGAAAGGTTCAAGGAACACGGTGAAGCCGGCCTCCATGATAAGGAACGTTTGCCAGGCATCAGGCCCAATCAAACTCCACCGGATATTGAAGAAACTATTCTGGCTTTTGTCCAGGACCACCCTGCTTATGGCCCAAGAAGGATCAGCGCCGAGCTAAGAAAGCCCGAAAACGGGGGAATTAAAATCGGTGAAACCGCCGTATACGGAGTACTTAGACGAAATAATCTCAATACCAGGCGGGAGCGCCTTAAATGGATTGACTCCCTACAGCCTCCACAGGCGAAAACAGCCTGGGAGTTGGACAAGGAGGCCAGTCAACACCGCCACGTACACGCCCCCCAGCCCGGCTATCTAATGAGCCAGGACGGAAAACTTATCGGTCGCCTTGCCGGTATTGGAAAAGTGTACGTCCAGGTCGGGGTTGACTGCGCCAGCAGCTACGGCTGGGCACGGCTTTACACTGACAAGACAGCTTTATCTGCCGCTAATTTTCTTAAGCACGTCCATCATGATTTTCAATCTATGGGTGTTAAACTGCAGCGGGTTTTGACAGATAACGGAAAGGAATACGGTTCATCCGAACCCACTTATGAACATGATTATGGCGCTAC
The DNA here is from genome assembly GCA_029555205.1 of Bacillota bacterium. Classification (GTDB taxonomy): domain Bacteria; phylum Bacillota; class Desulfotomaculia; order Desulfotomaculales; family Pelotomaculaceae; genus DTU098. Next base: position 57,745 of record JAKPTB010000085.1, read on the forward strand.
ATGCCTTATCCTTGGCGTTAAGCACAAGACTACCAAGGTGAAGCACCCCTGGACCAACGGTTACGCTGAACGGTTCATTCAGACCCTATATCAAGAATTTTTCCAGGTGGCCTTAAGGCGTAAAAGATATCTTTCTGTAGAAGAGCTTCAGTCTGACCTTAACGGATTTTTGCATTATTATAACTGGGAACGTCCCCATCAGGGTCGCCGTACCAGGGGTAGGACGCCGGCACAGGCATTCTTTGTGCCACATTCCGATCAACTTCTTTTGCCGGCTCCTAAACTCGCTGCTTAAGACTTAATTGGAATCAGAGGAGCAAAGTGGCGGTCTTGACTGCCACCCCGCGTGTGGTCAGCTTTGACTACCGACGGGGCGGCTCCGGGGACATGTCTAAGATGGGATTACGCCCCGCCGGTTTCTCAATTGTACCACACGCGAGGACCCCGGCTGTCAAGACTCCCCTTCGGCGCCACTTTGATTAAAATTTTATCCTCTTGGGCTCCACCAAGAACATTTTAATAAGGCAAACAAAGGGGATCTGTTATTTTATTCTCAAAGTGTCAACCCCTTGACAACTTAATTCATATTAATAAAAGAGGACTGTTCGGCGCCCAGTATGACAAGAAAAAAGATACGCTTTATGTTTATCTGAATAAGGAATTACAGATTTGAGTAAGGTCCTTGCCGCCCGGAAAGGAAGACGTCCCGCTGCGACTGTTTTGCTTGTTTCTGCGCACAAGTTAACAGGGAAAAATTCAGAGCATGAGTAATTGGTATTTCCTATTAAAACCCTATAACCGTTACCGGAGCCCTTTAGAAAAGCAGGCCCGAAGAGATCTGATTTTTTTCCTGCTTTTCCCTTTTCAACTAATAGGGCAGGTCCTTAATTTCGCGGACCTGCCCTTTGTATTTTCTTTGCTCAATAAAGATAAAGGGGAGCGGCATTCTTTAACTCCTGGGGTTAAAGATTAATCCTTCTAAAAGATATTCTGAATATTGAAGGATTCTTTTTCCGGGATATGCTTAATCATCAACCTCAACTCCGCAAGCTCCCCCCAGATCAGATGGATGCTTTCTTTTTCAAGAAAAGCTCCGGTCCTGGCCATGGAAAACTCAATATTGTCCATTTCCTGGTGGTCAAGGATAACCGGCCACCATTTAGATTTTTCTTCCCAAAATTTTTCCAGCTCCTGGAATTTCTGCTGTGCGGCGTCCAACTGACCGTTTTGCAGGTTCTGCTCAATTTCATCAATGTTACCAATTAATTCTTCGGTGGATGTTTTTAAAGAATGATTGCTCCAAATACCCACTGAGATAATTACTATAAATATAAGAAATAGTCCTGCCAGTACACGCATTTCTAAGGTACCTCTGTTTGATTCATTTTGTTTGCTTAGCTGGTCCTGGATTTTAGCTGGTAGAACAGTTTTCCATTGGAATCCAGGCTGGCAAAAAGCACTTCTTTGAAGTGTTCGACACCAAACTTCTTTAATTCAGATTTTAACCAGTCTATGCTGAGATTCATTTTCTGCAAGTTTTGACGTAATACATTACCGTCAATCACCAGAGTCGTTGGAAGTCCTTCATAGGATGTCGCAACATTCAAGTCTGCTGGAACCAGTGGCCTTTTTTGGGACTTTGGAATAATACTTAACTGTCCACTGGTTTCCAGAATGGCAAACTCGACATCGGCGATATTGGGCATGTTCTTGGCCCTCAGCTGCTCCAGTAAATCATTGATGTTATATCGGATACGTTTCAACTCCTGCTCAACAATTTTGCCGTTTTCAATCAAGACGCTGGGTGTGCCGCAAATAATCCCCCTGGCCCGTTCACTCTTGAGAGATATATAGGACAGGGCAACTTCCGCCAACAGCAGCGTTATAATTGGAAAGAGGCCGCTGAAAAGGGGTATCCCGGTGTCTTCCATGGGAATTGCCGCCAGAGCTGAGAGCATAATAACTATAACTAGCTCATAGGGCTGCAGCTGGCCGATTTGCTTTTTGCCCATTAACCTTAAACCGATAACAACCACGATAAACAAAACCAGAGTACGAAAGATCCCCAGCAGCATGCAAATTTGCTCCTTGATTTATTTTAAATCAACCATATTATTTCCCCTTCTGGTTATTTTATAATGGTTTACATTTGTTTCCCTCTTAAGAATAGCTTCCAAATATTAATTTGCTTGAACAGGAATATTCTGCGAAATATTTCTAGCTTTAAAGAGAAGCTTACCGGGCCATAATAATAATAGTCTTAATAATCAAGGAGGTGTAAGATCACGTGACAATTGGATCCAAGATGCACCATACTCTGGCAAGCCTGGAAGGAGCAGCAGCAGATTTGCAGACCTTTGCCCTGGACAGCCAGGACCAGACTGCTAAAAAAATGTTTAACGACTTAAACCGCCAATTAGAAGATATTGTTCAAACATTAAAAGGACGAGTGAACTACCTTGAAAAGCAGGAACCCCAGTATAAGATGAACCAGGATCATTAAGCAGGTTTACCCGGGGATATGGTCAAAAGCCATATCCCTTTTTTTACAAACTTTCTTAAATCTATATACAGTTAATGCTTTCTTTTCAGCCAGGCCAGGCTTAGCGGGCGCACCTTAAAGAGGCCCGGTTTAAAATCAGAATAACAAAGAAGCTTGTTACACTTCTTGCAAAAATAAATTTCTCTGGTATCGTTAGGGATACCTACAACTTCTTCGCCGCACAAACATTTTACCTGTTTAATCTCCGGACTCTTCTTACCCATAATTCTTTCAAGCAAGTTTAACATATCAGCAATCCTCCCTGGTTGGCTGTATCCAACCTGAATTGAAAATTGAATTCCTGCCATTCTGCTGGTGCCGCGTCGCGGCATAGTTGTCTAAGATGCAACAAATATATGCAAATGGAACCACCCCTGTTTTGATTAAGTCTTACAGGTTTATGAATAATGAACAGTTTGTCATGGCCCAGACAACTCTTTTCTAACTGTTTGAAAAGGTTTATTCTCATTATGTATTACAATTATAAGAAGATTTAATCTATATATCAATTAATTATAACAGAGTTATAGTTAATAATGATAAATATTTGTTAAAAAGGATCTAGATATTTGACTATATCAAAATTATCATATATAATTCATATAAAAATCATAAGGGGTTGACAGGTAAATGGCTTTTGAAGTTTACAAACCACGCATTGAGAAAGAAGCCACTATCGCTATTTCAAAGAATCACCTTACTCTAAATAAAAAATTGTTGGATAAAATCAATACAAGATATGTAGAACTGGCCTATGACCCGGAAACAAGAAACATCCGGATTAAACCTTCAACTACTGATAATGGTCTTGTCCTAAATCGAAACAAGATTGGAGCAAGGGGTTTTTTCAAACATTTCAAAATTGATCAAAAAGGCAAATATAATGTTGTGTATAATGAAAAGGAAAAGGCCTTTTACATTCAAATTTGAAGACCGATGCATGTAACAAGCCGGGCTTAACTCCGGCTTGTTACATACTCTCCTTTATAAACCCATTTTATCCATAATAAATGTACCTTTTATTATTTTGCCCCTGCAGGTTTGATCCTAATGCAGTGAGCAAGCAGGTATTTGGCTGACCTGCAGTATTTCCAGCAGTTGAACCAGTTTAGCGCTGTCTTTACAGAACATCGCCCGGTCGGCCACCTTACTGGTAAGGACATTCATCCCCCGGCCGGCATCCCGGACCAACAGTACTCTTGGCCTGAAGCGGCCTAACATATCCATGCCCGCCGCAATACCCTCCTCGATTAGTTTCCAGTCAGTAATTAATAACAGGTGATCTTTTTGGGTGATAACCGGCAGGTATTCCCACATATCCAGGGTAAAGCCAATGGCTATAACCTCTTCACCATCCCAGCCTATCTCCAGTGTAACCATGCACTCACTATTACAGGCAGTGCTCAACTCCCATTTAAACCAGTAATCTAGATCTTCCCCTTCATAAAGACGTTTGCATAATGCGGATAAATTCCGGTCCAGAGACGGTACCACCAGAACCACAGCCTGTTCTGTCTCACCTATGAATTCGGGTAAGGAGATCTCTTTACACATTTACATAACCCCCATTTTAATACTTATAAACCTCTGACATATGATTAATAAAACTTTTTGAATAAACCCCTGAACCCGAATCACAAATACCGTCTGTTAAAAAATTATTATTTTATAATACTCTTTTAATTTAAACTATGTAGTTTTATAATAGTAGCGGGGTGTAAAAATATGGCAAATAAGCAGTGGACCATCATCGAAGAAGTGGAAAAACTCACGGAGGAAAACGCCTCGAACTTTCTTGCGCCATCAGTGTACGGGCAAGTTAAAATTAAAGGAAAATATATCAGGGATGAAAACGGTAAACTGGTCCCTGTTCTGGTTAAAACCAGGAGGCAGGTTCAGATTCAGCAGCCTGCTGCAGTTAAGGATGAAAAGGAAGAGATCCGGGAACCCGAAAAAACCAGCCAGGGCATTATCATCAGGCTCCAGCACTGGTTGCGCTCGTTTTTCTTTTAGTTCTTAAAACAGCTGGATGTGTTAATCAAGACCTTTTTTCAGGTGCAGCGCCAGCTTTTCAGCCTGTCTGGCAAGAGCCAGGTAGCCGCTCCGGTTTGGATGGGCATCGTCTCCATAATAGTACGGATTAGCCTTCCCCGTATCCGGATCCGACAGGGGTGTGTGAAAATCCAGCACAGGCAGCATCCGTGCGCCTGCAAATTCCTGGATCCACTTTTTTAAAGCCGCTAATTCGGATACCAGGGACTTTACCACAGAATGCGGGATAAAACTGCCCACCTGGAAAATATTGATCGGAGGCGGCATCCCGAGCACCGGACAGATACCCTCATTCAAGGCTTCCCTGACCATATACAGAATATTTTCCTGAATACCCTTTGCGGAAATCCCTGACAGGATGTCATTTGTCCCGCCAAGAATAATTACATAAGCCGGTTCCAGCTTTATTACATCATCCCAAAAGCGGTTTAACATGTCCCAGGTGGTGTCTCCGTTGATTCCCTTGTTGGCCAGATTCAGCCCGGAGGAGCCGGCACAAATACTTACCCAGGAAGCCTCCGGTCCATAAGGATATCCATAGGTGATACTGTCACCGAGACATACGATCCGGCGGCGTCCGGCAATTCTGGAAAATGCCTGGCACCCTTTTTCATCAAAGAGGGCGAACAGGACTTCTTCTAATTCGGCACCCCTGGCCATTTGGCTGCGCACTTCACTCAACATTACGGCAGCGGCAAGATCCAGGTCCAGTCCCCCTACACCCGTGCCCAGAGCAGGAAAAACCACACTTTTAAGCCCCAGTTCTCCGGCCCTCCGGAGTGCATTCCGGGTGGCCAGCCGGACCTTTTCCGCGTCTGTAACCCGGTCAGGCCCCATAACCGCAGCATGAATCACATAGCGCGCCTTGAGCGCCCCGGCGCCTGTAACCACTGCTTCGCCCACGGGCACCGGACCTCTGGCCACGGCCTCCGCCTCAATAATAGAACCCCCCTTGCGCTTGATGGCACCTGCCACACCGGCCTGCATCGTGAGCTGGTTATTGGCGGCATTGACCACGGCGTCTGCAGAGATTTCGGTGAGATCACCCTTTATAACCTTAATCATCGCTCTACCCCGCTTACCTGTTTATCTTTATTAGTGGTAGTATTCTCGCCAGGTTTCTGTTATTCCTCCAGAGAATGTAAAATTGCTGCTTCTAATCAGGCATCCTTTCAAATATTTTTGATCCTTTTTTTATATTTTTTGAAGTAGACATAGACCAGGTATACACCCAGCAGCCCTAACCCCACAAGGGGCAGGCCGTTGTTCAGATAGCTGGAAATAAGCCGGTAGTTGTGACCGAAAAACATTCCCAGCAGCAGGTAAAGGCTCCCCCAGCCCAAGGTGAAGAGTGTATTATATAAGAGGAAGTACCCGGCCCCAATCCTGCTTACACCGGCCATATACGGGGTCAAGTTGCTCACACCGGGCAAAAACCGCCCGAAAACAATAAAAGCCGGCGCCGAACGGTCCAGCCAGGACTGAGTTTGTTTAATTCGCTCAGGCGTGATCCTCAGGTATTTGCCGCACCATAAAAAGAAGGGCTGACCCAGATACCGGCCAATTAGATAGGCCGTAAAGGAACCTGCCGTGTAACCGGACAGGGTGGCGATTAATGCGCTAAAAAAATTAAGTTTTCCTTGATTAACTAAAAACCCCGTCAGGACAACCATAATACCCCCGGGAAACGGTAATCCCATTGCTTCAATGAATACACCCGCCAGCAGCCCGGCAAGGCCGAGGGTGGTAAGATAATTTACAATAAAATCGAGCAAAAAAAATCCCCCCTCCGGCGTCTAAGCTTAGGATGCCCGGAGAAGGAGAGTTTCATTAATCCTACAAAACCCTGGCCGTACCCTTGTAGATAAGTCCCCTTAGCCCGTCCACAGTTACAGTGGCGCCGTCCGGCAGAAGCGCGGAGGCCCCTTCCACCCCCACGATCACAGGCTTGCCGAATTCCAGGCAGACGATAGCGGCATGGGAGGTCAGGCCGCCCACCTCCGTTACAACAGCCCCTGCCTTTTGGATCGCTGGGATGAAATCCATATCGGTGTCTGTTGTCACGAGGATGTCACCTGACTGCACTTTTTCCAGGGCCTCCCGGGCGCTGCGGGCAAGCCGCACGGAGCCTGTCACTGCCCTGCTGCCGATCCCGGTACCACGGGCCAGGATATCGCCCACCGTTAAAACACGGATCAGATTTGTAGTGCCCCGCACTCCCACTGGTATGCCGGCTGTAAAAACAACAAGATCGCCGCCTTTAATGAGGCCGGCCTTTAAAGAGACCTCGACGGCAGTGGACATCATTTCGTCCGTGTTTCTTTTTGACGCGGCCAGGAGCGGCTGGACACCCCAGGTCAAGGCCAGCTTCCTCATCACGCCGGCATGGGGCGTGACCGCCACAACCGGCGCCTGAGGCCGGTATTTTGAAACCATCCTGGCGGTATGACCCGACTCCGTTGATGTTATAATTGCTGCCGCTCCAAGGTCCTGGGCGGTGGCGCAGCTGGCGTAGCTGATGGCATCTGTCACCGTGCGCTGGGAAACGCACCTCTTTTCACCAAGTATTTCACCGTATTGCAAGGCGGCCTCCGCCCGCTCGGCGATCCTGGCCATGGTCCTGACGGCCTCCAGGGGATATTTGCCCGCCGCCGTTTCCCCCGATAGCATCACCGCGTCTGTCCCGTCAAAGATGGCGTTGGCCACGTCGCTGGCTTCCGCCCGGGTGGGCCGAGGTTTATGTAGCATCGATTCCAGCATCTGGGTAGCTGTCACCACCGGCTTACCGGCGCGGTTACAGAGTTTAATTATGGTTTTTTGCACCAGGGGGACCTCTTCCACCGGGATTTCCACACCGAGGTCCCCCCTGGCCACCATGACCCCGTCTGAAACCTTGATGATTTCTTCCAGGTTTTGTACTGCTTCCCTGTTCTCGATCTTGGAAATAATATCTATTTGGGCCCCGCTCTCTTCTAAAACTCTGCGAATGTCCAGAACGTCAGCGGCTTTTCGGACAAAGGAAGCAGCTAAAAAATCAAAGTTGTGTTCGATCCCGAACTTGATATCCTCAATATCCTTATCTGTTAAAGCCGGCAGGTTCAACGCCGCCCCCGGCACATTGACGCCCTTCTGGCTGGTAATTTCGCCGCCATTCACAACCCGGCAGAGGATCTCCCTTGCCAAAGCGCTGAGAACCTCAAGCTCGATTAAGCCGTCGTCCAGAAGGATCGTGTCCCCTTTCCGGACATCCCGGGGCAGGCCGCCGTAGGTTACGGGAATACGCTCCCTGTTCCCCTTGATCTCTTCCGTGGTTAAGGTCACCCGGGCGCCTTGTTCAAGATAGACCGGTTCTTCCTTGAAAAAGCCCAGGCGGATTTCCGGCCCTTTGGTATCCAGCATAAGAGCCACATTTTTTTCAGTCTCTTCTGCAGCCCGGCGGATCATGGCAATGCGCCGGGCATGTTCTTCATGGGTTCCGTGGGAAAAATTCAGGCGGGCTACGTTCATACCGGACAAAAGCAACCCTTTGAGGGTTTTCAAATCATCGCTGGCAGGGCCGATGGTACAGACAATCTTGGTTTTGCGCAAAAGAAAAACCCCCTTCAAATTGACAGGACCCCGGCCAGGTTGTACATGTCCAGGTCAATTGTCCTGGTCTGGGTCAGGGCATCTTCGATATCCAGGGCCACCATTTGCCCTGCCTTGATCCCCACCATCTTCCTCTTTTCTCCGGCCATGAGCAGTTCAACCGCCCTCGCGCCCAGGCGGCTGGCCATAATCCTGTCGGCGGCAGTGGGCGAACCCCCGCGCTGGAGGTGTCCCAAAATCGTAACCTTTGTGTCGAAGCCGGTGCGTTCCTTGATTCTCTGCCCCATTTCCAGGGCGTTTGCCGCACCTTCGGCCACCACGATAATACTGTGCAGTTTGCCGCGGCGGTAACCCCGCATCAGACGCTCGCAGATGTCTTCAAAGTTGAAAGGGCGCTCCGGAATCAGGATGGACTCGGCGCCTCCGGCCAGCCCCGCGGCCAGCGCAATAAATCCGTGGTGCCTGCCCATAACTTCAACGATGAAAGTGCGCTCGTGGGAAGTAGCCGTATCCCTGATTTTGTTGATGGCTTCCACCACGGTATTAACAGCGGTATCAAAGCCGATGGTCTGGTCGGTTCCCGGGATATCATTATCGATTGTACCCGGCACTCCAACAACCGGCAGGTTATATTCCAGGTTAAACTGAAGCGCACCACGAAAGGACCCGTCTCCTCCTATGACTACGAGTCCTTGCAGCCCAAACCGTTTAACGTTTTCATAAGCCCGGGCCCGGCCCTCCCGGGTCAGAAACTGGTCCGAACGGGCGGTGCGCAGGATGGTGCCGCCCCGGTGGATGATATCCGCCACCGAGCCGAGGTTCATCGGCACCATGTCCGCTTCTACAAAACCGTTAAAGCCGCGGTTAATCCCAATAACTTCCATCCCGTGGTAGATGGCCTTGCGTACCACAGCTCTGATACAGGCATTCATTCCCGGTGAATCTCCGCCGCTAGTTAACAAGGCGATCCTCTGCAATCAATTTACCTCCCTATAACCTGCCTTATAATGAGCTATGGCTTAAAGAAAAAAATTAAACCAGATATGCCTGCCCGATAGTCCGGAACTTGTTGTATCTGCTTTCTATCAGTATCTCCGGGTCGGTTGACTGTAATTCATCCAGGCATTCAGATATTGCCTGACCCAAACTCTGGGCAGCGGCCTCGGGATCACGGTGCGCGCCCCCCACAGGCTCGGGCACGATCCTGTCAACCACACCCAGCTTAAAGACATCCTGGGCGGTAATTCTGAAAGTTTCAGCAGCCTCTTTGTTCCGGCTGGCATCCTTCCACAGGATACTGGCATAACCCTCCGGTGAGATAACCGAATAAATTGTATGCTCCAGCATCAAGACCCTGTCTCCTACGCCGAAAGCCAGAGCGCCGCCGCTGCCGCCCTCTCCAATTACCACCGCCACAATAGGCGTCCTGAGGTTGACCATGGTCAGAATACTCCGGGCAATGGCTTCGGACTGGCCCCTCTCCTCCGCGCCCATACCGGGATAGGCTCCCGGTGTATCAATAAAACAAATCAAGGGGCGTTTAAACTTTTCAGCCTGCTTCATCAGGCGCATGGCCTTGCGGTAGCCCTCGGGATGAGCCATGCCGAAATTCCGGGCCAGGTTTTCTTTGGTGTCCTTCCCTTTCAAATGGCCTATAACGGTCACCGCGCGTCCCCGAAAGCGGGCGATCCCGCCCACCACCGAGGGGTCGTCCCCGTAGAGCCGGTCTCCAAACAATTCGTAAAATTGAGTAAACAGGTATTTAATATAATCATAGGCATTGGGCCGTTCCGGGTGCCTGGCAATGAGAACTTTCTGCCAGGCATCAAGATTACTGTAAATGGACTCTTTCACTTCCCTGGCCCGCTTTTCCAGGATGGCGATCTCATTTGTCAGGTCAATACCTTTATCCCTGGAAAACTTCCGTAGTTCAGTGATTTTTATTTCCAGTTCTTCGATGGGTTTTTCAAAATCCAAAATAGCCGGCATTGAATCTAAATCTCCTCCCGCAAGTGTAAATCCAGAAGTCCGGTCAGAGCAGCTCTCAACTGGGGCCTGGGAACAATCATGTCCACAAAGCCGTGCTGCTTTAAAAATTCTGCCCGTTGGAAGCCTTCCGGCAATTTCTGACGAATGGTCTGTTCGATAACGCGCTGCCCGGCAAAACCGATTAATGCCCCGGGCTCGGCAATAATAAGATCTCCCAGGGCAGCAAAACTGGCACTGACACCACCCGTGGTTGGATCGGTCAGGACCGAAATGTAGAGCTGGCCCGCTTCCTCCAGTCTACTCAGGGCTGCGACGGTCTTGGCCATCTGCATCAATGAAATAATGCCCTCCTGCATCCTGGCTCCCCCAGAAGCTGAAAAAATAATCAATGGCTTGCGGCCGGCAGCAGCAGCTTCAATGGCCCTGGTGATCTTTTCACCCACAACGGTACCCATGCTCCCCATCATGTAACGGGAGTCCATGACCACTATAACAACAGGATAGCCGCCAACAGACCCCTCTCCGCTAACCACTGCCTCATTGAGCCCGGTGTTCTTCACAGCGGAGACCAGCTTGGTTTCATAATCAGGCAAATCAAAGGGGTTGACCGGAAGCATGCCTGCATCCATCTCTCTAAAGCTGCCCTCGTCCAGAGTCATTTCTATCCGCTCGTGAGCTGGAACCCTGAAATGGTAGCCGCACTTAAGGCATACCCTGTAGTTACGATCCAGCTCTTTGTTGAATAAGATTTCATTGCAATTTGGGCACTTCACCCAAATACCCTCCGGAATATCTCTGTTCTCGGAATCAGGCTGCACGGTTACATATTTTTGCTTGCGAAAAAAATCCAAAACCAAATATAGCACCTCTTTAAAAACTGTACTTGCTATTCAAAGTAATTTGCAATGGCTTTTGGTTCTATTACTATAAACATTTAAATATTTATGTTTAACTGTTGCCTTAAACGCTTCTTCTCTTTTATCTTGTTGATAGCCCATTATATTAAATACTTACCCAGTGAAATGTGTTTCTTATAATCTATTCTGGTGCATCTATTACATAATTTCCGGATCAATAGAAATTATTTAGACTTAAATGGTATTGATAATCTCCAGAGCCTCGTCCACTTCTGACTCCGGTACCAGGATTTCAATAGAACAGGCGTTGTTGGCCTGTGGCAGCCCGATGGTCCTCAATTTTACCAGAAACCCCTCTGTTGTAAGCATTTTTTCCAGCTTTTCAGCTTCTTTTTGATTGGGCGCGATATATACCACCGTCCACACATCTAAGCCTCCCCTGTCGTTTTGCCGTTATTTAATAAGCTTTTTCTACTTATCCCGGCAGATTCCTCTTATCAACTAAAAACAAGTATATCCAGAGCTTCCGCCCTGGATACTGCCTTTACTCATCTGTCCGGAGCCTGCCGTGCCTGGTCAGCACCTCCACACGCCCCCGGATTTTAATAGCAGAGGTATGCTCCGTGAACTGGGCGATCATAATCTCGCCTTTATCAAGTTTTTCCGAGTGGTGAAACCTGGTGTCCTTGCCCCGGGTCAACCCGATAATGGTAACACCGTTTTCCAGTGCTTTTACAACAACATATTCGCTTGCGATATCGCTTATATTTACCAACGAAGTTCACCTCTTAAAATATTCCCTTTTTATAACAAATCAATCATAACACAGGGTAGATACTTTTACAAGCGCCTGTCTTTCTAGGTTTTTACATCCACCTGCCGGAATCATTTGCTGTAAGGGCGGCCGTCGTTATGGGCAATTTTTGCGGCAGCCGCCGAGGCTATGCCCGCTACAAGGTCGTCCATAAAGGTGTTTACTTTATTTATTTTGTTATCATTTAGTTTACCAATGACACCGACCTTCTCTTTATCCAGGTAGCCGAAGCTGGTAGTTCCGATGGTCCCGTAGATATTTGCTATGCCCAGCCCCAGAACTTCATCAATGCCGTACAAGAGGTTATCGGTCTGAATGATCTCTTGAAGCGGTGACGGAAGTTTTTTTTCCTCTGCCAGGATGTCCAGAGCCGCCCCGGTGAGCAGGGCAAACTGGACTTCCCGTTTGCTTAAAACAGTGGTTACAACCTCTACACAGTGCTCCAGGGTCAGGTCCGGGATAAAACACCTTTGCAAATCGAAAACGATTTGTGCAATCTCATGCAGGTATACTCCTCGATCCTGCAGCAGTGCCGCCATCTCTTTGCTCATATAAGCCTCCTGTTAATAACCTTTTATCTTCAAAATATATATGCGGCGCCTGGTTTGGACGTGAAGGATACCGGTATAAAGTTTATCCTTACAATTCCAGAATGCTGAAGAACTTCTTCGCTTTTTTCACGCCCTTTTCCCTGGAATCAACAGCAACAGTAGAATTAGAAGCCTTTGCTGCAATATGAATACCCTGTAAACCCTTTGAATCACACTCAAGGGGCCCCTGGTTTACAGTCTTTGGTGTAACAGTACTGCCGGATGAACCGTCATTCCCATCCCCGGGCATCTCCGATACTCTTTTAATTTTAACTCCGGAACTCCCCAAAAGTTCCTCCAGTCTGCCTACAACCGGCCCGGACAGGTCCACCCAGAATTCTTCACCTGTCTTAATCACTCTTCTTTCTTTTATAAAATGCAGGTATACAGGGCATTCTCCCCTGAAGCTGCCCAGAACAACCTGCACCTGGTCCAACAGGGGAGAACGCAGGCTGTCGATCTTTAAGTGTAGTTCTCCCCCAAGGTGGCAGTCCAGGGTGGAGATCTCTTCCCCGATGATTTTGACATCTTCCCCGTTTCCGCTGCAGCGGCCCTTTACCAGAACCACTTCGTCCTTGCGGATGGCCAGTTGACTATGAAGGTAAACCCGGGGGAAGACGATTACCTCCACCGTGCCGGTCAGGTCTTCCAAAGTCAAGAAAGCCATACTATCCCCTTTTTTCGTATTGATTTTCTTGACTCCGGTGATCATCCCCCCCAGCACTACGGCGCTGTCCTCAGCCAGTTCGGAAATCTCCGCCGCACTATTGGTGCAGAGTCTGTCCAGGGCGCTACGGTACTGGGCCAAAGGGTGGCCACTGATATAAAGACCCAGGACTTCCTTCTCCATGGCCAGCATTTCGTCCTCAGGAAACTCAGGCAGATCCGGCAGGCTGATGCTAACTACCTCCCGGGCTCTCTCACCCATCAGGTCCAGCAGGGAGATCTGCCCGTTTTCCCTCTCGCGCTGGGACTGCTGGGCCAGGGCCAGGCCCTGATCCACAGCCGCCATCAACTGGGCGCGGCGATGGCCAAGGGAGTCAAATGCGCCGCACCTGATCAGGCTTTCCAGGACCCGCCGGTTGACCACCCTGGGATCCAGGCGCCTGCAGAAATCTACGTAACCATTAAAAGGCCCGCCAGCTTCCCTGGACTTGATAATGGACTCCACTGCTCCCAGGCCGACGTTTTTTACAGCCGCCAGGCCGAAGCGAATCTTGGCTCCGGCTACCGTAAAGCTTTCCTTACTTTCGTTGACATCGGGCGGCAGGACTTCGATTCCCATTCTCCGGCAGTCCTCGATATAAGCCGCTACTTTGTCCGCATTGTCTTTTACGGAAGTCAGAAGGGCAGCCATATAAGGAAGGGGATAATTGGCCTTGAGGTAAGCAGTCTGGTAAGTAATCAGGGCATAGGCCGCCGAGTGAGATTTATTGAAGCCGTAGCCTGCAAAGTACTCCATCAAATCAAAAATTTGGCCGGCGATATCCTTGTCGACCCCGTTCTTAACAGCACCCTCTACAAATTGGGCGCGCAGGCCCGCAATAATCTCCGGCTTTTTTTTGCCCATAGCCCGGCGCAGCATATCCGCCTCACCCAGAGTAAAGCCGGCAAGATCGCTGGCAATACGCATGACCTGCTCCTGGTACAGAATAACCCCGTAGGTATCCTTTAAAATGGGTTCCAGCCTGGGGTGAAGGTAGGTTGTCCTGTTGAGGCCGTGTTTATTTTTGATAAAATCCACAACCATGCCGCTACCCAGGGGCCCGGGCCGGTACAGGGCCACCAGGGCCACAATGTCTTCAAAAACCTCAGGTTTGAGGTCCCGCAGGATGCTCCTCATACCGCTGCTTTCCAGCTGGAACACCCCTGCTGCTTCGCCCCTGGACAACATCTCATAAGTGGCCGGGTCGTCCAGGGGAATTTTTTCTATGTCGATCCTTTCGCCGGTGCTTTCGGCAATGAGGTTAACAGCATCACTGATTACGGTCAGGGTCCGCAGGCCCAGAAGGTCCATTTTCAACAGGCCCAATTCCTCCACCGTATCTTTGGCAAACTGGGTGGTCACCGGACCGTCGGAAGCTTTATATAATGGAAGATAATGGGTCAACGGGTCCTTCGTGATCACCACGGCGGCGGCATGGGTGGAAGCGTGCCTGGGCATACCCTCCAGGGCGGCCGCCGTGTCGATCAGTTTCCTGACCTCCGCTTTCTGTTCGTAGATTTCCTTCAATTCCGCCGCGTCGTTCAGGGCTTTTTCAATGGTAACGTGCAATTCCGGCGGCACCATTTTAGCCACCCTGTCCACTTCCCCGTAAGGCATGTTCAGCGCCCGCCCCACGTCCCGGATAGCTGCCCGGGCCGCCATGGTCCCGAAGGTGATGATCTGGGCAACCCTGTCGGCGCCGTATTTTTGCACTACGTAGTCAATTACTTCACCCCGCCGCTCAAAGCAGAAGTCAATATCGATATCCGGCATGGATACCCTTTCGGGGTTTAAGAAACGTTCGAAAAGCAAGCCGTACCTCAAGGGATCGATGTTGGTAATCCCCAGGCTGTAGGCTACCAGACTGCCGGCGGCGGAGCCGCGGCCCGGACCCACCGGAATCCCCTTCTGCCTGGCAAAATGGATGAAGTCCCAGACTATTAAGAAGTAGGCGGAATAGCCCATCTGCTTGATAACTCCCAGTTCAAAGGCCAGACGCTGCTTGATTTCCTCACTCAGTTCGCCGTAGATCCTGCGGGCACCCTGATAGCAGAGCTCTTCCAGATAGGTATCGGCGTTGTAGCCTTCGGGTACGGCATAATGGGGCAAATAATATTTGCCGAATTCCAGCTCCACGTTACAGCGTCCGGCAATTTCCACCGTGTTGTTTATGGCCTCCGGCAATTCCCCAAAGAGGAGGTTCATTTCCCGGGGACTTTTTAAATACAGCTCTTCGGACTGGAATTTCATCCGTCCCGGGTCGTCCACACTCCTACCGGTCTGGATAGCCAGGAGCACATCCTGGTTTGCGGCGTCCTCCCGCCGCACGTAGTGGACGTCGTTTGTGGCTACCAGGGGGATACCCGTTTCCCTGTGGATTTTCAGCAACTCCAGGTTGGCTGTCCTCTGTTCCTCGAAACCGTGGTCCTGGATCTCCAGGAAAAAGTTATCCGGACCGAAGATATCCCGGTAAACCCCGGCGGCCTCCCGGGCCTGTTCGGGCTGTCCGCGCAGCACTTTAGAAGCCACCTCCCCGGCGATACAGCCGCTCAGGGCGATCAGCCCCCTGCTGTTACCGGCTAGTGCTTCCTTGTCCACCCTTGGCTTGTAGTAAAATCCCTTCGTGAAGCCCAGGGAGACAATGTTCAACAGGTTGCGGTAACCCTCCTGGTTTTCAGCCAGAAGAACCAGGTGGTACAGGTTGTCGTCCAACTTCGGAGTGCGCTGGGACATGCTGCGGGGCGCCACATAAACCTCGCAGCCCAAAACGGGCCTGATCATAGCCTTTTTGCAGGCCTTGTAGAAGTCAATCACTCCGTACATGGCTCCGTGGTCGGTGATAGCC
The DNA here is from genome assembly GCA_029555205.1 of Bacillota bacterium. Classification (GTDB taxonomy): domain Bacteria; phylum Bacillota; class Desulfotomaculia; order Desulfotomaculales; family Pelotomaculaceae; genus DTU098. The sequence continues at coordinate 73,728 of JAKPTB010000085.1, forward strand.
AGGGCAGGCATCTCCATCTCTTTGGCTTTACTCACGGCATTATTAATTCTGGCCGCTCCGTCCAAGAGACTGTATTCCGAGTGAAGATGCAAATGAACAAACAAACGGCCGTCACCTCTGATCTAAACTTAAAGAATTAAACATATAAACTTCTTTACACCTTAGGCAATTATTCTTTTTTAAAACCGGAAACTCCTTCAGTCAGTTAGTTTCATCTTACCAAGAACCTTCCATAACCAGGTTAAGCCGGTTTTCTTACCAGCAAAAGAGGCGGAAATAACAATAAGTACAACCAGTTCCAATAAACCTGCTTAAACCAGCTGAGAATACCGGGATGAGGGAACTTCAACAGCGCCCCCGGCCGCCGGGCCTAAACCAAATCGGCCCACTGCCCCCCGGTGATCCTTTGCAACTGCTCCATAGTCACGGGCAGGGCAGAGTTTGGTGTACCGGCAGCAGCATACACAACGGGAAAACGGTGCATGGTTTCGTCAAGCAGGATGGGTAGCTTATCCGGCAGCGCCACCGGGCAAACACCTCCAACGGGGTAGCCGGTTACGCGCTCAACCGTCACGGGATCGGCCATTTTCACCTTGGTTGCTCCGAGAAGCCGTTTCAGTTTTCCTGTTTTAATTTTTTTGTCGCCGCTGGCCACAACCAGTACGGGCTGCCCGTCAGCCTGGAACACAATTGTTTTGGCAATCTGACCAACCTCCACACCCAGGGCTTTAGCCGCCAATTCGCAGGTGCGGGTACTCTCTTCAAACTCGATAATCTTCAGCCCCATATCATATTGGTCCAGGCAGGACTGGACCTTTTTAATGACGCTCATAGAAAAAACCCCCTCTATTATCATTTCAAGGGGGATTATATCAGAATTCTATCCAGAAGAACAAGAATAACACCTCAAACTGCAAAGATGTTCTCTCCATGTCTTAAAGCCAGGGATTCAGGGCAAATTCAGGTAAAGGGCTCTTTTTTGCAGCATTTCACCATTTGTAGATCATATTTTGTATTTATATGTTTTATTGCGTTATATTTTTAATTCCGGAAAGCCCTGCTGCCTCAGCGCCTCATACAGGACCACGGCCACTGAATTGGCCAGGTTCAGGGAACGTGCTCCCTCTCTCATTGGAATCCGGACCTGGTTTTCCGGAAACGTGTTTAAAATTTCCAAAGACAACCCCCTGGTTTCCTTACCAAATACCAGGAAAGAATCCCTTTCATATTGCACGGATGTGTAAGAGCGGAGTGCCTTCGTTGTAACGAGATAAAAACTGTGGCCGGAATATTTCTGCACGACTTCAAAAAAACTATCATAATAGTAAATTTTTAGAAGGTGCCAGTAATCCAGGCCGGCGCGCTTGAGGTACTTATCCTCCGTGGAAAAACCCAGGGGCCGGACCAGGTGCAGGGCGGAGCCTGTGACGGCGCAGGTCCGGGAAATGTTGCCGGTGTTGGCGGGAATTTCGGGCTCAACCAGGACGATGTTCAAGATTTCTCTCCCTCCTGTTCCGGATATGGGCACAGTTCTCTTAAGCAGCAGTCGCCGCAGGCAGGTTTCCTTGCCCTGCAGGTGGTCCGGCCGTGGGCGATGAACAGGTGGTGAGCCTCCATTCTCTGATGCGGCGCAAGACATTTTACCAGGTCCTCTTCGACTTTTTCGGGGAGCCTGGCCCTGGACAGGTCCAGCCGCCGGGCCACCCGGTAAACATGGGTGTCCACGGGGAGCGCACTGCCGCCGTAAGCTATCCCGAACACTACCCCGGCAGTCTTCCGGCCTACACCCGGTAAAGCCTGAAGCTCCTCCCTGGTCCCCGGTACCTGACCATCATGCAGTTCCAGGAGCTTACGGGATGCTTCTATAATATACTTGCTTTTATTTCGATACAGCCCGCAACCCTTGATCTCCCCGGCCAGCTCTTCCGGGGTCAAGGCTGCAAAGTCCCTGGGAGTTCTGTACTTTTTAAACAGGGAGCTGGTGATCTTGTTTACCTGCCGGTCCGTGCACTGAGCGGACAGAATCGCGGCTACCAGGAGTTCAAAGGGGTTGTCAAAGTTTAAAGCCGTACCGGCTCCGGGGTAGGCCTGTCCAAGGGTTTCTATAATTTTGGCCGCTTTTTCTTTTTTGTCTTCAATTTTGAAAATAAATAACCTCCTTTGGAGCAGGGTATTATTTATCGTTTTATCAGTTTTTCGTTGCAGTTTTCAGGTTTCCTTCCTGCTATCAGTTTTTTACCAGGTTTTTCATTTATTGAAGTTTATAAATTTAGTTTGCAGTAAATAAACCTTTTTAGTCTGGGCAATAATAAAAAAAGATTTTTCGGGTAGTTCAATTATAACCGTTTTTAATCTGGTTAATCTTTTTACCTTTGAGAGGGGGACCTAACTCTATGAATGTGTTGTTGCCATTGTTATTTTTGGCTTTTATAGTGGTCGCAGCAGCAGGTATTTTTTTGTTGGCTTCAAAACGCGGGCGGGCTTCACGAAAAACCAATTATGAAGCCGTGCCCCGTACTTTATTCCAGGAAGAAACCGCTCAAGAATCCGGCATCCATATTCCAGTCTCAACAATGACCCCAAAGCAGGCTGACCAGGACCCACAGCTCCCGCATCGCTACGGAGTCGACCGGCTGGCCCTGATGGCCCGGGACCCGCACTGGCTTTACGCCTACTGGGAGATTACCGCCACAAAACAGGAGGAATTCAACACAAGTTACGGGCCTGCAGCCTGGTCCTCCACCAAACCTGTTTTGAGGGTTTACGACGTTACCGGTGTAGATTTTAACGGTACCAACGCCAAAAGTTTTGTCGATATACATGTGGATGAACATGTAGACAACTGGCACATTCAGGTGGGAGAGCCCGACCGTTCTTTTTGTGTAGATTTGGGACGTATGTTTCAGGACGGCCACTTTGTAACCCTCTTAAGATCAAATATCGTGACCACACCCCGGGCATCTCTGTCGGACCGCCTGGACGAGGAATGGATGTGGATCGAAGGACTCTACCGCTCCATCGGCAGGTTCCAGTACGGCGCCAGCTCACCAATGATTGTTGAAGAACTGGCCATGCGGGCAGGCAAACTACCCCTGGAGGTTAGTTCACCCGGTATTTGGAATCCGCAACAAAAATAACCGGGAATTCTAAGGATGATTTGAAAGGGGTTTATTATGGCCAAAGGATACCTTTGTCTCGTACTGCATGCTCATCTGCCCTACGTAAGGCATCCCGAGCATGAGCATTTCCTGGAAGAAAGATGGCTTTACGAGGCTATCACAGAAACTTATATCCCCCTGATTCAGGTTTTTGACCGCCTGTTGGAGGATAACGTCCAATTTAGATTAACAATGACGCTTTCCCCTCCCCTCATCTCCATGCTCACCGATCAGCTTCTGCAAGAGCGCTATGCAAGGCACCTGTCCAGGTTGATTGAGCTGGCCCACAAAGAAGAGGGGCGCACCTACGGCAGTCCCTTCCACGAGTCTGCCCTGATGTATAAGAAGCGCTTTCACGAGGCCATGTTCGTCTTTAATGACCGTTATCACCGTAACCTTGTTTCTGCCTTTAAAAAATTCCAGGACGCCGGTCGGCTGGAGATTATTACCTGCGCCGCCACTCACGGCTACCTCCCGCTGATGCTGCTGCAGCCTGAGGCGGTGCGGGTCCAGATCAGGGCAGCTGTGGAACATTATCGAAAACACCTGGGGGTTTCCCCCCGGGGAATCTGGTTGCCTGAATGCGCCTATGCTCCGGGCGTGGATGAAATTCTAAAAGAAAACGGACTGAAATACTTTTTTACCGATACCCACGGCATTCTTTATGCCTCGCACAGACCCCGCTTCGGAATCTTTGCACCAATCTTCTGTCCCACCGGGGTGGCCGCCTTCGGCCGTGACGTTGAGTCCTCCAAGCAGGTCTGGAGCACCATGGAAGGCTACCCGGGAGACTATAACTACCGGGAATTCTACCGGGATATCGGGCACGACCTTGATTATGAATACATCAAGGACTATATTCACCCGGACGGAATCCGGATCCATACAGGGATCAAGTACTATAAAATTACAGGCAAAGTGGATTTAAGTCAAAAAGAGCCTTATAATCCCGGGGCTGCCCTGGCGAAGGCTGCTGAACACGCCGGCAACTTCATGTTCAACCGCCAGCACCAGATTAATTACCTGGCCGGCCTGATGGACCGTCCGCCTTTAATTGTAGCGCCCTATGACGCCGAACTCTTCGGTCACTGGTGGTACGAGGGGCCGGCCTGGCTGGAATACTTAATCCGCAAGATTGCCTTTGATCAGAATGACATCGAACTGCTCACTCCCAGCGATTACCTGAAACGGTTTCCCTGCAACCAGGTGGCTGTCCCCTGTTCCTCCAGTTGGGGCAACAAAGGATACCACGAAGTCTGGCTTTGCGGGGCGAACGACTGGATTTACCGGCACCTGCACATGGCGGCAGGGATGATGACGTCTCTGGCCAACCGCTACTATCACGCCGGCGGGCTGCTGCGACGGGCCTTGAATCAGGCGGCCCGGGAACTGCTGCTGGCCCAAAGCAGCGATTGGGCTTTTATCATGAGCACGGGTACCATGGTGCAATACGCGGTGAGGAGGACCAAGGTCCATCTTGATAATTTCCTGCGTCTGTACGACCAAATTGAAAACAACCGGATCGACGAAGGATTTTTAAGTTACCTGGAAGATCGCAACAACATTTTTCCGGACCTCGACTACAGCTGGTACCGGACCCCGGTTCCGGCAGCCAGGGCGGTATAGAATTCCTATAAAACCAATATTTAAGCGGACAAATAAAACTCAGTCTGAGGAATTTATTTCCTCAGACTTTTTGCTATATCTTGTTGCTTTTTATTTTTACATAATTAAGAAAAACTTCGAACCGGAGGCCCGAAGTTTTTTTCCCAAAATAAATTATTATCTATCAGGAAAACAGAAAGGTTTTATAAAACAGTAATCCCTTTCAAGTTTTAGCTCCAGCGATTTTGCTGATTTTATCGATATAGAAATCCGTAAGGGACTCAGCAATTTCCATGGTGCTGCCCTCGCTGAACACCCGGCAGACCGGTTCATCGGGGTCGGGAAGCACCAGGGCCCAACCGTCCCGGTGATAGACCTTGACCCCGTCCAGCAATTCCAGACGGCCTGCCGGAGGATCCTGAATCAAGCTCCTGATTACCCTGCCCTTGGACTCCCAGGGCACGGGTACCTCCCTCCTGTCCATGAAGAAGGAGGGGATTTCACCGGCCAGCGTGGAAAGGGGTGCCCGGTTCCTGGCCATATAGTCGAGCACCCTGGCCAGGGCGGAAAGCGCGTCAAAGTGCAGGAAAAACCGGGAGATACCGCTGACTCCCGCCAAACCAGGTTGATTATTAGGCTCCATCACTTTTTCCAGGAAATCCTGCAGGGCGGTTTTGGTCCGCACGACCCTGCCCCGGTAACGTTCGGCCAGCGCCTCAATAGCCCTGGGCGCAGTGACCGGGACAACCACCGTCCCTCCCTGCCCTTTCAGGATAAGCAAGGCCAAGAGGGCTGTGAGCATTTCATCCTGAATGATTTGCCCCCTCTCGTCAATCATGATCAGGTGGTCGGCGTTGGGGTCAAGTAAAGCCCCGGCAGCGGCGCCGCTCTCCATCACCGCCCGGGCCAGGGAAGGCAGCATTTCCTGGCGGGAACGCCAGCTGCTGTAGCCAGGATGTTCTTCTGAACCATAGGCTTCCAGGGTAAAACCCAGTTCCCGGCAGAGGGAACGGACGAATTTTTCGAGATTTAACTGGTCGTAGCACAGCATCAGCTTAAACCGGGCTTCCCTCAACAGACCCGGGCTGAGGTCCCCGCAGATGGCAGAAATATACCTGTCTGCGACTCCGGACACATCAACCGGTTTCTTGATCCGGCCGGTTTCAGCCCGCAGAAAGTCTTCCCTGGCCAGGGCATTCTCAATTTTACGTTCCTGCCCCCTGGAGATGTTGCCACCCAGAGAGTTGCTAAAAACCAGAACAACCTTATCCGGAGTCAGGGGCGAGATTTTTACATGCACTCCTCCCTTGCAGTTCAGAACGCGTACACCGTAGCGGTGCACCGGTGTAATGCAGGCTCCCAGGTCCAACACCGCGGCCCCGGATGACTGCATGCCGCTGGCGACCGCTTCTTTAATCATTTGCGAAGCGCTATAGCTGTCACAGCTGACGGCAAGACGCGCTTCCGGACCGTTGATAGAAGCGAAGGCAGCACCGGCCCTGGCAGCAAATTCCGGGGTTATTTCCACGTTAACCAGGCCGGAAATACCTTCAAAACCAAATACTTTCTTGGGTGAGCAGGTACCCCAGATCAGGCTCCGCTGCACAGTGACCCCTGTTTCCACCAGCTTGTTGGGCCACAGTTTAACATCGGGCTTG
>JAKPTB010000100.1 GCA_029555205.1 Bacillota bacterium
CGTCCCTTGACCCTGTTTAACAACAAGCCGTAAAGCCAGCCGAAAACAACGCAAATAATCACGCTGAACAGCAAAGATGTAAAGAACCCTAAAAATCCGGTCAGCCTGTAATTAACAGCAATACATAAACCGACCAGGCCGCCGGTAATTCCCACCGGAAGGCCAAAATTCATGCCCGCGCCCGCATTAAGCATCGGTATCAGCGCCAGGACCAAAACCCCGTTCATTACCAGCTTGACCAGGGATTCGTTGAACAAGACAACTAAATCCATTTGTAAAACATGGGCCAGGACTAACAAGATAGCTAAAAAGATAAGTATAATGACCTGGGGCGTTTTTATTCTAACTTGCTTCATAATCTGTTCCTTCTTCTCCTGCCAGGGCCAGGCCAAACTCCACATCGGAAGAACCGGGGTGCAGTATTTTAAAAATTTTTCCTTCAACCATAATGGCAATCCGGTCGCATACTCTCTTTAATTCATCCAGCTCACTGGACGCAATCACAATAGTGGTATTGCAGCTCCGGTTGATTTCGATCAGCATCTTCAGAATCTTTTCTTTAGCTGAAATATCAATCCCCCTGGTGGGCTCGGCCACAAACAACAACCGTGGGTTGACGGTCAGTGCCCTGGCAATACAAACCTTTTGCTGGTTTCCGCCACTCAATTCCTTTATCCTTTGTTTTAATGAAGTACACTTAATTTCAAAATTATCTACTATTTGGCGAACGTGGTCATAAGCCTTTTTCTGATCAATTAAACCCAAAAAAGTAAAGATAGAATTTCTGGAAAACAGATCTTTGACCTGGTTCCCTGTAAAAATAATATTATCAGCCAGGGAATGGTCCGGCAGTATACCCAGGGTCTGCCTGTCATCCGGCAATAAATATATGCCATTGAGAATATTTGCCTTCGCATCCATCCTGTCTATTTTCTTGCCTTCAAAGAAAACTTCACCTGACGCTGGATACATACCCATGATGCCATAGCCTAAAGCCAGTTTGCCGTGCCCGGACAGGCCGGTCAGCCCCAATATCTCGCCTTCATAGACGTCAAGGTCCATGCCTCTGATCTCTTCACCCGGCATCTCCACGGAGTACTGCTGAAAACAGATGAGCGGCCTGGGGTGGATGCATCTCTTTTCAGCCATGGCCTTGATCACCTTGTGGCCGATCATGTCCCTGGCCAGTTTATTTGTTGATACTTCCCCTTTTCCATAACGGGAAACTACTTCCCCGTCCCTTAAAACTGTAACCCTGTCACAGACGTGCTGTATTTCCTCCAGCCGGTGCGAAACAAACAAGATCCCCAGGCCGCCCCGCGACATTTCTTTGATAGCCTCGAGCAGCCTCAGCGCATCATCTTTGCTTAGGACGGCAGTAGGCTCGTCCAGTAATAACAATTTCAGGTCTGCGCGGTTTATTTCTCTCGCGATCTCCACAAACTGCCTGGTATTTGTCGTCAGGTTGATGATTTTCACTCCTACATCAACATGTATACCAAGCTTTTTTAGTACTAACGCCGCGTTTTCATCGTTTCTTTTCCTGTCTATGAAGGAAAATTTCTTGCCAAACAGCCTGTCTGTGAATTTGTTGGTCTCTTC
>JAKPTB010000172.1 GCA_029555205.1 Bacillota bacterium
GGATGTTTTCTATGCGCTGGCGGGAGGAAACGCCGCTGGTGTGGTTCATTTCGAAGGTCTGGACAATTTGCAGGTCCAGATTTGCTTTTTGCAGGAACTTTTCCCAGAAACCGTCCAGCTCAGGGCGTTTGATATCCGGAACGATTAGCATTACCACCGCCCGGTTCCTGTCGAACGGCGCCAGGAAGGCATAACCGTGCCTGGCATAAGAGGTGTCAAAAAAGATGGCCGCCTCCTCCGGGTTGAATTCTCCCAGTATTACAGCCCCCTTTACCCAGGCGTCCACGGTGGTTTCCCATATTTTGTTTTCTGCCGCCGCCCTTGAACTGCCGTCGGCAACTACAACAAATTCGTAGTCGCCGGCAAGGTCACGGTAATTTGCGTCAACATTAAAGTTTATTCTTGTATGGAGCTTTTCCGCCAGCTGTACTTCCAGCGCTTTTTCACCCTGCCCTCTCTCAACTAAAAAGCCGAGGTTGCCTCTGACTTCGGCGCTGCGGCGCGTCGAGTGCATGATCACACGGCTGATTTTATTCAAAGGGCACAGGTTTATCCCCAGTTTGGACAGGTAGAGCAGTTGGTCCCGGTAAGGTCGCTGAAACAACTCCAGCATCAGGTAAACCATCGGCACGTGGAGTCCCGTTCTGCTGGAGCGCTCAAAAATGTCCGGACATATGCCTCTTTTTTCCAATGTCAGGGCGCAGGCCAGCCCGCTGGGACCCGCTCCCACTATCGCCACACGCAAGATTAAAACCTCCCGTTTTAAATCTCTACATTACTGCCTAATATATTTTTTACCGGTATGGAAACATTAATCTAAGAAAAGTGGAAAATCTAATTAAATAAATTATATTGAGTTAAGTCTGTTCAAAAGGATGGTAGATGCCTTTGAATAATTATGCCTGGATTGCCAGCGCGGTAATCTCCTGGATTATATTTTTTCTCCTGGTGGACTGGTCCCGGATTAAATATACTGTCTGGGGCGGTTTTATCACAGTAGCCCTGCAGCTGCTGGTTGATACCGGGGCGATTGGCCTCAACCTGTACCGGGTGGAAGGTATTTACTACATATTGACATCGTCAGCATTTTTTACCTTTGGAGTTGTTTTCACCATTGGTGTTATATATGCCCAGACCATGCCTGAAAGCCGCTGGATGCAGGCCTTGAACATTATTGTGGCAACAACCTTGTTCAGTTTGCAGGAAGTCCTTTTTATTAAAGTACAGGCCCTCGAATATATTAACTGGAGCCATAGCGCCAGTATATTTGTCAACATACTGGTGTTTATCAGCTATACCTGGATTGTTGATTCACTGGGAATTAACCGGGCCGGTAAGAAAAGAGGAGGGTATAAGCTGCTGTGAGCTTGCCGGAATTTGTTTCATATACTCTTTTAGTCGGCGTATTAGTGTTCGCCTGGTTTAAATACTTATCGCGCTTATAGGCTGAGCTACGGTTTAAGGATGCTGACTGCACAAAAGTCAGTTCCCATTCTCGAAAGGGGTATGCAATACTTTTGAAAGTTGCCATTATAGGCGCCGGGGTATCGGGTTTGGCATGCGCCCACGAACTGGAGAGGCACGGTGTTGTGCCTGATATATTCGAGCAGGACTCTCGCAGCGGGGATCTTTTCACCCACTGCGGGGTCCTGCTGCAGATAATGCACAGGCCGGTCAGAGATTTTATTAAGGACTTGCATGAAAGATTTCACATATCAATTAAACCGATAA
>JAKPTB010000116.1 GCA_029555205.1 Bacillota bacterium
TCCTCCCGATCGCCGGCGCCACCCGCCTCACGCTAAGCGGGCCCGGCGTGGAAGCTACGCTCAACGACAGCAATATCAGCCTGAAACCCGGTGAAAACCCGAACCTCTATGTCCTGCATGATGAAGACGTTTTGCGTGTTTTAAACGAGTTGAGAGCGGCAGGGGCGGAAGCCATATCGATTAACGGGCAGAGGATCCTGGCCGGTACAGAAGTGCGCTGTACGGGCCCCACAATTGTTTTAAACAGGGATAAACGCCTGGCGCCGCCCTATGTCATATCGGCCATAGGAGATCCTGATACACTTGAGAGCTCGATTAAGATGAAGGGCGGAGTGGCGGAAACCCTTCAGTTCTGGGGAATCCAGGTCGGGGTCAAAAAGATGTCACAGGTCACGGTGCCCGCGTACAACGGAGGCACCAGGTTTGAATACGCTAAAGCTGCAAGCTAGGGAGAGAATGGATTGAAAAAGTCTATTTATATTTCGATAGCCACAGTTTCCCTGATCCTTGGGTTGATGATTTCGTTCCAGTTTCGCACAAACAGCAGTATCGCAGGCGGTATACCCACGGAAAGGTATCAGGAGCTAACATTAGAGAAAAAACAGGTGGAAACAGATATAACCCACCTTGAGGAAGAGATCGTCGACCTTACCGCGAAGATCGAGGAAGCGCGGAAAGGCCGCACAGAGGCTGCTGACGTACTCGAGAGCGAGCTGGACAAAATTAAGCTCTATGCCGGGCTGACCCCGGTGGAAGGGCCTGGTGTGGAGATCGTTATGGATAATACTCCGGCGCCCCCTGGCGCAGGGTCCTATAACATCCGGGACGATGACCTCCTTAAAGTGATTAACGACCTGCGCGGCGCCGGGGCTGAAGCCATTTCGATCAATAACCAGCGTATTCTTGCTACAAGCGAAGTGCGACAGGCCGGTAATCATATTAATGTCAACCTAACGAGGCTGTCACCTCCTTACAAGATTACAGCCATAGGTAATCCAGGCACGCTGAAGAGCAGCCTTGAAATAAAAGGAGGGCTGGTTGAATACCTGGCTGCCAACGGGACACAGGTCCTGGTGCAGCAGTCTGATAATGTACAGGTGCCCGCTTACAGCGGTCCCCTGCGTTTTGATTATGCCAAACATGTACAAAGAGGGTGATCCTTAGATGTGGTTGGGGTTGTGGTTAGGTATATTCGGTCTGGCGGTAGGGGTTGTTATTGGGCTGAATTTGCCCCTGATGCTGCCTCAGGCTTATGCCAAATTTCTTTCAGTCGCGGCGCTGGCGGCTTTAGACTCGGTTTTTGGCGGTATCCGTGCCGCTATGGAGGACCATTTTGACAATTCCATATTTATAACAGGTTTCTTCAGTAACGCTCTTTTAGCGGCAGGTTTGGCATATACCGGGGATAGATTGGGTATAGATCTTTACCTGGCCGCAGTCGTTGCGTTTGGAGTGAGGCTGTTCCAGAACCTGGCTATAATACGCCGTCATCTTTTAAAAAAATCATATCATAAAAAGGGAAATAGTCTTTAATGTGGAATCTTAACAAAACAAGAAAAGTTTAGTACGGGGCGCCGGTATGGGCCGGGGATTTCCCGTTGCGGAGCTCTAAATAAACGATGCGTTACATAACAGCTCCC
>JAKPTB010000134.1 GCA_029555205.1 Bacillota bacterium
AGGATTGACAGCTTGCGCCCTTCCTATTCTCCGTAGGGAAAATCCTCTTCTCCATTAGGTAAAGTCCTATTTTCAATAGGTAGTTCGACAAAAACTCTTATTATCCCTTTTCCCCTTCAGCCCTAATTTGCCCCAGGTAAAAGGATCCGGGACTTTTTGAAAAAATTAACCCGCCTGTTAAACTTAAAAAGGCGGGTACTTTGATCCGTCAGCCGCTATCTGCTCTAATTCCCTCAAAACCGCTATAATTCCCGGCGGTCCATGACCCGCCTGGCCTTGCCCTCGCTTCTGGGAATGGTCCTGGGCTCGACAAACTTGATTTTGACGTTGATTTGAAGGACACTTAAGATCTTGTTGCGGATCCTTTCCTCCAGGTTCTCTATCTGCTTAATTTTATCCGAAAACATTTGCTCGGACAGTTCAACCCATACTTCCAGGTTGTCCAGCTCGCCCTTCCGGTCTACAACCAGCAGGTAGTGGGGCTCGGTCTCGCCGAATTCCAGCAGCACGCTCTCCACCTGGGACGGAAAGACATTAACGCCCCGGATAATCAGCATGTCGTCGCTGCGCCCCGTAACCCTCTTCATCCGCATATGGGTGCGCCCGCAGGCACACTTTTCCGGGTGAAGGGTGGAAATATCACGGGTGCGGTAGCGAATCACAGGGATTCCTTCCTTTTGAATCGTGGTCAGGACCAGCTCCCCCTGCTGCCCGTAAGGCAGGGACTCACCGGTATCAGGGTCGATGATTTCAGCAATAAAATGGTCTTCAAAAATATGGCTGCCGCACTTGGCCGGACATTCCATGGAAACCCCCGGACCCATTACCTCGCTCAGCCCGTAAATGTCCAGGGCCGTAATGGAAAGCTTCTCCTCCAGCTGGGCCCGCAAGTTTTCCGTCCAGGGCTCGGCGCCGAAAATGCCGATCCGCAGGGGGTGGTTTTTAAAATCAATGCCTGCCGCCTGGCCTTCTTCGGCCAGATACAGGGCATAGGAAGGGGTGCAGGCAATTATGGTCGCTCCAAGATCCTGCAACAGCAACAACTGGCGGGCTGTGTTTCCGCCGGAAACAGGTACAACGGAAGCTCCCATCCTCTCCGCACCGTAATGCAGCCCCAGGCCCCCGGTAAAAAGTCCGTAACCGTAAGCCACATGGACCACGTCATGCTTCGTCCCCCCGGCCATCACCAGGGCCCGGGCCACCATCTCCGCCCAGTTGTCAATATCCCGCCGGGTGTAACCCACCACGGAGGGTTTTCCGGTTGTACCCGAGGAGGCGTGGATGCGTACAATATCGCCCATGGGTGCGGCAAAAAGCCCGTAGGGGTAATTGTCCCTCAGGTCCTGCTTGACGGTGAAGGGCAGCTTGCTGAGATCCGCCAGGGACTTGATGTCTCCCGGCTCGATCCCTTTTTCCTTAAAGGCCTGCCGGTAAAAGGGCACCCTTTCATAAACCCTCTGCACCGTCTCCTTAAGCCGTTGAGACTGCAGGTTTTCCAGACCCTCCCTGGACATGGTCTCAATTTCCCTGTCCCAGTAAGAAATTCTTGCATCCCCATTGATGATATTCATAAACATACACCACTTTCCCTAAAATAGATTTATAAGCTACGGATACGGCTACAGCCGCTGTTACTCCCGCGGCTACTGTCCGTGTCCGCTGACCTTTATTATTTTAAAGCGCCGCCGCAGGCCGCGCCGCCCGCATGCGCCCCAGGTAGGCCTGCTGCACCCTGGCGTTGCTGATCAGATCAGCCGAACAGCCGCTTAAGACAATCCGTCCCCTTTCCATAACCAGGGCCCGGTCCGTCACCTTCAGCGCAGCGGCTGTATTCTGCTCCACCAGGATGATGGTCATCCCGCTTTGCTTCAAGTCCGCCAGGGCAGCCATGATTTCCCGCACCACCAGCGGCGCCAGGCCTGACGATGGCTCATCCAGGAGAAGCAGCGAAGGCCGGGCCATCAGCCCCCGCCCGATGGCCAGCATCTGCTGGAGACCGCCGCTCAGCGTACCCGCAGGATCCTTCTCCCTGCCCCGGAGAGCGGGAAACAGTTCCAGAATCCTTTTGACGTCCTCCCTGACTCCATCCTTTACGGCGCGGTAGTGGTGATAGGCTCCCAGAAGAAGATTATCCAGCACGGTCAAGGAGTTGAAGATCTCCCTGCGCTCGGGCACCAGGGAAATACCCTGTCTGACCATATACTCGGCAGGCTTGCCGGTCACAGGCCTGCCGTTTAATAATATCCTGCCTCCGGCCGGTTTGTAAAGCCCCGCCAGGGCACCCAGGAGGGTGCTTTTGCCGGCCCCGTTGGCGCCGATAACGGCCACCATTTCGCCTTTGTGGATGCTCAGGGATAGATCCTGCAACGCCCTTATCCAGCCGTGGTTGACTTGCAGTCCAATAATTTCAAGCAACCTGTTCATCCTCCCCCAGGTAGGCTTTGATCACTTCCGGGTTCGCCTGGATTTCCGCCGGCGTCCCCAGGGCAATGGCTTCGCCGAAGTTTAAAACCATGATCCGGTCGGCCACTTCCATCACAGTTTCCATGTCGTGCTCCACCAGCACCATCGACTTGCCCTCTTCCCTCAACCGCTTCAGGTAATCAGCCAGTTCCTTTGTTTCGGCGCTGTTCAGGCCGGCGGCCGGCTCATCCAGCAGAACCAGCCGGGGTCCGGAAGCCAGCGCCCGGGCAATTTCCAGCAGGCGCTGGCGGCCGAAGGGGAGGGCGGCGGCAGGCAGGTCCGCCAGGCCGGCCAGCCCCACTTCGTCAATAAGGGCCAGGGCTTCCTGCCGGATCTTCCTTTCTTCCCGGGCCGAACCCGGCCAGGTGGCCAGGGATTTTAAAAACCCGGTCCTGCCCTTCAGGTAGGCGCCCGCTATGATATTTTCAAGCACCGTCATGCCCCCGAAGAGCTGAAGGTTCTGAAAAGTCCTGCTAATGCCTGCGGCAGCAATCTGGTGGGGCTTCAGGCCGGCCAGGGACTTCCCCTCAAAAACCAGCGAACCCGCGTCAGGCGCCAGCAGGCCGGTGATCAGGTTGAAAACAGTGGTTTTACCTGCCCCGTTGGGCCCAATCAGGGCAAATATTTCTGATTCCTGCACCTGAAAGCTGATTTCCTTCACAGCTGCAACGCCGCCGAAGTAGCGTGTCAGTCCCTCAACCTCCAGCAACACGATCATCCACCTCCTTCCCCCCTGGCCTGCCCGGTCTTCCCTGACTTACCTGCGGGCTCAAGAACGACCCCAGCCCGGCGGGGCGGAAAATCATTACAAGCACCAGGATTATGCCGAAAAATATAATCTGGTATTCTCCCCCGGCGCCTGGGATTACCAGGGGCACCGCCCAGCGCAGGGCCTCACCCAGGGCCACCACCAGCCCGGAACCCAAAAGCGGCCCCCAGAATGTGCCCAGGCCGCCCACAACAGCCATCAGGACAAACTGGACGGACATGTGAAAGCTGAAAGGGGAGGGGCTGATAAAGGTGACGTAGAAGGCGTATAACCCCCCTGCCAGGCCGGCCAGCACGGCGCTGAAGACAAAGGCCTGGAGCTTCAAAAGAACCGTGTCCATACCCGCTGCTTCGGCGGCATGCTCGCTCTCCCGGATGGCCCTGAGCGCCCTGCCGGTGCGGGACTGGATCAGGTTGTTGACGGCCAGGGAAACAAGCAGGACCACAGCCAGGACAAGATAGTAAAACTTGATGTCCCGGTCGAACACCAGCCCCCCCAGGGAAAGATAGGGAATCCCCATCAGTCCGGAGGGTCCGCCGGTAATTTCCCCGCCCTCGTTGAACAGGATGTGGACCAGGATGCCGAAGGCCAGGGTGGCCAGGGCCAGGTACAGCTCTTTCAGTTTCAGGGTAGGGCGGCCGATCAGGGCCGCCACCAGGCCCGGCAGCGCCATGGCGGCCAGCAGGGCAGCCGGAGTGGGCCAGCCGCAGGACGTGGACAAAATGGCCGCAGTGTAGCCCCCCAGCCCGAAAAAGGCAGCCTGCCCGAAGGAAACCTGGCCGGCATAACCCATCAGGATGCCCAGCCCGATTACAATTATGGTATAAAGGCCGGTCACGATAAGTATTCCCAGCAGGTAATTGCTCCTGATCACTAAAGGCAGGACCAGGAAAAAGATTAAAACTGCCAAAACCAGCGCGTTCTTCAACATATCCTCTACTCCCGTTGACTCCTGAATTGAAATCTATCTGAGAGCTGCTCACCCTATAAATTTTTTTAGTTTTTTCAAGCACCCGCACCATTGCCCACCTGTCAGCCTAAAACCCGGGGATTCAAGTCCCCCGTAGCGAAGTTCCTGCAAGGTTTGGCCCGGTTCTTAAGTTCTTCAAAAGATTCCCAGTGCCGGTCCAGCGAAAGGTTGAGCAGTCTGCAACAGCCGCTTCCCCTTTAGACTTTGCGCCCGGCAACTGCTCCGATTAAACCCTCCGGCCGCCCCAGCAGCACCCCCAGCAGGACCAGCAGGGACAGGGCATCCTTTAACCCTGACGACACCAGGCCCGCTCCGAAAGCTTCCAGGATCCCCAGGAGCAGCCCTCCCAGCACCGCTCCCCCGACGCTGTTCAGGCCGCCGATGATAGCCGCCACACAGCCCTTCACCCCCAGTAAAAAGCCCATGTCATAGGTTGCCAGGGTAACAGGGGCGATAAAGATGCCGGCCGCCGCCCCCAGGGCGCCGCTTCCGGCAAAGGCCAGGAAGGACAGGGCGGCGGGATTAATCCCCACCAGCCTGGCGCCCGTCCGGTTAATTTCACAGGCCCGGAACACTTTGCCGGTATAGGTCAGTTCAAAAAAACCATGCAGGCCTGCTACGGCCAGGGTAACCAGACCAAGGATCCACAGGCTCTGGGGGTTGACGGCGGCCCCCATGACGAACAACGGCCCGCCCCCGGAAAAAGCAGGCAGTGCTACGGGCTCCGTGCCCCAGATCAACAAGGCCAACCCCCGCAGGGAGATGGACAGGCCGATGGTGATGATAATCAGGATCAGCCCGGGGGCGTGGCGGGCGGGGTGGATGGCCGAACGTTCCAGCAGTCCGCCCAGGAGGGCTAGCGCCGCCACCGCAATGACGAAGGCAAGGGGCAGGGACGCTCCGGCCGCGCAAAGGCTTGCGGCCAGCAACGCCCCCAGGGCCAGAAACTCGCCCTGGGCCATGTTCAGCACCCCTGTAATATTGAATGTTGTAACCAGGGCCAGGGCTATCAGGGCATAAATGCCACCCAGGGTGAGCCCCGTGCACAAAAGCTGGAAAAGCTGCCCGGTCAAATCCAATTCATTCACCCTCTTTGTTCAGTCTATCAGTCCAGCAGCTGCCACTGGCCGTCCCGGATCCGGACCATAACCATGGAGTCCTCAGCCAGCCCGTTATGGTCCTCCGGCGACATGTTAAAGACTCCGGAAACACCGGTGAAACCCCGGGTCTTTTCCAGCTCGTCGCGGATCCCGGCCCGGTCCGGCCCGGCCTTTTCCAGGGCCGCCACGAGCATGTAAAAAGCGTCCCAGGCATAACCGCCGAAGGAATTTGGCGGCGAATTATATTTCTTGCTGTACTCGTCGATGTATGCTGCAAGCACTTTCTTCTGGGGGTCGCTATCGGGAATCTGCGTACTGACAGTCAACTTGCCGATGGGCAGGATTACACCGTCCGCCGCCCCCCCGGCCAGTTCTATAAAGTTTTGATTACCCACCCCGTGGCTGTGCAACAGGGGTATGGTCAGGCCCAGGTCCCTGTAATTCTTAGTTACAATGGAGGCGGAAGGGGGGATGGCCCAGATTATTGTGGCCTGCGCCCCGGAAGCCTTGACCCGGGTTAACTGGGGAGACATATCCTTATCGGTTGCCTCGAACTTTTCCTCAGCCACAATTTGCATCCCGGCCTTCTCCGCCGCCCCGGAGAAAGCTTTCCTGCCGCCGTCACCGTAGGCGTTGTTCATGTACAAAAAAGCCACCCGGGTCAAGCCCTTTTCCTGCAGATAGCCGATCAGCCTGTTGACGGTAACAATATCGCTCTGGGCCGTTTTAAAAACCCACTTTCGTTCCTCCACAGGTTCAACGATACTGCTGGCCGCAGCCAGGGAAACCATGGGTACCTGCTCTTTCTGCACAGTGTCGATCATGGCCATGGAAGGGCCGCTGGAGCTGCAGCCGATTACTGCAGCCACCTTTTGCTGGTTAATTAATTTTTTTACGGCAAGGACTGCTTCTGTTTCATCACTCTTGTTATCCAGGATAGTCAGTTCCAGAGGGTGGCCGTTGATTCCCCCGGCGGCGTTGACTCTATCCGCCAGCATCTGGAGTGTATTGCGCTCCGGCACCCCAAGGGAGGAAGACGGTCCGCTGATGTCAATAACAGCGCCAACCCTGTAAGGCTCCCGGCCGTCCCCGGCCCCGCTTCCGCTTCCCCCGCCTGCCGAACATCCGGCAGTGAGCAGCGCAGTTAGCGCAAGGGCAGCCAGCAGGGCAAGCAAAATTGTTAATTTATTTCTTTTTAATTTCAAGTACGGATCCTCCTTAATGATTCTTTTAAAACAGTTTGCGCCGGAGCGGCCCCCTGCCCCGGGGCACAGCCCGGACAGGAACGCCCCGTAAACACCGTCAGACAATTGTATCCTGCCCCAACTAAAGAAGACCATCACCTCCCGCCGGACCGGCTAAAAATAAAAAGCCCGCAGCCTTCGCGGGGACGAAAGCTGCGGACTTCCGCGGTACCACCCCGGTTGGTTAAAAAATAACCCCCTTATAGCAGGGTACGGGAATCCCCCTTACCTGCAGGGGGGATGTAAACAAAAAACTTTTCGCCCTTAGGGACGAAAAGTTCATTTCGCGTTACCACCCTAGTTGGTTTCCTTTGAGGGAAACCCACTCTCCAGCAGGGTACGGGAATAGATCCTTATACCCCCTTCCTTTTAACGGTGGAAGCCTCCGGCCGGGCCTACTTTCCATACTGGTTTCAGTCCGGCAACTCGGGGGAGAACTTCAACAGGTCATGCAATGGCGGCGCTTTCAGTCACGGCGCTGCCTCCCTGGAATGCTGTGTCCGGCCTACTTTTCCCCTTCATTGTTTTTATAGTTTTCCTTATGTGCTCATGATAACAGCAACACCCCGGCCAGTCAAGGAAAAAAACGTAAACTACCTGTCCTTTTTTTGCTGAGCTGTTTTCAAAGGTAAAATACACTTTTTGTAGAATATAGTCTACAAACCAGCCCGCCGAACCCGTAGACCAGCAGGTTGCTTGACGGCCATAGTTTACAGGCCGGCCGGGTGCTGCCGGGAAACCGGCGCGCCTCCCGTTAATAGAAAGCAGGTTGAAGCAGGGACAAACCATCCCGGTTCAAACCCTCCGGCCTTTCCTTATTAAGAGGGCATCCGGTTTATATTGTTTTCCGGGCAGGAAAAATATGATAATATACAATTCTACATATTTACATACTAGAACTGATGTATATACTAAGACTGATCTATATCCTAGATCCTAGATCCTAGAATTGACGGAGGACCTGTGAATGAAAGAATGCATCATCGAAGCAAGTAAAATCAAGCTTCAAAAAAGCAAAAAAGAAATCCTCGATGTAGAATACTTCCAGCTTTATCAGGGTGAGGTAAGGGCCGTGATCGGCCCCAACGGCGCCGGCAAAAGCACCCTGCTGCAGGTTCTGGCGCTGCTGCTGCGGCCTTCCTCAGGGCAACTTTTTTTCCGCGGGGAAATGGTTAATGCAAAAAACACCTTAGCAATCCGCAGAAGGATGGCGGTGGTTTTTCAAGAGCCCCTCCTTCTGGATACAACCGTATACAAAAACGTGGCCTCCGGACTTCAGATCAGGGGCCATAAAAGGAACGAAATTGACAGCCTGGTCTGGGAATGGCTGGAGCGCCTGGGGATCCGCACCCTGGCCCACCGCCCGGCCCGGGTCCTCTCCGGCGGGGAGTCCCAGAGGGTAAGCCTGGCCAGGGCCTTTGCGCTGGAACCGGAGGTGCTCTTCCTTGACGAACCCTTTTCAGCCCTGGACTATCCTACCAAAAAAAGCCTTATTGATGAATTGCGCGATATTCTGCAGGCAACAAGGATCACTACAATCCTGATAACCCACGATTACCACGAAATCCCAGTCCTGGCCGACTCGGTGACGGTCCTGGACCGGGGCAAAATCATTCAAAGCTGCTCCCAGGAGGAGGTATTTCAAAGGCCCGCCAACGACGTTGTGGCGAGCCTGCTGGGTGTAACGGAAAACAACAGGCGGCCCCCGGTTGCTGAATCTGGCCGGGTCCGCTCCTGAACAAAGGTATCAAAAAGGAAATTTGCCGGGCCAACGCCCGGCGCTCCTATATTCCCATAGCTGAATCCAGGGGCATTATGGCGCATTCCGGTAATTTTAGCTGGTCCGCCTGCCGTTGGCCTTGGCGGGAAGATAAAGGTTCGGCAGGTTCTCGTGCTTAATATCCCGGATATGCAGGGTATGGCACCATTCTTTGTTTTTCCGCATAGCAAAGCCCACATAAGCCACCGGAATCCAGGTCAGGGCGAAAACCGGATAAAAGATCAGCCACAGGTATACTCTTGGCTTGACCCTTTCCAGGACAAGTCCCAGGCTAAAGTAAAAGAACTGGGCAAAGAAGGCGATAGCCGTAAATTCCGGTCTTTCCGTTATATGAAAGGGCCCGACATAAATAAGATTAACCAGAAGCCCCAGACCTGTGAACATCAGAAAGAAAGGCTGGATTAAATAAACAGCTCCATCGATCATGGCAAAATTCCTGGTCCTGATGCCCTCCCGCAGCAGTTTAAATATGTAGCGGCCCGCCACGTTGGTATGTCCCTGCATCCAGCGCTTGCGCTGATTCCAGGACTGGAGCAGGTTGAGGGGCTTTTCGTCGTAGACCCTGGCGTCATGGGCCCAGCTTACCTTAACGTTATTCATAAGAGCCTTGGTCTGGAATTCCAGGTCCTCGGTGAGTGAAGTCATACCCCAGCCATACTGCTTAAGCAGATCCACCGAAATACACATGCCTGTCCCGCCCAGGGCGCAGGTGAGACCCAGGTTGTATTTGGAAAGCTGCCAGAAGCGGTTGGTGAGCAGGTAGCCAATATAAATTGACTTGGTGATCCAGGTATCGCCCGCGTTTTTTGTGTCCAGGTAACCCTGGATAATTCTTTCCCCTTTCTGCAGGTGACAGTTCATAATCCTTAAAAAATCAGGAGAAACAAGGTTGTCGGCATCAAAAACCACAACCGCGTCATATTGGATATCCATGGCAAAAATATGGTTGAAAGCATATTCCAGGGCATAGCCCTTTCCTTTTTCTTTCTTGTTAAAGCGTTCAATGACGTGAGCGCCTTTTTCCCTGGCTATATCAGCCGTGTTGTCGCTGCAGTTATCAGCGACAACATAAATATCGTACAGTTCCTTTGGGTAATTCAGTTCGTACAGGTTCCTGATTAATTCGCCAATCACCTTGGACTCGTTGTGGGCGGCAACAACCACTGCAAACCTTGCGCCCGGGGGTAAAGAGTAATCTTCCTGCTTGCGGTAAAAGCCAAAAAGGGAAACAACAAAATAATAAAATGTAAATATCGTCAATATAATCTGGACACCATAAAAAATAATCTCCATGGCCATCCCCTTTACACAAAAAAATGACTTAAACAAAGTACATCAAAAAGAAGATTCTGCCAAAAAAGCAAAAAGTCCTGCCTCTCAAGCCCGGAAACCGGCAGATTATTTTTTGCAGGAAAAATGCATACCGCTAATGCTATACAAGGGGCGGTTTCCTGCCACCCCTTCATTGACCTTAGGCTAACCAGCATTTGCCGCTTTTATACTTTCCTCCCTTACAAGCCGTCCTCTGTTCAAAGGAATAATCCGGCAAGGGTCCGGGGCAACATACGGCTTGACCACCTCCTAAAAATTCCTATGCCGCCCTGGCAATAATCATACATAATTTTTAACTAAAATCAAAGTAAAAAATTCCCGCAGCTGATTTTGCGGGAATTACCCTCTTAACTTATATTTAACTTATTTCAACAATATCCCTGTCCTGTAATTCATAGTCCTTCATCACCGCCTGCCCTTCAAACCGGGCCGAGCCCCAGATCCTGGCAGTTTTCATGGTGCGGGGCAAATCGCGGTGAATCGCCCCGGCCAGGTCAGCCACGGTGCTCCCCCTTTTAAGGATGAATGGCGCCTTCAGGTCGGGCTCCTTGCCCGGAACCTTGGTGTAGATGCGGATTATTCCAAGCAATTCAAAAATTTTCTCCTTAAGTTCCTCCAAACCCGCACCGGTCTGCACCGATACGGGAAAAAGCTTAACTCCCGGAGGCCCCAGCTCCCTCAAGATCTCGGTTCTTTCGCCGCTGTGGTCCTGATCCGCCCTGGACAACAGCACCAGCAGACGTTCCGGCGGGATCCCCCGGACATTGGAATTACCATCATTCCGGATGATTTTCTTTTCCGCTAGATAATTCAGGCAAAAATGCAGCTGTTCCAGACAGTCGTCGGAGCCGGCGTCTATCAGCACCAACAGGGCGTCCGAGTTGCGGATGGTTCCGGAGAGGCCCGGGGGAACCGTGCTTTCCGTCACCGGCGGGGTATCAACCAGCTGGATTAAAATATCCTGGTACGGCATCATCCCGGCCAGGGGCACTGTGGTTGTAAAAGGGTAATCCGCCACCTTGGGCCTGGCTCTGGTCAGGGCCGCCAGCAGCGATGACTTGCCGGTGTTGGGAAATCCCAGCATGGCCACCTGCCCGGCCCCCTGTCTTTCCACATGAAAAGGGTCCGTCCTGCCGGCTTTTGCTTTTTTCTGCCCCTCGTCCCGGAGTTTTGAGAGGCGCCTCTTCAGGTCCGCCTGGATCTTTTCCGTGCCCTTGTGCTTGGGAATAACCGCCAGCATTTCCTCCAGCGCCGCTATCTTTTCTTCAACCGTAGAGGCCTTCCTAAAAGCTTCTTCCGCCTCATAATACTGAGGTGTCAGGTTGGCCGCCAAGAAAGATACCCCCTTTATAATAAACAGTTTATAGTAAACCGTTTAAACCAGGCAAAGTAATATAGTATTTTTAATATTTTATCATACAGAACTTTTACTAAAACAGTAAAAGATCAATAGGTAAATAAAATTATCTGTCTGGCCTGAAAAAGATATAGTAAAATAAAAGGCAAACACAAAAACTTACAGATAAAGGACGAAAAGGTAATGAAGATTATCGTCGATGCGGACGCCACACCCAAAAGGGCGCTGGAAATCTGCCGGAAGGCGGCAAAGGATTTTGGCGTTGCCCTGGTTACTGTCGCCAGCTTTAACCACCGCATCGAATCTGACCAGCATATTGTCACCGGCGACGCGCCCCAGGAAACGGACCTGCAGGTGATCAACCTCACAGCCGGGGGGGATCTCGTGGTTACCCAGGACTGGGGACTGGCGGCAATGGTCCTGGGCAAAGGCGCAGCCGCCCTGTCCCCCACAGGGCGGGTTTTCCGGGAGGGAACCATTGATTTTCTCCTGGAGGAAAGAAACATAAAGGCAAAACACCGGAGGGGCGGAGGGAGAACCAGGGGACCAAAAAAAAGAACAACGGAAGATGACCAGCGCTTCGAGAAGAACCTGTACCGGCTGCTGCAGGACCTGCAGGACCAGCAGGCCTAAGCGCATACCATTTTAGTTTGGCCGGGCTGAATACAACAAGGCCCCGTCAAAGTCCTATTTGCAGTCAATATGCAGTATTCGCACCAACAAACAACCCACATACTGCTGTTAAATATGACTTTGACGGGGCCCGTATGGGCCGGTTCCAACTATTTGTTTATTCATTATATCCGGAAACTATGTATACAAACTTTTAGCTTAACGTATTTACTACCACCTGTGGCCTGCTCCCGAAGCAATGATCAGGGACATGATTACCAGAAGGCTGTACGGAATCCAACGCATTTTTCTTCCTCCCTTCACAATCTGTTAAATGATTCAATAAAAGAACCGTCTATTCACTTTTTTTGATGTGCTTTTTATATTACCACCTGTGGCCTGCTCCCGAAGCGATGATCAGGGACATGATTACCAGAAGGCTGTACGGAATCCAACGCATTTTTCTTCCTCCCTTCACAATCTGTTAAATGATTTTTAAATGATTTAATAAAAGAACCGTCTATTCACTTTTTTAATGTGCTCTTTATATTACCACCTGTGGCCTGCTCCCGAAGCGATGATCAGGGACATGATTACCAGAAGGCTGTACGGAATCCAACGCATTTTTCTTCCTCCTTTCCGTTGGAAATACAATGTTATAAATTATGTTACATTTTGATACATAAGTATATAATAACATCTTCTTACTATATTCATTATATACTAACATTTACCCCTTGTCCATAACTTTTTTGCTACATTTTTCAACATTTAGCGATTAATTATTTAATATTAACAGATTCTACAAATATTAACATACTTTCTGCACTCATTGCTTTATATAACAAGCTTTAGCCCCAATTCCGGGGCTAAAGTTTTCCAAAATATTCATATTAAGTTATATTAGCTTTTTATTGAAAAATCTGCTGGTATACTCACATAGTACATAATCACTTCGGGTTTTATCAATTAAATCAACTTTTTTGCCTTCACGCAAAACTAATATCTTTTGACATAACCGAAGCAATAAATCCGTTTCATGACCTATAATAACCAGTGTCACTCCATGGTTTTCGTTCAATTGCAATAATATCTCTTCCATTTTGCCGCGATTTGAGACATCCAGGGCAGAAAAGGGCTCGTCACATATTAATATTTCCGGACCGGCTGTCATGGCCCGGGCCAGGCACACCCTTTGAATCTGACCCAGGCTCAGTTGATCCGGATAGTCATACCAGCGTAAAGGATCGATTCCAACCCTCTGCAGCATCTCAAAAGCAACGGATTTAATTGCCTTTTTGCTATAATTGCGATAAATTAAAGGCTCGGAAACAAGATCAATGATTCTTCTATACCGGTTCACCGCCCCTGCAGGATTTTGAAACAGGTATTGAATCCTGGAACTGTAGTCACGGTATGCTTTTCTCCCGTGAAGACGCATCCCCTGATAAAAAAGAAATCCGGAAGTGGGCTTTTCCAAACCTGCCAGAATTAAGGAAAGGGTTGTCTTTCCTGAGCCGCTTTCACCCAGAATACCGACCTTTTCACCTTTAAAGATATCCAGATTGATTCTTTCCAGTGCATTTTTCTTTTCTCTGGAACCCGGGAAGCGAAAGGAAAGGTCTTTAAGGGATATAATCGGCCTGCTTTTCACCTGCGTCCACCCCTTTCAGTAAAGCCAGCAGGCTACCCGGCCGTTGTCCCGGCAGACGCAGGCCGGCTCTTTTGTTTCGCAGATTTCCAGACGCAGCCGGCACCGGTTGAAATAACGGCACCCTGGAAAGCGGGTGTAGATGCTGACGGGCTCCCCGGGTATATAATAACTGCCGCAGTTTTCCGCGCCGGACCGGGTGAAACAACGAACCAGGTCCCTGGTGTAGGGATGCCCGGGTCTCAGTAAAAGCTCCTCCGCCGTCCCCGTTTCAACCAGCCTTCCGCCATAGACGACGGCAATTTGGTCACTGCAGCTGAAAGCAAGGGCCAGGTCGTGGGTAACCAGAATCAGCGCAAAACCCTGTTCGGCCTGGATGCTTTTAATGACCTTCATTATTTCATGCTTGATTAAAGGATCCAGGGAGGATGTCGGTTCATCGGCAACCACCAGAGCGGGACGGCTGACCACGGCCATGGCGATGGCTACCCTCTGGCACATCCCCCCGCTCAACTGGTGCGGGTACATCGAAAGGATCCTTTCCGGCCCGGAAAAACCCAGGGAACTCAGTAGGCTTTCGGCAGCAGGCAGGCATTCCCGGCCCTTCCTGCCCGTCTTTGCCGCAATCACCTCCACCAGCTGGCTTCCCACTTTGAGCGTCGGGGTTAAGGACTCCCGGGGATTCTGGGGAATATAACCGATCAAGTCCCGCCTCAGGCTCCGCAGTTCCCGGGGCGAGGCCCTCAGGACATTCCGTCCGCACACCTCGACGGATCCCTCCAGTCCCTCCAGGTGGTTCAGCATTCCCAGGATGGCGGAAGTAATCAAGCTCTTCCCGCTCCCTGATTCACCGACGATAGCCAGTGTCCGGCCCTGCTCAAGGTTAAAACTAACATCCCGGACCAGGCTGTATGTCCCGTTTTTATTTTTAATACTGATATTTAAACCATCAACTTTAGTCATATTCCAGAATCCCTTTGGAGCGGTCCCTGAAAGACCTGTGGATCATGTCACCGAGGAGATTAAAGCAGAGTACAAACATGGTCAGGGTCAGGACTGGAAAAAACCACTGCCAGGGGTAAACTCTAAAAGACTGGAGGCCGTCGGAGATCAAAACCCCCAGGCTTGCCTCGGGTGCCGTTACCCCAAGTCCCACAATACTCAGAAAGGCTTCGGCCAGGATCGCATCCGGGATGGAGAAGATGGCGGTTGTGAGCAGGACGGGAAAGCAGCAGGGCAAAATGTGCATAAGGATAATCCGGCTGTAGCCGGAGCCCTGCAGCCGGGCCAGCCTGATAAAGGGCGCGTTTCTGAGCTGATAGGCCTCGCCCCGGATAATCCGGGCGGTGGGCACCCAGAAAACCGCTCCCAGGGCGATAAAAATATTCTTTAAGCCCGGCTCCAGGACAACCGTCAGCATCACTACCACCAGGAAGGGGGGGACACACCAGAAGAGGTCGATCAGCCCCGTCAGGAAACGGTCCACAACACCCCCTATGAGACCCGCGGCGCTCCCCACCAAAAACCCCACCGTAATATTAATCAGCGTGGCAAAAAAGGCTATAATCAAGGATACCCTGACTCCGGCCAGAATTCTGGCCAGCAAATCCCGGCCCAGGTAGTCGGTCCCCAGCCAGTGGGCGGAAGAGGGAGCCATATTGGCCTCCGTGAGACTCTGGGCGTTGGGGTGGTAGGGCAATAGAAAGGTACCCCCGCAGGAAATTAAGATATAGAGCAGGATCAAGAACAGGCAGGCTAAAACAAACCGGTTTTGTACAATTCTCAAGTAAAACATATCACGACTCATTTCTGATACGGCTCTGGGGATTCATGGAGAAAGCCAGTAAATCCGTCAAAAAAGTTGCAACCAGCAGGACAAATGTATAAAATATGGTGATTCCGGCCACCAGGTTGTAGTCACGGTTGCCTATGGACGTGATGTAGTATTGCCCCAGGCCCGGCAGCGCGAAAATTTTTTCCACAATGAAGCTGCCGGTCAGCAACGTCGCGGCCAGGGGGCCGCTGTAGTGAATGACGGCAGGAAGGGCATTGGGCAGGGCATGGCGCAGGACCACGCTGGCCGGTCCCAGGCCCCTCACCATGGCTGCAAGAATATAGTCCTTTTTCAAGACCTCAATAATTTCCGTCCGGATCAGCCTGGTAATAACCGCAGCCGGCCAGACCGCAAGGGTCAGCACCGGCAGTACAAGGTCAATGGGCTTCTCCAGCATGGCCACCGGAAATATTTTAAGCTTCAAGGCAAATATATAAACCAGTCCCGCCCCAAGGGCAAAATTGGGGATGGACAGGCCCAGTGTGGAACAGGCCAGGACCAGCCGGTCCGGCCACCTGCTTTGCCATACGCCGGCCAGGACCCCCAGGGCCACCCCCAGGACAACCGCCAGGACCAGGGCCAGGAAGCCCACTGCAGCAGAAACGGGAAATGATTCGGCGATGATCTCATTGACCGAGCGCCCCGGGTATTTCAGGGACTCCCCCAGGTCAAAGCGCCCCAGGGCGACCAGGTAATCCAGGTACTGCCTAGCCACAGGCTGATCCAGGCCGTGTTTTGCATAAAGGTTTGCTTTTATCTCAGGATTCAGCCTCTGGAACATGAAGGGGTCCCCGGGCAGCAGGCGCATCAAGAAAAAGGTGAGAGTCACTACAACTACCATGACTCCCAGATTAAAACCAGCCCTTTTGATAATATAGAGAAACATCATTTACTCCACATAGGCCCACTTGAACTCCGCAAGAATGCCAAAGCTCGGGTGAATCACTCCCTTAACCGACTCCCTTTCCAGGTATGGATTGGTATAGTAATAAATGGGCACAATCGGCAGTTCATCCATCAGGATCTTCTCCGCTTCAAACATCAATCCGTTCCGCACTGCCCTGTCCCCGCTGCCCGTAGCTGAGCCGATCAGCCGGTCGTATTCTGCATTTTCCCAATCCGCCAGGTTGTTGTCATTACCAGTCACCCACATGTCCAGAAAAGTCATGGGGTCATTGTAGTCGGCAATCCAGCCCACCCTTGCCACCTGGTAATCCCTGGCAAACATTGTATTCAAGTAAACTCTGTATTCCTGTTCCACAATTTTGCTCTGAACACCCAGGTGTTCCCGCCACATGCCGGTTATGGCCTCCGCTACGGCCTTATGATTCTGGTTGTCGTCCAGGAGCAGCTCGATCACCGGGAAGTCCCTGCCCTCCGGAAAACCGGCCTCCGCCAGCAGTCTCTTTGCCTCCGCCGGGTTGAAACCCTCAATCAGCTTTGCACCGAGACTTCTGTAATCCTGACCGGGAGCAGGTCCCTGAACCCCGGGGGGGACAAAGGCATAAGCCGCCATTTCGCCGCCCTTTGTTAAGCTGGTTACCAGCGCCTCCCTGTCGATGGCCAGGGAAAGCGCCTTTCTGACCAGAACCTGGTCAAAGGGCTTTACCTTTGTGTTAAACATATAGTATTCGTTTGATAAATCCGGGCTCACCTGGAGTTGGCCGCCTTGTGCCAACCTTTCTATTTCACGGTAGGGCGGCGTTTCCGCAATATCGATCTGGCCCTTTTCAAACATGGCCAGTTCGGTATGGGAATCACTCACCAGGGTAATCACCAGTTTTTCCAGCTTGACATTTTCCCGGTCCCAGTAATGCCCGTTCTTCTCCAAAACGATTTGTTTATTGTGCTCCCAGGCCGCCAGCTTGAAGGGACCGTTGCCGGCAAATCCGCCGGGAGTCAGGGTCCATCCCCCGGGGTCCCGGGAAACCACGCCCTCAGGCACCGGAAACAAAGCCGGAAAAGCCGTCAGCGCTAGAAAATACGGCACAGGGGCCTTTAAGTTAACCACCAGCCTGTCCTTTCCTTCAGCACGCACACCTACGGAGGCCGGATCTTTAACCTCACCAGCATTGTACTCCCGGCCGTTGACGAGATAAAAAAGCTGGTAGGCATAAGGGGAAGCAGTTTCAGGAGACAACAGGCGGAGCCAGGCATAAACAAAATCATCCGCGGTCAGGGGCTCACCGTTCGACCAGTAACACTCCCTAAGTTTAAAGGTATAGGTTTTGCCGTCCGGTGAGATTTCCCAGCTTTCAGCAACGCCCGGCGACGGCTGGCCATCCCTGTCCAGCCTCACCAGTCCTTCCAAAAGGGCGTTTGCCACGGTATACTCCGTCATTCCGGAAGACAGGGCCGGATCCAGGGTTGCAGGTTCAGCGCCGATATTGTACCTGATTACCTGCTCAGGGGCAGCCGGCGGGGCAGAAGAGGGGGAACAACCGGCAATAAGAACAAAGGTAAGTATACCTAAGATAAAAATTATTACTTTGTTGTTAAATTTCACAAAAAATACCCCCTGCTTATCGGTTTTTTTGGATAATTCTACTTATTTTACGAATTTCCCTTCCTAATTTAAAAATCAAAAAATTAAAATGTAAAAGATTGTCCCAACTAGAAGGTTTTTTGTTGCTTGTTAAGAATCAATTTATTATGGGTAAAACAGATCACAGAAAAACAAATCAGCTTCCCGCTGGTTTCCTGCTGAACAAATTTAAAAATACTGTCAACCCTGCTTCAGCCTATCAGTTAGTTATCGATTGTATTGGCTTATTTCTAATTTTTCAAGCTGTTAAAACCTTTCAGTTTCAGGCAGAAATGCTCTGGATCTACATATTTTGGGCCGTTTTCAGCACCTTAACGGAAATGAAGCCCATTACGATGCCGAACAATGATCAGTTAACCATCTCTTTCGCAGTTCACATTTCCGCACTCATCCTTTTCGGTGCCCCTGCCGCAATTTTAATCTCCACAGTGGCTAATATCCTTACGGACATCACCGGAAAACGCGGCCTGAAAAAGATGTTCTTCAATATCAGCCAGTATGCCATTACCATTTACCTGGCCTGGCTTGTTTTTCACATTTTTAGATGGAATACCGGACCGCTGCATTTAAAAAGCGACGCCCCTGCCATGATTATTAGCTGTCTTGTTTACGTTTTGGTAAATTTTTTCCTGGTGTCCACGGTTATTTCCTTGAGCCAGGGCACCAGGCTGGTCAGGCAGCTGACCTCCGACGTAATGCTGGAACTGATCCATTTCGCCTCCCTTGTTCCTGTGAGCCTGTTGATCGTAATCCTTTATGATTACGAACCCGTGTCCATTATTATCCTGATCCTGCCGCTGGCCATGGCCCACTTAAGTTTCGAAAACTACATGAACTTAAGGACGGAAACCAGGAATACCATTGAAGCTCTGGCAGACATCATCGACCAGCGGGACAGCTATACAGCCGAGCACTCCCGGCGGGTAGCCCACTACTGCAGCATGATTGCGGACGAACTGGGGCTATTGGGCAACAACTACGAAACTCTGGTAACCATAGCCAGGGTCCACGATCTCGGCAAGGTTTCCGTACCGGACAGTATTCTTTTAAAAGCCGGACATTTGACCCCTGAAGAGCAGTCCGTAATGGCCGGACACGCCCAGGCCGGCTTCAAAATCCTGAGCAACCTGAGGTTCTATAAGTACGGCGCTTTATACGTACAGTACCACCACGAACGGTACGACGGTAAAGGCTACCCGAAAGGACTGAAGGGCCTGGATATTCCCCTGGGAGCCAGGATTTTAGCTGTGGCCGACAGTTTTGACGCCATGACTTCCGATCGCATCTACCGTAAAGCCCTGTCCCGGGAACATGCCGTTAAAGAACTGATCGACAACGCCGGAACGCAGTTTGATCCCGGCATTGTTAATGTTTTTGTAAACATTCTGCAGAGAGAAAACCCATTGTATAATAAAGATGACGATACCCAAAAGGAGTAACCCATGGCTTTCGCTATCATCGTTTTAATCTGCGCCGTAGTTGCCCTGCTCACCGGCGGCAGCATTCGCAATCTGAAGAATATCCGCTTCAGGCACTCCTGGCTGGTCCTCACTGCCGTAGTCATCAAATTAGTAACCAACTCGGGTTTCCGGCATACCCTGGGCCTGCCGGACCCCCTGGCGCCAAAACTGTACATGGTTTCCCTGGCGCTGGTTGCCCTCTTTGTCCTTTTAAACCTGCAACTGCGCGGGCTGGCCCTGGTCGGTCTGGGCCTGCTCAGCAACCTGCTGGTGATTTACGCCAATTCCGGCTACATGCCGCTGAAGCGGGAGTATTTTGAAATGATTGCCACTCCGGAGGAACTGGCATTAATTAACCAGGGCCTGCCGGCCTACAACTATATCGCCACCGGGCCGGACAC
This sequence comes from Bacillota bacterium, assembly GCA_029555205.1. Classification (GTDB taxonomy): domain Bacteria; phylum Bacillota; class Desulfotomaculia; order Desulfotomaculales; family Pelotomaculaceae; genus DTU098. The sequence continues at coordinate 19,519 of JAKPTB010000134.1, forward strand.
CTCATTTTACTACCTGGCGGATATCTTCCTGATGCCCCACTGGATTTTTATTACCAGGGTTTTCAGTATCGGAGACGTATTAATCACCATCGGCGGCTGTATCTTTGTCTGGAGCTATTTAAAAAAACCGGCCGGCGATTTTTAAAACACGCCGGTCCGGATCCGGGAATCCCTTTAAAGAGCCAGGCACTCTACTAAAGCCGCCCGGCCCCGTCAGGCATTTTTAAGCCGGTATTAGGCCTGGATTATTCAAAAAAATGTCAAGTCTGCCGGGCCTGCATGACAAGCTGTCCCGCCGGACCTCTTACAATCCCGGCGCCCATGTAACCAGGGGAAGTTCCGTGTAGGGGAAATCCCTGTTCTCCGGCCTTACTCTCAAGGTGTAGCCAAGGACCCCCTGGGGCAGCGACAACTCGCCGGCAAAACGGTAAGTACCGGGTTCCGTTTCCCCCTCGCAGGAAATGCCTACAACCGTAATATTGCTGAGCCCGCCGTCCCCGGCCTCCCCGTACAAAACCTCCACAGCAACATGATCAGGGGCAATCTCCCCCAGCCTGACAACCGCGCTGACCATCAACTTTTCCCCCACGGCCATCTTGGGCCGGGCGTTGGAATCCACAGCAACAAAGGCAACCCCATCCCAGCGCTCCCTGATAAACCTCTTGAAAGCACTGACCCTGTCTGCTACCTCGTAGTTATTGCGGACAAAATAGAGCCCCCGGTTGATGGCCGGCACGTAGAACCGTTCGGTATATTCGGCAACCATCCGGTTTGTATTGAATACCGGAGCGATGGTCTTGACGGAGTTTTTCATCATCCGGATCCACTCCAGGGGCAGACCGGATTGTTTGCGGTAAAACATGGGGATAAGTTTTTCTTCCAGGATCTCGTATAAAGAATAACAATCATCCAGATCCTGAATCTCTTCGTTCCGGTATTCCCGCTCCGTGCCCACGGCAAAACCGTTTTTTCCGTCATAAGCCTCGGGCCACCACCCGTCCAGGGTGCTGACGTTGACAACTCCATTGAGGGCGGCCTTCTGGCCGCTGGTGCCGCTGGCCTCCATCAGCCTGCGCGGGGTATTGAGCCAGACATCAACTCCTTGAATCAGGTGGCGGGCCATGTGGATATCATAGTCTTCCAGAAGCAGGACTTTCCCTCTCAAATCCGGCTCATTGGAAAAATCATAAATTTGTTTAATAAGTTCCTGGCCGGCCAGATCCGCAGGATGGGCCTTACCGGCAAAAATGAAGCGAACCGGGCGCTGGGGGTCATTAACCAGGCGGCTTAACCTTTCCCGGTCCCGGAAAAGGAGGGTGGCCCTTTTGTATGTGGCAAAGCGCCTGGCAAAACCGATGGTAAGGACTTCAGGATTCAAGTACTCATCCACTTCCAGGATCCTGCTGGTAAGCTCGTAGTTTCGCCTGCGCTGTTTTTTCAGGCTGGCCCGCACAAAGTCAATCATCTTTTCCTTTAAGCTGCGGTGAACCCTCCAGAGTTCTTCATCAGGAATGTTGTCTATTTTCTCCCAGATCTGCCGCTGATTAACCTGGTCCAGAAAACCTTTGCCCAGGTAACGGGCGTAGAGTTCCCGCAACTCCCCGGCCAGCCAGCTGCCTGTATGCACCCCGTTGGTAATGGAGGTGATTGGTATCTCCTCGGGATGAAGCCGGTTGTAGCGGGCGCGGAACATATCCCGGGCAACTTTACCGTGCAGCCAGCTGACCCCGTTGGTCAGGTAGGAATGGTTCAGGGCCAGAAGAGTAAGGTTAAAGCTTTCTCTCTCCGCATCCCAGGCCAGTTCCAGAAACCCGCTCAGATCCAGACCCAGTTCTGCGGCTATTTTGGCAAAGAACACTTCGATCATCTTTTCACTGAAAAGGTCATGTCCCGCCGGAACGGGAGTATGGGTGGTAAAGATGGTTGACGAGCGGACCACTTCCCTGGCCGTCTCCAGGGAAACCCCCTTTCTCACCAGTTCCCTGATTCGTTGAATAACCAGAAAGGCGGGGTGCCCCTCGTTGATATGCCAGGCCCTGGGGTTAATCCCCATGGCGCGCAGGGCTTTTACTCCCCCGATACCCAGAATAATCTCCTGAGAAATCCGGCACTCCCTGTCACCACCGTAGAGGGAACCGGTCAAACCCCGGTCCTCCGGAGTGTTTCTGGGGATATCGGCATCCAGCAGGTAGATGCACACCCTTCCCACCCTGGCCTTCCAGACCTGGATATAAATGGTGCGGCCGGGCAGTTCCACCGGAATGAGCAGTCTGTTGCCGGCAGAATCGTTAACCGGTATGATGGGCAGTTCAAAGAAATTTAGATAGGGATACTCGGCTTCCTGCCTTCCTTCTCCGTTAATTTTCTGGGTGAAATAACCGTGCTTATACAACAGCCCCACCCCTGCGAAGGGAAGGCCGAGATCGCTGGCCGACTTGCAGTGGTCTCCCGCCAGGAGCCCCAGTCCTCCGGAATAAATGGGATGGGACTCATGCAGGCCGAATTCCGCAGAAAAATAAGCGATTACATGTTCCCTGTGCTCCGGATAATTCTGCTCAAACCATTTTTCTTCCCTGAGGTAACGGTCGTATTGTTCAAAAACCCGGTTATAAAGGGCCAGGTAATCTTCGTCCCGGGAGGCGGCCACCAGGTCTTCCTCGCGAATCTGCATGAGAAAGCGGACGGGGTTATGCCCGGCTTCCCGCCAGAGCTCCGGCTTGATTGTCCTGAAGAACTCAACACCGCCCGGCTTCCAGGTAAACCAGAAGTCATAGGCCAGCTCTTTGAGCCTGCAGATTTGCTCCGGCAGTTTCGGGGTTACTGTCACATGTCGATATGGGAACATAGGCACCTCCAAATTTCATAGAAAGTTCTACCTGGTTCGAAAAAATTCCTCTATATCCTGATATATATTTATTTTTGAGCTTTTGTAATTCATCCGCCCCTAAAAAAAAACAGGCCCTTCATCCGTAAAGGGTGAAGGGCTCCTTCCTGTCCAGGTCTCTAAAAACCCTATGTTGCCGGCTTCCTAAATCCAAACCGGTCAACTTCGCGGACAACCTCAAGCCGGTAACCGGCCCTATGCTGCCGGCGCCTGCCAAAAGGGCGGTAATAGGCTGGCGTCAAATACAGGGCCGTAATCAACCCCGGCCCTTTAAGGCGGTTTCGTCCTCCGGATACCTGCAGGGCGTGCTATCCGTACTGTGCCCTGGTGTACGGATCCCCGTTCAGTTTATAATAACCCGACTGGTCTTTGAAATGGAGGCTGATTAAACCGTTAATTCCCGTATCAATAAGGACCGTTCTGGAAGGTGTTGATTTTTTCAAGGGAAGCTGCCAGCATACCATCTTGTGAAAAATCTTTTTATCGAAATCAAAAATTTTAAATATAATTAAAGATTTTGCCGGTATTCTATAATTCTGGTTTAGTAGTTTAACGAACTCCAGGGCTGTATTTTCCTGGTCCGTATGGACAATTGCCAGAAGATACGGCGGCATATGACCGGATTTGCCGGCAGTTAAAATTTTTTTGGTCAGTTCATCGTGCAACTTCAGAAAAAGCTTTCCCGTTTCGACCCGGAGGACAATT
>JAKPTB010000142.1 GCA_029555205.1 Bacillota bacterium
GCCTCCAGCTCATACTCCAGTTCCCCCGGCAGGGAAGCCATGACCTCTGAAATCCCTTTCAGCTGCTCTGAAACAATTTCCCTGCTTTCCAGCAGGCGCCGGGACCAGTAGCGATTGAGGTTATAGGATTCGTAGAGGCAGTTTATTGTTATAGCCAGTTCCTTGGTCCGGGAGCAGCGCCTTTTGAGCTCCCGGGAAAAGTTGTCCGGTGAAATCTTTCCATAAATTTCAACCAGGGCAAGCAAATCCACCATGCCCTGGTACGTTTTATAAAACTCCCTTTCCCAGCAGGTGTTATAAAAGGTGCACCCGCTGCACACTTTTTCCGTGATCTGGTTAAGAAATTTTTGCAGGCTCTGTTCTTCGCGGTTTTGCCCTGCTGTTGAGGCAACCTGTTCAAATGTACGGGACAACTCCAGAAATATGCGCGCCCAGTTGCGAATTCTACCTTCAAAGATCTCTTTAAAGGGAAACCCTTCCTGGATGTGCTCCCCGTCATTTTCCACAGGCATGCCCAGGGATGATTTGAGGTTCTTGATGAAAGGGAGGGGGACTGCCAGAAAAAACAGGGCGGCCGCGCCTGTTTCGGCTATAACCACCAGCAGGCTGCTGTATTCGGTGACGTAGACGGAGAGGATGATACTGCCCAGAAGAAAACCTGTGACCGTCCCGGCTTTTCCGTAGCTCCTGCAGACGCCCGCCAGGAGTCCGGCAAAGGAGTAGGCGCCCACCACGGCCGGGGCTACGGTGTAGGCCAGGCCCGGTATTACCCCCAGCACTGCTCCGGCGGCGGCGCCGGCGCCGGCTCCTCCTATAAAAGCAGAAAGCAGAACAGCAATTCCGCTTAAAACTCCCTTCAGGCTGACCATTTCATATTTCAGGTCCCCGGTCCCGGCGATGATCCCGGCAAAGATAAGCAGAATACAGAAAATCTCTTCCCCGGTCAAAAGTTTTTTACCCGGTGCTTTTCTTTTGAGGGCGCCCAGGCCGTAAAGCATGATCCCCGTGAGCAGCGCCGCAAAGACGCCCTCAAACAAGATGGTAAAATAGGTGTAGGAAGAGGCGCCGGTCAGGGCCGCCAGAGATGTTTTTACAATAATCGTCACAGCAAAGACAAGGCCCGGCAGAACCAGCCAGGGCCTTTTCAGAACCGGCGGCAGAACCCCTGTTAACAGCCAGGCTCCGGCGGCAACCAGGATCGAACCAGCCAGGGGCCAACCTTTGATGATAGTTGCCAGTCCCAGGAGCACACCCGGGATTGACAGCAGACCGGCACGGCCATAGGACCGGAGGGAGGCAACTACAAAGGACGCCGCGAAGGGCATCAACTCGCCCAGCAAAACCGCCCGTCCCAGAAAAAAACCCGCAAAGCCGATAACAAGCGCCTCCGGTGTCAGGATAGGTTTGATTCCCGGCCTGACCCGGCGCGGCCTCTTTTTGACTCCCTTCGTCCCGCCCGTACCCCGGTTTTTGGTTTTTTCATGCCCGGCCCTGTGGTACGGGTAGATTTCGATCTCTTCAAACAAACGCTCCCACCCCTTGTTCCTATCAATACTAATATTATAGTACAAGGAGCAGGAAAATTTTGTCAGCTTTGGTAGTATATATTTACTTTCTTTCGACTTCTTCCTGGATAAGTCCCAACAATATATCGCTCTCGCTGACCACCAGGCGGTTCACTGCCAGTCCCTCCATAACGGCCAGAACTATCTCCACCCCCGCCAGGATAATGTCCGCCCTTTCAGGCTGCAGCCCCGGCACTCTCCTGCGATCTGCCAGCTCCAGGCTCGACAGCATGCTCAAGATTTCTTTAATCCTTCCGGCAGTTAAAACGTAACCGTGCACCAGGCGCGGATCATATTCAACAAGTTTCTGATCAATGGCAGCCAGGGTGGTAACAGTTCCGCCCACTCCCACCAGATTCCCGGCCTTTGACTGCCTCACCTGCACCAGAGCAGGCCTCAGGGTTGCCGCCAGCCCGCTGCGGCCTCCCGCTCCGGTCAGCCGCACAGCTCCGGCCTTTACGCTGACCAGGCGCAGGCGCCCGGACTGCATCCAGATCAACTCCGTACTGCCGCCCCCGACATCAACAACCACCGTTGAGTCCGGCTCGATGTCCAGGCCCGAGATCACACCCCGGTAACTAAGGCGCGCCTCCTCCTCCCCGCTCAAAACCCGCACCGGCAAGCCGGTCCTCTGATTGACCAGCGCCAAAAACTCTTCCCGGTTGGAAGCGTCCCGCACGGCGCTGGTAGCCGCGGCAACAACACGCTGCGCTCCAAGGCTCAAGGCCTCCCGGTAAAAGAGCTCTACGGCTTCCGCCGTCCGCTCCATGGCGGAGGGCAGCAGGACACCGCGCCGGATGCCCTCGCCCAGGCGCGTGCCGGCCAGCTTTCTGGCCAGTTCCTCCCAACCGGCCCCCGTCTTTTGGACAACCAGGAGCCTGGTGGAATTGGTTCCGATATCAATGGCCGCTATTAATTGCATATTCAACACCCCGATTCGGCGCCAGCTAAAAAATAAAAACAATTCCCTTTGTGAGAATTGCTTCCTGGCCTTCATCTCCTGCAAGAGATGAAAAATATTAATCCTTTTATTCAATTTTTCTGCTTGAGCCGCGGCCACCCCGTTTGGATTCGGTACTCCTCTTCAGAACCTGCTGGCGCTCCTCACTTTCTTTCATAAACCTGGCCAGCTTGTCTTCAAAAGATATCTGGAGTTTCTTAGACTTTGAACGTGTAGACGGGTTGGCCTGTTTAATCGACAAGCCTACCTTACCTTTGGGATCTATCGAAATAACCTTAACATTTACCTTGTCGCCGATTTTTAAAAAATCACGAACATCTTTGACGTAAACTTCAGCTATTTCTGATATATGCACCAATCCGGTCACTCCGCCGGGCAATTCTATAAAAGCACCGAAATTAGTAATTCCGGTGACAACGCCCTCCTGGACGCTCCCCAGCTCAATCGGCATAACTGAAATTATTCCTCCCCCAAATCTGCGGAAAAACCTAGTGTAATTATATGCGACAGGAAAGGAGAGTGTCAAGAAACATCTGACCTGAGGCCGACAAATTAGTCAGCAACATAATCTTCCATGGAGGGAGGCTTAATTGCCTTTAATTCTGTCCCTTCGGGCACTGCCACCACCCTTGTTTCGCCCCGCTTTACCAGTCCCAGCTTTTCCCGGGCGGTCCTCTCCACGTAGGCGTCACTTTGTACCAGCTGCAGTTCGTTGCGCAGGGCATCATTCTTTTCCTTCATTTGCTGTACTTCCTGCTGGATCCTCTGGATATCCTGCTGCATAATCGACAACTTACTGAACTGGCTGCCCAGTGATATGGCAAGATAACTCAATATGAGCACCGCCACCAGACCGGGCAGCCTGCTCCTGGAGAACTTGAAAGACCTCTGCGGCTCCGTGCGCTTTCCAGATCCTTTTTCTTCCGGTAAAGGCATGTAATATAGATCATGCTCTTTTCTCAGCGGCTGGCTCACGTTTTTTCCTCCTCTTCTTCTGGTGTTCCAAAAATGCCCAGGTTTTGCCCCGGAATGATAATTACAACTTCATACCCCTTCGTCCTGGCGCGGTTGTACAGGGTTGCCACAGTACTGGCAACAAGCCCCAGCTGCCGGGCAATTTGCCCGGTGGAATACCCCATTTCCTTCATGGTTACAACCTGGCGTTCTCTAAAACTGAGCTTCTCTACACCCCTTATCTCAATTTTCATAATCCCCACGCCCCGGCCCCTGGTCTATGTCTCTGTCCACAAAATATGTACAAAGTAAATACATACTTTCTACATTGATTAAAAATTCCCTTCTTTGTTAAATGATTTTTCAAAAAAATTAGCGGCCAGGAAACAGGAAAGTGGTGACAAGGTCAAGGATGCAGGACCAGGGTTGGGCCGGGGGGTGCGGAGGCAAACCGGGAGGGAACGGTTCTCCGGCCAGCAGGGCGGAACGCTGACCAGTGGGACGCTTCTCCCGGTACACCAGGGGGACCGGGGGGAGTTCTCCCGGTCGACCAGAGCTGGACCACAGCGTGCCAGGGAGACGGTTCTCCCGGTACACCACAAGGCGAAGGCGACAATAAGGCGACAGGGGGACGGTTCTCCCGGCACCAGTTTACAGGCACCAGGAAAACCGACCCCCTGCCACCAAAAGGAGGGATAAAAGGGTGTCAACTATGCAGTTTTAAACTTTTTTTACTATTAAACTGATTAAACAATCAGCGGGTTGTGAATCTCCACTGGCTGCCGTCGAGGCCCTCGAACTTATCGCCTGTGTCTTCAGCCTCAAAATAACTTGACCTGATCGTCACTTCATAGGCAGTGTTCCTCAATAAGGGCTCTTCCAGGGTGATCCGGAGCGTGTCTTGATCCAGTTCGACCTTTTTGATTTCAACAGTTTCCCTGTCTGTTCTATTATATACTCTTACAGACCTGAGCAGGTCTTTCCCGTCCACAACCTGGATGTCCTCGTTAAACCTTGCTTCCAGGACCTCCGTCCCGGGTCCGTCAACATTTGACGCCCCGTTTTCGGGAGTTAACTCCAGGATTTCAAGGTCTTTGTATTCCGTACTGAATTCCCAGTCTCCAGCGTCAATACCTTCAAAGTATTGCCCGTATTCCCTGTCCTCGATGATATCGTTTTCGATGGTAACCCTGTAGGTCGCATTACTTTCCAGCGGTTCATCAAGGTCAATCCATAATTCTTTGCCTTTAAAGGAAACCCTGTCAATCCCTACGTTATAATCATCGGTTACATTCCTTACCCTGATGCCGTCCCTGACGTTTTCGTTATCCTCCACAGCCCTGACTTCCAGGTTGAACCTGACAACCAGCCTGCTGGTTGACGGGGCCACGTCATCGCTGCCGTCGGCGGGCTTCAAGCTAACTAATTCAAGGTCATCCACGTCTTCATCATAATCTCCGTCATCGCTGTCTTGATCAGAATCATCCTGGGATTGCGACAGGAGGATCCGGTACAGGACAACCGACAGTTCCGCCCGTGTTACCGGTTTGTTGGGCTGAAATACATTGCCGGGATAACCAACCATGAACCGGTGCTTATACATCCCGCCCACGTAGGTCCTGGCGTAAAAGGGTATGTCATTTAAATCCTGGAAGTAATAATTATCATCTGTATCCACACCCATTGCCCTGGCTGCCCAAACCGCTACCTCGTAACGCTTTGCAGGCGTCCATCCTTTCAAATCAGCGGCCTCGTCTTCCGTTAAAATCCCCTCATCAACTGCATAATCAAGACATTCCTCCATCCAGGAAGGAACATCCCTGCTCCATGAGCGCCCCTGATTGAACTTGACAGATCCGTCAAAACCGGACGCCTTGGAAATCATCATGACGGCTTCAAACTTGGTGACTGGGGTATTCGGCCTGAAGGTCAGGTCGGGATAACCCGTCAGGATGCCCTGTCCGCACATCCACAGAATCGGCTGCTCTGCCCAGTGAGACTTTACATCCTGCAACTGGATAATCTTAAATTTGCTGTTATCAGGTTTGAACTTTGTTTTTCCCTTTCCTTTACCGGGGCCGGCATAGGCTGAAACTGCCAGTGACAGAACCAGGACCACCGCTAAAGCAAAGGTTAACAAACCTTTCCTTTTCATTTAAAGCACCTCCCCGTAAAATTGCAGGTTAGTCAGTTTCGGCGGCCCGCTAAAACTCTTCCCCCTTTCTGCGCCGCCCTTTCTATGCCTTTCTATATTTATGGATACGATTGCACGATATGGTTTTGCAGGGTAACAGACCTGGTAATTATATACATTTGCTAACCCCCTCCAAACAAGAATCGCGCCGCAGGCGGTCTGGAGTTTGTGTGTCTGGATTATGGGCATACTATAATTAGTTGAAAACCTAAGCTGAAAAACTATGAGCTTTCAGCTTTAGTCCAGCCGGGGGAATTGGGGCTGGGGGGCTGGGGAGTTGGTGAGGGGAATCGAGCTTATGTAAGTTTGGAATTTAAGGGGACTGGGTTTTGCTCCCTGGGGAGTTTAAGGATTTGTCCTTTCTGATAACCATGGTTTGAAACGGTTTGCTCCGTTAAAATTGGAACGGTTTACTGATAATCATGGAAATTATTCTAGAATCGGGGGAGAGCAGTTGACTGGGACTAATAAAAAAATACTTTTAACAATAATTGTCTTTCTTGTTGTTTTGCTTTCTGCCTTTTATCTGCGCCAGGAACAGGATACAAAAACCGAAGTCTCCGGCTCCGGGGAGTTTATCCGCCTGCATGTGGTGGCAAACAGCGACAGCCTGTTCGATCAGGATCTGAAGCGAAAAGTAAGGGACGCAATCGTCCAGGACGTAGCTCCCGGGTTTCTTGCAATTGATGACATCGCTTCAGCGAGAGACATTGCCCGGAACAACCTGGACCTGATTCAGGAAACCGCTGACCGTGAAGTCCGGACTGCCGGAAGAGAATACCCGGTACGCGTTGAGCTGGCTTGTTTTCCATTCCCCACCAAACATTACGGACCATTTATCCTCCCGGCCGGAGAATATGAGGCCGTAAGGGTGGTAATCGGCGAAGGCGGAGGGACGAACTGGTGGTGCGTCCTCTTCCCGCCCCTCTGTTTTGTGGATTTAACAAGAAACGCGGCTGCTGTGAACCCGTACTCTAACGGCGGGCAGGTGCCCATCACGCCTGAGCCGGGCGCCGTACTGGAAGGCGGAAAAACCGGCAGCGACAGAGGCAACGGCTTCAACCCGGGTTCCGGCTTTAACACCTGGAAAGGCCCCGGCTCCTCCTCCGGCTCCGGTTCCGGCACCTTGAACGGATCCGGCCCCTTTGACGACACCGGTTTCGTTTCCAGCTTCGGCTTCGGCGGCAACCGGGGCGCCGTCTTTGACCCCGCCGCCCCCTGCCCTGTCCCGCTCTCCGAAGAGGAGGAATGTCTTCTTTCCGGACAGGCGATTCCGGAAACGATAGAGAATACGGGTGTCCGGGTGGTGTTTTCCTGCAGGATCCTGGAGTTCTTCCGGAGCTTGAAGGGATAAGCGCATACTGTAAAATAACAAGGTATAAATACAGGTATAAATAAATAAAGCATCGAGGTTTCTTTAAAAACCTCGATGCTTTATTTATTGATGCTTTAAATGTAAACCCGTACCTATTATTGCTTTCCAAATAATTGACGAATTATGCCGGCCACCAGTTCAATATCCCCTGTGGTCATTTTAGTGTCGCTGGGCAGGCAGACACCCCTGTTAAAAATATCTTCCGCTGCACTTATGCCGCCTTCAACGCTGCTGAAGAACGGCTTATCTGCATACACCGGCTGCAGGTGCATAGGCTTCCAAACAGGCCTGCTTTCGATATTCTCTTTGGCCAGCGCGCTGATAAGATCAAAGGGCTTAAGGCGGCAGGACCTATCCAGGATAATACAGGAAAGCCAGTAGTTCGGTGAACCGTAATCACAAACCGGCATCATCCTGATTTCAGGGATATCAGCAAAGGACTCCTGATACAGTTCGTAGATAAATTTCTTTTTAGCAATTCTCTCTTCCAGAACCTTCAGCTGACCTCTCCCGATGCCGGCGCAAATATTGGACATCCGGTAATTGTAGCCGACTTCATTATGCTGGTACCACGGTACGGCTTCACGGGCCTGGGTAGCCCAAAACCTTGCTTTTTTTACTATCTCCTCATCATTACAAACAAGCATCCCCCCGCCTGAAGTGGTTATAATCTTGTTTCCATTAAAAGAGAATATTCCGATATCGCCCAGGGCTCCTGTTTGTACTCCTTTATATGTCGCGCCAAGGCTTTCAGCAGCATCTTCGATTATCGGAGTACCGTGCTCTCCGGCTATCTCTCTGATAAGATCATAATCGGCGGACTGCCCGTATAGATTAACAACAATTAAAGCCCGGGGAGCCGGATAAACTTGATAGGCTTTCCTTAAAGCCTCCCTGGACATATTCCAGCTTGAGCTGTCGCTGTCAATAAATACCGGAATCGCCTTCTCATAAAGAACAGGATTGACACTACCTGCAAAGGTGAGGGAAGAACAGAATACAAGATCACCTTCCCTAATCCCCAGTGATTTCAAAGCTAAATGGATGGCGGCAGTCCCCGACGATAAAGCTGCCGCATGGCTAACTCCTACGTAATCCGCAAGTTCTTTTTCAAATAAGTCCACATTGGGTCCCAGAGGGGAAATCCAGTTTGTTTTAAAAGCTTCATCTATATATTGCTTTTCAAATCCCTGTTTACTCATATGGGGACTTGCCAGGTATATTCTTCTTTCCCTCAAATCCAGGCCACCTCAGCATTTCCGTCAATTTTCCCCACTCTTGGCCTTAAAGCCGCACCATGGGAAGGTCACCGTGTGCAGTAATTGTCGAAACAGCGGATATCAGCCCTTACCATTACTGAGTTAAATCCGCCTGCCCAAGAACCCCGCTGAAAGCCTAACAATAAGTCTCATATTATTCATTAATTATTTATATGCAGATCAAATTATAATAGAGCCTTTCAATTCCAAAAAATGTTGATTTTATCAGTCAAATAACGACTTATTGATTTTGCGGGACTGTTGATGGTCAGGAACACTTGCGGGATAAAACTGCTGCCGGGCGTTAGCTTGCTTAGCCGTTACGGATAAATTACAATTGCCTTTCCCTTACTATTTTACCAAATAAAGTAACATTATTCCCCTATTGGCCATAGTTTGAAAATAAAGAAGCAAAACATGTTGTCAGATGGCAAAGGAGGCCCTTTTATGTCTCAAAAAGAACCTTATCAGACCAGGCCGTTAAAGCCAGGCGGCGGTCAGGATATCTCTCAAA
>JAKPTB010000143.1 GCA_029555205.1 Bacillota bacterium
CCTGGGAGAGTAGGTCGCCGCCAGAATAATTTTAAAAGCTTCACGGTTAACCCGTGGGGCTTTTTCTATTTAACAATACAGAGAGTGCCGGAACGGGTTAAGATTTTCTGACTTCCGACTTCTGATTTCTGACTTCTGAAACAGCCGCCAGAATAATTTTAAGGACACATCAGTTTATGGTGTGTCCTTTGTTATTATTTGAGCAAGGATGCCGGAGGTTTTTGATTTCTTCTCACCTCTAACCTCTAACCTCTCACATCTCAAACAGCCGCAGAATAATTTTAAAAGCTTCACGGTTAACCCGTGGGGCTTTCTCTATTTTATTGAAAAAACACAGCGCTTTTCCGGCTACAGGCTTTACCTGCCGAAACCGGGATAAGGTTTTCCGACTTTCTGACTTTGTTTAAAGGTCGGATAATGTAGGTCGGCGGAATAAAACAGTTTCCCGGGATTTAATAAATACTTAGACAAAAAAAAGATGTTATGCTATAATTATACAGACAACTTATCAATTAATAAGGAGTTGTATGTCATTAAATGGTTATGTTTGTAGTTTTGAATTATGAAAGGAGATGTTAGAATTGCAAAAAGTTTTGTCTAAGAATATCATTGTCAGAGTTACATTTATGTTGCTCATCGTAGCTGTATTGGCATCTTCAGTTATAGGTTGCAATGCGAAGGTTGAACAGAAAGCACAAGACAAAACAATCATGTTTGGTGATTTTAATTGGGACAGCGCTCTTATCAATAACAGGATAGCACAGTTTATTATCGAGAACGGTTATGGTTATGAAACAGACAGTATGCCGGGGGAAACAATACCTTTGATGCAGGGTTTATCCAGGGGTGACATTGACGTTGCAATGGAAATATGGGTTCAAAACGCTCAGGAAGCTTATGATAAGGGTATCGCTGATGGCAGTTTTGTTGATTTGGGAACTAACTTTAATGACAACGTGCAGGGAATGTTCGTGCCTGCCTATGTAGTTAAAGGGGACCCCGATAGAGGAATTGAGCCAATGGCGCCGGATCTCAAATCTTATAAGGATCTACCTGATTATAAGGATTTGTTCCAGGATCCCGAGGAGCCGAATATGGGAAGATTTTATGGAGCTGTTCCCGGGTGGGAGGCCGATCATATTATAACTGAAAAATTTGATACATACGGTCTTTCAAAATACTATAGTATTTTCCGGCCCGGTTCTGGCGCTTCTCTGGCATCTTCACTGGTTTCCGCCTATGAAAAAGGTCAGCCGTGGTTTGGGTATTACTGGGGGCCCACCTGGATTTTTGGTAAGCTGGACCTGTTTCAAATAGAGGAACCTCCGTACAGTGAAGGGCTGTGGAACAACGGATATGGTTGCCAATTCCCGGCTGTTGATGTAAATATTGTGGTCCATAAGGATTTGCCCGAACAGGCTCCGGAAATTGTAGAGTTCTTAAAGAGATACGAAATGAAAAGCGATATTATCAGTGAAGCTCTGGCTTACATGAATGATAAAGGTGTAGAAGCTGAGCAGGCTGCCATCTGGTTTCTAAGGGAAAAACGAGATATTTGGACAACGTGGGTTTCTGATGAAATTGCTGAAAAGGTAAAACAAAAGCTCTAAATAGTCTAATAGCATTCGCTCAGACCGACAACGAATAGGACAAGCAATAAGAGCAGCAATAAGAAATTGTGAGGTGAATCAGGCTATCAAGTTTGATAGCCTGAAATAATATAATGAATGAATTTCCTGAGTTTTTATATTTTCCCATTGCTTCATATGTAAATGATTTTATGGCCCTTCTACTGCAAAAGTTTGGTACGTTTTTTGATCGGATCACACTAGTTATATTAAACATGTTGATGTTAATAGAAAAATTCTTACTCTGGCTTCCCTGGTGGAGTATAATAATCGCGGTGCTCTACCTGGGCTGGAAATCGACTAAATCGTGGATTACCGCTGCAGTTATGGCTTTGCTACTGGTTATGGTGGGTAGCTTCGGCATGTGGGAATTAATGATGCAAACTCTCGCAATAGTAGGCGGGGCAGTCGTTTTTTCAATATTAATGGGGATTCCCACAGGAATACTTATGGCTTCCAGTAAAAAGCTAGATGCCATTATAAGGCCGGTTCTTGACGCCATGCAGACAATGCCCAGCTTCGTCTACCTAATTCCCGCAATGATGTTTTTCGGATTGGGCAAAGTTCCCGGTTTGTTTGCAACAATTATTTATGCTATGCCACCAGTAATTCGCCTCACCAGCTTGGGAATAACCCATGTTTCCAGTGATGTGGTTGAAGCAGGCAGGGCATTCGGTTCAACCAAAATGCAATTGTTGCTCAAAGTTCAGTTGCCCCTTGCCATGCCCAGTATAATGACCGGGATTAACCAGACAACCATGATGGCTCTGGCTATGGTAGTGATTGCTTCCATGATTGGGGCACGGGGCCTCGGCGAACAGGTACTGATATCCATAGGCAGGATTGATGTGGGACGCGGTTTAGAAGCCGGGTTGAGTATTGTTGCGCTTGCGATTGTTATCGACCGTTTACTACAAGGCATAGGGACGCGTAGTTAAAAGGATGTTGTTTGAGATGGAGATCCAGTTTTTATTGCGCCTGCAGTAAAAACCTCAACCGGGCCGTTTATACTATTGTCAGGGGTTCAGCTCCCTGTAAGGTAGATCATATAAACCCTTCGGTTTTATAAAGTGAAGGGTTTATATGATTATATTTGTGTTGTGAATGTCGTTGCTTTGAGTATTGCAGGGTAATAAGTAAAAGATCAAGAAGCTGCTGCTTCCTGAACGGCAGCCTGGTGGCCTGGGTCCACTTTATTGGTACCATGCGTGCGGCTGTTTAAAAAGTGCAGGTCGAAGTGACCGTCAAAGTCGTTACCGTAAATATTCTGGCTTGTTCCGTGGGGCATTCCGGCCATAGAACAGGCTATCGCTCGCCCGTTTATCAGGAGTAATGCTGGTCGCCGGTCCCAGCTCCACTGACCCCCGAAGCACTCCTTCATGATCTTGGAATCGCTCGCTGTAAGGGGTTCACAATCGGCATGATTGGTTCCAAAAAGACGGTAAATCTGGAACTCTCGGCCTGTACGGACATCTCTCAGGGTAGCCGTAGACCCATTTGGAAATATGTCGTTAATTAATCCCCAACTAACCAGTTCTCTTCCTTGAGAAGATGCCGGCTGAGGCGCAGGTCTGGAAACAGCTCCCCTGCTGACCGGTTGATAATTTGCACCGGGAATCTTAAGTTTCTGTCCGGCAAATAGCGTATCAGAGCTAAGGCCGTTTAGTGATTTTATTGCGTTGATACTGGTTCCAAACTTTTCGGCAATGGTCCAGAGGCAATCACCATGTACAACTGTGTATACAGAAGAAGCTGCCGGGGCTGCAGGAGCAGGCGACGGGCTTGATTTACCAGGTATAATCAGGCTTTGACCAATTTGCAGAAAATCGGAACTTAAGTTGTTGGCTGATTTAATTGCATCCACACTAACACCAAATTTGTTTGCAATTAACCACAGGCAATCTCCATCAGACACGGTATATTTAAAAGAATCACTTGCAAAGGCTGTATCTGACTGAACAAATCCGTAAGAGGCGGTTAACATCATCATGAGAATCAAGATAAACAGAAAAGGGCTCTTTTTATTTTTCATCATTACCTCCTTTTAGATTGACATCAGCTACATAATGGACTTTACTATCACAAGTTACCTGATTCTACACAATGTTGCATAATCCTCCTGATTAATAGATTAATTTAGCTATAGTTACCAAAAAAATAATTAAGCAGGTAATAATAAAGCTAAAGAATGCTGGAATTTTGAAGAATATTGTGACAATTTGCATCTAGCAAGACAATCTGGTAGCATTAAATGAGAATTTTGAGATATGTACAGAACGGAGGAGATAAAGTGGATGCATCTGCCGCTTACGCGGTTTTAAAAAGAAACCAGTGTAAGCTCCCTGGCGGGATTAACAAACATGCGGCTAAAGCGCCGCTATTAATCACGGCACTGATTTAAGCGTACACAGGTTCCATTAGCATTTATTTTGTGATTACAGCAAAGGGGTACACCTGCTTGAGTGTCTTGTTCAGTTGCTGAACTGTTCATCCGGGTTGGTATAAAAATAACCTGTTGGCAACCGCTTAAAAAACGTTTAAACTTTAGATAGATTTAACCAGGCAAAGCGGCCTTTGGGATTATAAGGATAATTGCCCGCTTAATTATTACCATAATATACCATTTCATTCAATATTGTGAATGTATCTGAATCCGTAATTGCTGATAATGTCCTTATTTTTTTCAATGACATTTGGATTACGATGGGAAGGAGAGAACTAAATTTGTCCGGTCATTCAAAATGGGCTACAATCAAGCGTAAAAAAGCCAAAGTGGATGCCCAGCGCGGCAAGCTTTTCACGCGTTTGGCAAGGGAGATTATTGTTGCTGCCCGCCAGGGCGGTGGTGATCCTGATGGTAACATCCGCTTGAAAACTGCTATACAAAAGGCAAAGGAAGCCAACATCCCCAATGAAAATATCACACGGGCCATTCAAAGGGGATGCGGGGAGCAGGGTGGTTCGAACCTTGAGGAAATAACTTATGAAGGATATGGCCCGGGTGGTGTGGCAGTCCTGTTGCAAATCATGACAGATAACCGCAATCGTACAGCGGGTGAGATTCGCCATATTTTTTCCAGGAACGGTGGAAATCTTGGTGAAAGCGGATGTGTGGCCTGGATGTTTCAGGAAACCGGATTAATTGTCATCGATAAAGCTGAAAATCAAATTGATGAAGATGATCTGATGCTGCTGGCATTGGAATGCGGGGCGGACGATTTTAAAGTTGAGGAAGAATCATATGAAATCATCTGCAAGCCGGGTGAAGTTCAAAAAGTAAAAGAATCTCTGGAAGAACAGGGTATAGTCGTGGCCCTGTCCGAGGTAACTATGATTCCCCAGAGTACGGTGAGTCTTGAAGGCAAGGAAGCAGAACAGATGCTAAAATTGATGGACGCTCTGGAGGAGCATGATGACGTTCAAAACGTATATGCAAATTTCGAAGTTGAAGAAGAATGACTCTTGCCACCAAAAAGGGTGGCTTTTTTAATTACTATGAAAAACAACGGGTTTATCCTTGAATCAAAGCACCATTATATGGTAATAATACAGGAAGGCACCGGCTTATGGCGATGTTTTTTGGCCTGGATCTGGAGGTATAATGGTGTTCTTAACAAAGGATCAAAAAGTAACAGTAATATTTATTATTTTATTTATATTTTCTGCTGTTGCAGGCTTTGTCTGGGGCAGTTATTTGACAAATCCGCCTGAGCGCAAGCCCCTTGCTGTTTTTGGTTCTCCTGCAAGTACTGCTAACCCAGTAGTTTCCAGGGATACAGTTTTGTTCCGGGAAAAACTCTACCTCTGCGGTGATACTGAATTGTTATCCAGGGAAACGGTCCCCGGGAATATGGTTGGCCTGGACAGGAATGCCGTAATTGAAAGGTTTCCAGCTTCGGAGGGGTGGATTGTAAGTTTTAACGATCCCAGGTTTTTGACCCTGACAGTAAAATGCGGTGAATTATGTCAGGTTCACAGGAACTACCGTCATCTTGGTCTCTACCAGGGGAAAGTCGCTGTTTATGAGGGGCCCATTGAATATCAGGAAAAAATAATCCGGGTAGAGAATATTAACCTGGAGTCACTTGAACCCGGTCTCCAGGCAAAGCTGGAACAAGTGATGTCCCTGGATCAACAAACTCCATTGACCATGGAAGAGCTCAGGGGAGAGATTGAGTTTGCCTCCGATGAGCTCTTAAACGCCTTCCTGGAAAACCTGGATGAAAGCAGTTGACGGTTTCACCGTTAATGATATATTTATGGGGTATTTACGCCATTTTAGTAATTGGACCTTTCTTTTCCCAATTACCTGTGCTTTACAAAAGATATTATCCGCTCTTCTACGCCGTTTCAAGGCATCCGCTACGGGCTGTTAAACTGGTAAACCACATTATACAGACTATAAACTTACCCAATATTAAAAGGATTGGGTTTTTTTTCGTAGAAATAAGCCTTGTTGGAGGAGGGAGTGTGCTGGGATTGTTAATTATGGGTGTGGATCCAGGCATAGCCATAACCGGGTATGGTCTGGTTAATTATTCAGATAATCGTTATACAATTATTGATTACGGTTGCATTCGCACAGCGTCCGGTATACCGGTTCCCGAGAGGCTTAATCAGCTTTATCAAGAACTTGTCAGGATTGTTGTTAAGTATGGTCCGGAGCACTATGCCGTTGAAGAGCTGTTTTTCAATAAAAACACCAGAACTGCACTGGTGGTGGCCCAGGCCAGGGGTGTGGCGATCCTGGCTGCCGCATGTTCCGGTGTGCCTGTCTATGAATATACCCCCCTCCAGATCAAGCAGGCCGTGGCAGGCTCGGGAAGAGCCGGGAAAAGTCAGGTCCAGTTCATGGTTAAAACTATTCTCGCGCTGCCTGAGACACCTGCCCCGGACGATGTTGCCGATGCCCTGGCGGTGGCTATATGTCATGCTCATATACATTCTTGGGAAAGGAAATTTAAATGATTGCCTTTGTTAGAGGAAAACTGGCGGGTGTCCTGAATGGTTCCGTTCTGTTGGATGTGGGGGGCATAGGCTATCAAGTACATGTTCCCTTAAGTCTCCTCAACAGCTTGAATGACCTGGGGAGTGAGCTCACGCTGCATACCCACCTGGTTGTCCGCGAAGATAACTTAAGCCTTTACGGCTTCAGGGAAAGGGATGAACTGGATTGTTTTTTAAAACTCATAAATGTATCGGGTATCGGTCCCAGGGGCGCCCTGGCCATCTTGACTATTTTTTCACCAGGGGAGTTGACCAGGGTAATTAAAAATGAGGATATCTCCTCTTTAACCAGGGTACCGGGTATTGGCAAAAAAACAGCGGGCAGATTAATTCTTGAATTGAAAGACAAGATTTCCTGGATTGAGCCGGAACAGGCCAAGAAAGACGAAGGCAGGTGGGATTTGGATGCCGTCGAAGCGCTGGGAGCGCTGGGTTATCCGGCGGCAGAAGCCCGCCGGGCAGTTCAAAATGCCTTGCGTAGTTTTGAGCAAAAACCCCCTGAAGCTGAGCTGGTAAAAGCCGCCCTGCGTCTTTTGGTCAAACTGTAAGGTAAATATAAGGAACGGGGAGTATATTAATGGTAACTAAAGACAGACTTATCTCACCCTCATACCGCCAGGAAGATGCTGAAGCAGACCAAAACCTTCGTCCTCGCCGGTTAGAAGAGTATATCGGCCAGGAAAAAGTAAAGGAAAACATCTCGGTTTTTATCCAGGCGGCCCTGGAACGCGGGGAGGTCCTGGATCATGTGCTGTTGTTTGGTCCTCCGGGACTTGGGAAAACCACCCTGGCCAGCATTGTTGCCAATGAAATGGGTGTGAACATCAGGACTACATCCGGGCCGGCCATCGAAAGGCCGGGTGACCTGGCTGCCCTATTAACCAATTTGTCTGCAGGGGATGTTTTATTCATCGATGAAGTCCACCGGCTGAGCAGGGCAGTAGAGGAAATCCTGTACCCGGCCATGGAAGATTTCGCTCTGGATATCATCATCGGTAAAGGGCCGGGCGCAAGATCCCTGCGCCTGGATCTACCCCGCTTTACCCTGGTTGGTGCTACGACCCGGGCGGGCATGCTGACGTCCCCCTTAAGGGACCGCTTCGGGATCATCTGCAGGCTTGACTATTATCAACCGGAAGAACTGGTCTTAATCCTAACCAGGGCAGCAAAAATTCTTGGAATTGAGTTGACCCGGGAGGGCTCCCTGGAGATTGCCGGGCGCTCCCGGGGTACTCCCAGGGTGGCCAACCGGTTATTGAAGAGGGTGCGGGATTACGCTCAGGTTCGTGCGGACGGGATTATCTCCCTGGATGTTGCAATTGAAGCGCTAAAGTTTTTGGAAGTAGATCCCCTGGGGCTTGACCATACCGACCGGAGGATCCTGGAGACTATTATTAAAAAGTTCAGCGGCGGGCCTGTAGGACTGGATACCCTTGCCGCAGCCACCAGCGAAGAGCCTGAGACACTGGAAGACGTTTACGAGCCCTACCTGATCCAGCTCGGCATGCTGGCCCGGACCCCCCGGGGACGGGTGGCCACGCCCCTGGCCCTGCGCCACCTGGGACTGGAAAGGGACATTAATCCCGGGCAGGAAAAACTCTGGTAAAGATTAATTCCTGATCCCTTTGGGGTATGATTATTAATAGTATCTTTTTGTAGATTGTCACCGGCCATTTATCCATAAGCCGTTGCCAAAAGATAGATAATTGTTTTCTCCAGTTTCTTTTTCAAGCATACAGTTTTAAAAGTAACCCATGATTGGAGTTAAGTCGATGAAAAAGATCCTTTTGCACAGCTGCTGCGGCTCATGCTCGATTTATCCGGTAGATTATCTGAGGGAACAGGGAATGGAAGTCCACAGCTATTTCTTCAACCCGAATATACATCCGTACACTGAATTTACAAAGCGCAAGGAAACTATGGAGAAGTATGCTGCTGATACCGGCCTCAAGCTGATTGTTGATGATGACTATCGCCTGGAGGAGTTCCTGCGGGGGGTGGCCTACCGGGAGTCCAACCGCTGTATGATTTGCTACTCGATGCGTCTGGAGCGGGCCGCCCAGATTGCAAAACGGGGAAAGTTTGACGCTTTTACCACGACCCTACTGGTCAGCCCCTACCAGAAACATGAACTAATCCGGGATGCCGGACAATCTGCCGGGGACAAATACGGGGTCCCATTTTACTATGTGGATTTCAGACCGGGCTACAGGGATGCAGCTGCGCGTTCAAGGGAACTGGGTATGTACAGGCAGGCTTACTGCGGATGCATTTACAGTGAAAAGGAGCGTTACTGCAGGAAGCCAAAAAAGGAGGCTAAAGGTTAAATGTGGGAGTCACTTGGGAAAATGTTCCTTTTTTTCGGTATATTTATGGTCTTGGTTGGCGGCTTGCTGTTGCTGGGGGGCAGATTGTTCGGACTGGGCCGCCTGCCCGGTGATATTTTTCTGCAAAGGGGCAACTTCAGTTTTTACTTTCCTGTTGTCACCTGTATTGTTCTCAGCATCCTGCTGACTATTATTCTTAACCTGATTCGACGGTAAGCCGGGGCTTACCATTTTTTATTTTTTACAGGAGGATTTTGGAATTATTTGTCGAACACCTAGCTTTTAGTGATAAAAAGAATATTATAATAAACTTCATAATTTTTGCCGGGGGTTCGATAAAATGTCCACTTATTTCTCCAGAATGATTCTCTGCTTTGCCTCACTTTTTATGCTCTGGCTGACAGCGGCAGGCGCTGCTTATGCAGCTGTTGGGCCCGGAAATGTCAAAGTAGGCCTGGATGTTCAGTCCGATACACTGGGGTTTAAAACCAGCGGGGCTTACCGCCTGGTTGAGCAATCAACGGGGGAAGAAATAACCAGGCTGGAGCAGGGTGAGCAGTGGCAGGTCCGGGTAGAGAACGGCCGGATCATGCTTGAGGGACGCAAGGGGCGCCTGGGTCCCTATGCCGGGCCTGTCACTGTAAGTGAACTGGATTTGAGCTTCAATGTCCTGAGCGGGTCAGGCCAAGCGGTGGAAAGCAGTTCCAGCGGCCAGTTTTTTGTGCTTAACGGGGAAGGAGAACTCACCCCCTTTAATTCTGTTGAAAATCCCCATGCCGTAAGTCCCCAAAAGAAAACTGCCCTTGCTGCAGGCGACGGCTTAAACCTTGTATCCCTGATTAATGGGGCAGCCTCTGCAAAATACAGGGGAAGTTTGGAGTTCAGGGTGGAAAACGGGAAGCTTGCTGTAGTAAACGAGTTAAATATTGAAGATTACCTGCGCGGCGTGGTGCCCGCGGAGATCCCACCCGCCTGGCCGAAGGAGGCCCTGAAAGCACAGGCCGTTGCAGCGCGCAACTACGCTCTGCAGCGGGTTGAGGTCACCAGGGGCAGCAACTATAACGTGGTGAATGATCAATTAAGCCAGGTTTACCGCGGCTACGATGCTGAGACACAAGCTACCAATGAGGCCGTTGAAGTAACCCGGGGAATGGTCATGACCAGCCGGGGCAGCCTGATTACTGCTTTTTTTCATGCCTGCAGCGGGGGTTATACCGAAAACAGTGAAGACGTCTGGCTGGAACAACTCCCTTATATTAAAGGAAAAGCCGACCCCTACGACAAAAATGATAAGCACTATAACTGGCAGGTTGACTATACTGTTGAGCAGCTGGTTGCAAAGCTCCGGGGCTCGGGTTATAACCTTGCCGCTCTGGAAGATATTGAAGAACTGGCCAGAACTTCCTCAGGCGCCAGAATTAAAAGCATTGCTGTATCCGGTCAGGGGTCTTTGGGGGAACCTGTCCGCATTGTCATATCGAATGCGGACAAGGTGAGACATGCCCTGGGTTTAAAAAGTTCCCTCTTCAACCTGGAAAAGGTCTACGATCAGGAGGGAATTCTCCAGGGGATAAAAATCCGCGGGTCCGGAAACGGGCACGGCCTCGGGATGTCCCAGTGGGGAGCCCGCGGCATGGCCGCGCAAGGTTATAATTTCCAGGACATTTTGAAATACTACTATACAGGAGTCGATATTACAGGTGATTATGGCAGGTCAGCGATAAGGTAGAGTTAGATGATGCGTCCGGCAGAGTGGCTCTCAGTAAGATTAATGGTATATTATGATAAAAATCAACAAGGAGTTGACAAAAACCCCGGTGCATCTTTCTGAATTTGACTATTACCTTCCGGAATCGCTGATCGCCCAGGAACCTCCGGGGCAAAGGGGTGACTCAAGGTTGCTGGTTGTCCGGCTTGACTCTGATAAACTGGAACACCGTCGTTTCAGTGACCTTTTAGAATATTTAAACCCGGGCGATATCCTGGTTATTAACGATACAAAAGTACTGCCCGCCCGTCTGCTGGGAAAAAAGAAAGACACCGGAGCCCAGGCCGAAGTGCTGCTTTTGAAAAGGCTTTCCGGCTCCAAATGGGAGGCTCTGGTACGCCCCGGGAAAAGATTGAAAGCCAGCTCAATGGTGAGTTTCAACAACGGCCTGTTGGAATGCCGTATTTTAGAAAACACGGATTACGGCGGCAGGATTGTGGAATTCTTCTATGAGGGCTCCTTTGAAGAAATTCTGGACAGGATTGGGGTCATGCCTCTCCCTCCCTACATAAAAAAACCGCTCTTGGAACAGGAGCGTTACCAGACTGTTTACGCAAGGCAGGCCGGATCCGCCGCCGCCCCGACCGCCGGGCTTCATTTTTCACAAGAAATGCTGGAACGAATTAAAGAAATGGGTGTGGACATCGCACCCGTGCTCCTGCATGTGGGCCTGGGAACATTCCGTCCGGTGGAAGTGGATGATATTACCCTCCACCACATGCATGCCGAGTATTACGAAATACCTGAAGCTACCTCCCAGGCCATAGCAAAAGCCAGATCCGGGGGCGGCAGAGTGATTGCTGTGGGCACCACCACCACCCGCTGTTTGGAAAGCGCAGCGGGTGCAGACGGAAGCGTCAGCCCAGGAGCAGGTTGGACAGATATCTTTATCTACCCGGGCTACAGGTTTAAGGTCATCGACGGCTTAATCACCAATTTTCATCTTCCGAAATCTACTTTACTGATGATGGTTTCCGCCCTGGCCGGAAGGGAAAAAATCCTGAGAGCATACGCAGAGGCCGTTCGTGAAAAATACAGGTTTTACAGTTTCGGAGACGCGATGCTGCTCATCTAAGCTGTACATTTTGCCGAAAAAGAGTTAGAATGGTTATTAGCTTTGAAAAAACAGGAGGGATCCATGGCCTTCCGCTTTTCTATTCTGCATCAAGATCAGACCAGCCGCGCCCGGCTGGGCCTTTTACACACCCCCCACGGGACTGTGGAAACCCCTGTCTTTATGCCGGTTGGCACTCAGGCCACGGTCAAAACCATGACCCCGGAAGAAGTTTATGAAGTGGGCGGCAGGCTTATTTTAAGCAACACCTATCATCTCTACCTGCGGCCAGGCTGCGAACTGATCAGAGAGGCCGGCGGGCTGCACCGTTTTATGCACTGGGATGGACCCATCCTCACTGACAGCGGCGGTTTCCAGGTATTCAGCCTGGGGCCCCTGCGCAAGGTTACGGAGGAAGGGGTGACCTTCCGGTCCCATATTGACGGCTCCGAACATTTTTTCAGTCCGGAAAAAGCTATGGAGGTGCAGATGGCCCTGGGTTCCGATATTGCCATGGCTTTTGACGAGTGTGCCCCATATCCCTGCAGCCGGGAGTATGCCCTGGAGGTTCTGGAAAGGACCACCAGATGGGCCCGGCGCTGTCTGGCCGTGCACAATAGAGCCGACCAGGCTGTATTTGGAATAATTCAGGGGAGCACCTATCCCGATTTGCGCCTGGAAAGCGCAAAAGGACTCGTTGAAATGGACTTTCCCGGCTACGCCATCGGAGGCTTGAGCGTGGGTGAACCAAAGGATCTGATGTACCAGATGCTGGAGTGTACAATACCGGTTTTGCCGGAAGAAAAGCCGCGCTACCTGATGGGTGTGGGTTCACCCGATTGCCTGCTGGAGGGTATCGTCAGAGGAGTTGATATGTTTGATTGTGTCCTGCCGACCCGGATTGCCCGCAACGGCACTGTCCTGACCCGGCAGGGCAAACTTGTGGTGCGGAATGCGGAATACGCCCGGGATTTTAAACCCCTGGACCCTGAATGTGATTGTTACGCCTGTAGGCATTATACCCGGGCCTACATCAGGCACCTGATTAAAGCTGGTGAGGTTTTAGGCATACGCCTGACAACAATTCATAATTTGCACTTTGTACTTAATTTAATGAAAGAAGCTAAGTCGGCAATTCGTCAGGGGACTATCCTGGAATACAGGGACAACTTTTTAAAAAGTTACTTATAAAGCATATTTTTTAAATATCTTCTTCAAGAAAGGAATTTTAACCTGGAGGAAGAAAATAAAAAAATAACGGGAAAGGAGGCTTTAAGAGTGAACTCACAAACAGTATCCATACTATATATCGTCGCACTGTTTGCAATTCTTTATTTTTTAATGATCCGTCCCCAGCAGCAGCGCCAGAAAAAACACCAGGAGATGATTAAAAGTCTTAGACCGGATGACAGAGTTACAACGATCGGCGGAATCTTCGGTACAATTGTGAAGTTGAAAGAGGATTCAATTATTTTAAGGATAGCCGATAATGTCCGGATTGAGGTCTTGAAAAACTCCATCTCCCAGGTTATCAGCAAGGACGAAGAAGAAGAAGGTAAGGTACAGACAAAGGAGTAGACCGGCCGTCTACTCTTTTTCTAAGTTAAGGTAAATGATCTGGGGCGGGTTAAATTTAAATTCCTTCCCGTTTTGATATTTTAATTTTTATTGTCTGCACCCATAGCTGTTCCCGGTACTAACTACCTTTCCTTATTGGTCCGAGGGGGTTACCCGTTTATGATCACGCTGGAAGATATCAAAAAAGACCCTGTGATCGATGCTTTTATCCGGAAAGGAAACAAGTATTTGGGTGTTTTAGGTTTTACCGAGCACAGTTACCGCCACGTTAACCTGGTCTCCAGTATAGCCAGGAACATCCTGGAAAGGTTGGGCTATCCCCGGAGGCAGGTTGAACTGGCCGCCATTGCCGGATACATGCATGATATCGGAAACGTAGTCAGTCGCAACGAGCACGGAATTTCGGGAGCGGTGATAGCCTATCCGATCCTGATGCAGATGGGGATGCACCCGGAGGAAATTGCCACTGTTATCTCGGCTATCGCCAACCACGAAGAGCAGTACGGTCACGCTATCAACAGCGTAGCAGCAGCCCTGATCGTAGCTGACAAGTCCGACGTGCACCGCTCCAGGGTGCGGAACGCGGACTTTGCTACCTTTGACATTCATGACCGGGTCAACTATGCCGTTGAGCACTCCTTTCTCTGGGTGGCCGATGATAAGCAAACCATCACCATGGAGTTGACTATCGATATCGATATCTGTCCTGTCATGGAATACTTTGAAATTTTCCTGAGCAGGATGATTATGTGCAGGAGAGCCGCAAACTTCCTGAAGTGTAAATTCGAACTGGTGGTTAACGGGGCCAAGCTGTTGTAGAATGTTTTTAAATGACGCACAAGGGGGAGTAGAACCAAATGAAGTGGGACAAGATCCTGAAATTGCTTGGTATCATTCTGGTCACTGCGGTTGTTGCCGTAGCGGCTGTAAAACCGCTGATTCCAGGTGTACAATGGCTTCCATTTACAAATTTAATTAAACAGGGGCTTGATTTAAAGGGAGGCGTCCACGTGGTCCTGGAGGCCATGGATACGCCGGATGCGCCGGTAACAGCGGACCGGGTCAAGCAGGCCATGGCCATTATTGAAAACAGGGTTAATGCCTTCGGCGTGGCGGAGCCCGTTGTGCAAATGGAAGGCTCCCGCCGGATTATTGTGGAACTGGCCGGCATCGATAACCCCGATGAAGCTGTAAGCAACCTGATTAAAACGGCTTACCTGGAGTTTAAAACAGAAGACGGAAAAACCGTCCTAACCGGCCGCCAGTTGAAAGACGCCGTGGCAGGGATAAATCCCCAAACCAACCAGGCCGAAGTCAACCTGGAGTTTGAGCCGGACGGGGCGAAAATTTTCGCGGATGTAACGGCTCAAAACGTGGGCAGGCAGTTAGCCATTGTTCTGGACGGAAATGTGATCCAGGCCCCGGCCATAAGAGAACCCATTCCCAACGGCAGGGCCCAGATATCCCCCTATGAATCCCTGGATGAGGCACAAAATATCGCCATCCTGCTCCGTTCCGGCTCACTGCCGGTCAAGCTGGAAGTGATGGAGAAAAGGACCGTGGGGCCCACTCTGGGCTCCGATTCCCTGGATAAATCCATAAAAGCCGGAATTGCCGGCCTCATCGCCATTCTTGCCTTCATGATCATTTACTACAGGGTACCGGGGCTGGTGGCCAACCTGGCTCTGGTGATTTATACCCTGCTCGTATTGTTGATTTTTGCCGCGCTGCACGTAACCATGACCCTGCCGGGCATTGCAGGATTCCTGCTCTCCCTGGGGATGGCGGTGGACGCAAACATTATCATTTACGAGCGCCTGAAAGAAGAAATAAAGAGCGGTAAGACCCTGCGCTCGGCTATTGACGCAGGATTTAAACGGGCCTTTGTGGCGATTCTGGATTCAAATGTAACCACCCTGATTGCTGCAGCCGTTCTCTACTACTTCGGGACGGGACCCATTAAGGGCTTTGCCTTGACTCTCTCAATCGGAATTCTGGCCAGCATGTTTACGGCCATAACCATGACCAGATGGAGCCTGCACCTGGTAGCTGCAAGTAACCTGGCGCGCAATCCTAAATTGTACGGGGCATAGGGGGGATTAATTTGTTAAGCTTGCGTGAAAGGATGCCTTTTCACTATGTTAAACTCAGGAAATTCTGGTACCTCATCTCTTTGTTATTGATTATACCAGGGCTTATTTCTCTCTGTAGCCAGGGACTTAATCTGGGTATTGACTTCACCGGTGGGAACCTCCTAGAGCTCCGGTTCAACCAGGCTATTTCCGTGGAGCAGGTCAGGGAGGTGCTGGGCAACTTCGGCCTGGAGGGCGCCTCTATCCAGCGGAGTGAGGAGACCGATTTTCTAATCCGGACCAGGGAACTAAATGAAGAGGAAAACTCAAGGATCGTCCAGGCGCTTGAGGACAAATACGGTGAGGTAACTGTGCTGCGTTCCGAGCGGGTAGGACCGGTTATGGGCCGGGAACTGATATTCAAAGCGCTGGGGGCGCTGGCTGCAGCCTCAGTTTTAATGATTATCTACATCGCCTGGCGTTTTGAGTTCAAACAGGGGCTTGCTGCCGTAATCGCACTGTTGCACGATGTCTTTATCGTCCTGGGCGCATTCTCCGTTTTCCGCTTCGAAGTGGACAGCGCCTTTGTTGCCGCCATCCTGACCATTATCGGCTACTCCATTAATGACACCATTGTAATTTTTGACAGGATCCGGGAGAACTTACTCAATAAAAAGAAAGGGGAAATTCTGGAGGATACCATCAACGTAAGCCTCTGGCAGACCCTGGCCCGTTCCATCAATACTGTATTGACCGTGGTCATGATCCTGGTTGCCCTGCTGCTGCTCGGTGGAGCAACTATTCAAAACATGGTTCTGGCTCTTCTAATCGGCGTTGTCAGTGGCGCTTACTCTTCAATCTTTATAGCAAGCCCGCTGTGGTTTGATATGAAAAGGCTGGAGAAACAGCCCAAGGCCAGGGCGGCCCGGGCTTAAGACAGAATTAAGTCAAAAAGGCGTGTGGAAAACCACCGCCTTTTTTGTTTATTTGGGGGTATTCGGGACACATTAATGAATAGCCGCCTACCAACTGCATTGGCAGGTAAGAACTGGATGAGGAAGGTTATCAGTGGAAAGTCAAAATCAACTGCTCAGAATACTGCAGGATAAAATAGAGGAACTGGCCCTGGCGATGGAAAAAATGAAGCTGGCCGAATACGTGCGCCTCCTTGAAAACCCCTGGCGCCTGATGCATATAAACTTTATCGCCGGTGTGGCCAGGGGGGTGGGCATTGCCGTCGGTTTTACCATTCTTGGAGCTATTGTCCTCTACTTTTCAAGAAAACTGGTCATGTTGAACCTTCCCCTGATTGGAGACTTTATTGCTGAAATTGTCAGGATGGTCCAGTCGAATATTGGGCCCTAATCTACAAGCATGGAGGTGCAGGCTGGTGAAGAAAGAGCTGCTTGCAAGACAGAAGGAGCGTCTTTTGTCAGAGAAGGCTGATTTACTGAAACAGATTGGTTTCGTAAACGAACAGGGACAGGGGGGACTGGGAGTTCCCCTGGGAGATTCTATTGGAGAACTCTCAACCTACGACAACCATCCTGCAGATGTCGGCTCGGAAGTGTTTGAACGGAGCAAGGATTTTGCCCTGCGGGAAAGCGCCATGATCAGTGTAGCCGCAATTGATCAGGCCCTGGAAAGGATTAATAACGGGACCTACGGTTTTTGTGAAGTGTGCGGCCAGGAAATCCCTCTGGAAAGGCTCCAGGCAATGCCGTCCACAACCCTGTGCCGTGAGTGCAAGGAAGGGGAAGAAAAGATACCCCGGGGGGATGAGCGGCCGGTTGAGGAGGATGTCATTGCCAAGACCTTGACTAGAGCTTTCAGCGATGGTCCCGGAGCGGGCTATGACGGGGAAGACGCCTGGCAGGAAGTTGCCCGCTACAGTGAAACCACTGAGGAATGGTCAAGGGGAGGCTCCTATTATGGTGATTCCAGGTTAGACAGGGTGGAAGACAGGGGCGCAGTGGAAGAAGTAGACAATATACCCTACGAAGTGGGCGAAGACGGGGTAATCTATAAAAATTTCCGTGGGTTGGATGATGAGAGCCCTCCCCATGGAAAATGATGGACAGCTTATTGACATATAAAAGAAAAGCCTGGTAACTGCAGGATATAAAAGAAAAAAGCAGCTTAAGGTAGATGGCTTTCAGGAATAAGTCCTGTTGCCCTGCTGTATACGTTTCTCTGTTCAGGACGTCCTTAATTAAACCGGTGCATTTGAAGCACACCACTGTCCGGTTTAATAAATATACATGATGGAAATTCCCCCTGGAGCCGGTTAAGACCGGGGAAATAATTTTTAGTTCAAAATGTCATCCTGTCAGCAGGCAAAGGGAAAGTTTTGAAAAGGTAATGCGGGTTGGCTGCCTGCCCGTCAGGTTGTCCCCGGGTTAAGTTAACTTCCATTATTGGTGAAGTGATTTTTTAATTCTATTAGTGAAGTGATTTTTTAATATCGTTGGAACGGGTTGACTCCAGCAATTCTCTCAATTCCTGCTGTTGTTCTTCACTTAAGAGGTCCTTTATAGCCAGGGAATCCTGTGCAACTTTTTCCGAAATGTAAATAGGAGTTTCCGTGCGAAGAGCCAGCGCAATGGCATCACTGGGGCGGGAATCCAGTACCAGTTCCTGACCGTTGTGCCACATGTGGATTTCAGCGAAATAAGTTCCTTCCCTCACATCATTGATAATAATCATGCTGAGTTTGGCCTCCAGACGGTCACAGATGTTTTTTAAAAGGTCATGGGTCAGAGGCCGGTCCAGTCGGATACCCTGCAGGGCAAAAGCAATGGCGTGCGCTTCGAAGGGTCCCACCCAAATGGGAAGCGCCTTTACCTCTGCTTCATCAACCAGCAGGACTACCGGGTTCATCATAACATCGTAGGCGATTTCCTTCACCTTTACCGGGATCATTTTCTCACCTTCTTTTCAATGCTGTAATTAGAAAAAGAAAGCGTTAGAGGGTTTCCCTACCTGTATTCTAAGAGCAAATGCTGTGGAATGTCAAACTGGTTCTACCCAGAAAATAGACATTTTCAACTTCTGCCGGTACCGCGTCAGCGGCATGGATGTCAAACTACTTATCTACTTAATAATATATTTTGACAGTTTGGGTGGTTACAAGGCCTGCTTTTATACCAGCCTTAAAACCAGGCTATCTCTTGTTACGTCTGTGAAGGATCCAGGTAATTCCAAGTATTGGAAAGAAAACAGATAATTATTACTCCGCTGGTCAAATCAATGTCTCATTAGGTTAGTTTAAACTGCAGGATGGATTAAGGCTTTTCTTTAATATTTTATAGATTATATCATAATCTGGGTTTTTTAGAAGCTGATTGAAAGTAGCTTAAAACGCGGTCAGAAAAATTATGATTATAATTGAGCATGGCCACCGTTGTCGCCCTGTTAAACCTGTGCTATACTTTTTTTAACCAGGCTGGACATAAAACCGGCGTGCCGGTGGGAGCGGTATCGCCCGTAGGAATTCATCTGCTTCAAAGCAGTGAATTTCACGGGCTATTTACATTTAGAACAAGGATGATCGTGATGAATGAAAAAATCAGGGCGGCGCGTCTCTCCATTGCCTCAAATACGGTTCTGACCCTGGCAAAACTGGCAGCAGGACTTTTTATGAACTCCATAAGCGTATTGTCCGAAGCAATTCACTCCGGCCTGGATTTGGTTGCTGCTTTGATCGCATTTGTTTCAGTCAGGGAATCTGCTAAACCGGCCGATGATCGTCATCCCTTCGGTCATGGCAAATTCGAAAATGTTGCAGGCATTCTCGAAGCTGTTTTAATCCTGGCAGCTGCAGCTATGATCATTGCCAGCGCCTATCCCAAGCTACGTGGTGAGGTGGAAATCCACTCCCTTGGTTTGGGAGCTGCAATCATGGGTATTTCAGCCCTGGTTAACTTTTTTGTATCCCGGGAACTCATGCGTGTAGCCCGAAAAACGGAATCCCCCGCACTGGCTGCGGATGCCTGGCATTTGCGAACAGATGTTTATACCTCGGTGGGCGTTTTTGCGGGGATTCTTGCTATTAAAATAACCGGCCTGACAATTCTGGATCCGCTCATTGCTATAGGTGTGACTATGTTAATTGTGCGGGCGGCTGTACGGCTCATTATAGATTCCATGCGCAGCATCCTGGACGTTCAGCTTCCGGAAACAGAACAGCAGATTATCAGGGAAATTCTTGAAAAATATTCGTCCCACTATCTGGAATACCACGATTTGAAAACCAGGAAGGCGGGTTCCCAGCGTTTTATTGTACTTCATCTGGTGGTCCCGGGGGGCAGGGCTGTTAATAAAGTCCATGAACTTTGCGACCGGATCGAAGAGGAAATCTGCAGCTGTTTTAAGGATGCAAATGTCTTGATTCACACAGAACCCTGTTACCAGCAGTGCGCCAACTGCAATCAGGCTGTAAGACAACTCCCGGACTCAACTGCAGATAAAACGGATTGTGGGCAGCAAGCATGGAACAGTCATTTGCCGGAAAAATAATTCCGGCTTTTTTTCTTTTTAACTTATATTTAACTAGATGAGTGACCATACTATTTAAAAAAGGAGGTAAGAAGCTTTTATGACTTCAACTCTGGCGGAATACTTTGTTGGTGTTCAGCACCGCCTGCCCGAAGAGGCCGAAAGGGTGATGAAAGCGCTTGCAGCCCACGGTCCCATGAACAAAGAAGAACTATCCCTGACTGCAAAAGTGAAAAGAGCTGTACTCGATCATGTCATCATGCAGCTATATGCCCTCGGGCTGGTTGATGTTACAACAGAGGGTAAAAGTAAAATGTGCAGTCTTACGACACTGGGGTGGGATTTTATCAGCCTGAGCAATGCCGGTTAATTATTAACCGGCTCTTTTCTTGTAGCAATATAACAATATTGCAATATTGCAATATATTGCCTGGTGTGTTCCGGATTGTTAATGTCCGGATTTGGGTTATGATTAATTAGATCCGGGACAGGTTTAGAGCAGGTCTCCTCGTTGCCAAACAGACCTGTGTAGATTATAATTTTATTATCTATGAAAAATATTCCCAAACGCAAAGTAAAAATATGGCAAGTAAAAGCATCTGAACCGGTACTAAGCCAAATCTTTGCGCATAAGCTGAAAATCTCGCCTATAACAGCACAATTATTGATTAACCGCGGCATCTATACAGTGGAACAGGGTCTGGCCTTTCTAGGCAGCGAACTGGAAAGGCTGCACAATCCCTACCTCATGAAAGATCTTAAAAAAGCTGTTGACCGGATCTTGAAAGCAGCCGGGTCGGGGGAAAGGA
This sequence comes from Bacillota bacterium, assembly GCA_029555205.1. GTDB lineage: Bacteria > Bacillota > Desulfotomaculia > Desulfotomaculales > Pelotomaculaceae > DTU098. The sequence continues at coordinate 20,741 of JAKPTB010000143.1, forward strand.
TCCTTCTTTATGGGGATTATGACGTTGACGGTATTACTTCAACGGCTCTCCTGACAAGGGTTCTTCAAGGTATAGGCGCAGATGTCCATAACTATCTGCCGCACAGGCTTACAGAGGGCTACGGTCTTCATCTGGCTCCCCTGCAACGGGCCGCAGAGGAAGGGACCAGCCTGGTGGTTACCCTGGACTGCGGTATTAACGCTCTGGAAGAAGCCCTGTGGGCTAAAAATAACGGCCTCGATTTGATCATAACCGACCACCACGAACCGCCGCTGGAACTGCCCCAGGCTGTTGCCGTTGTTAATCCCAAAAGGCAGGACTGTCTGTACCCATTTAAAGAATTGGCCGGTGCCGGTGTCGCCCTGAAAGTCGCCCAGGCCATCATCAAGGAGTCCGGAAAAAATAACCTGGCCTGGCAGGACTATTTAGACCTGGTTTGTCTGGGGACCATAGCTGATGTTGTCCCTCTGCACGGAGAGAACCGGATTTTGGTCAAACACGGCCTTTCCAGGCTGGCCCACACTGATAAATGCGGTCTGCAGGCTTTAATGAAAGTCAGCGGTGTTGAGAAAAATACCTTTGGCGCCAGGGATGTGGGTTTCGGCCTTGCCCCCAGGCTGAATGCAGCCGGCAGACTGGGTAATCCCGGGGAAGCGCTAAGACTCTTGCTGACGGATAACCCTGCCGAGGCCTGGGAAATAGCAAATGAACTGAACCGGAGCAACCAGGAGCGTCAAAAAATTGAGACTGACGTACTGACTGAAGCGCTTCATCTCCTGCAGGCAAAACCTCATCTCCAGGAAGCACAGGTGCTGGTTCTGGCTTCGGAGGGATGGCATCCAGGTGTTATTGGTATCGTCGCCTCCCGTTTAACAGAAATGTTCAACCGTCCGGTGCTGTTAGTGACCCTTGAGGGAGGAGAAGGGAAAGGTTCAGCCAGAAGCATACCGTGTTTCAACATGTATCAAGCCCTGGAACACTGCCGTGAGCATCTCCAGAATTACGGGGGGCATGCCCTGGCAGCCGGCTTTACCATCGACAGTGGTAAAATCGAAGGCCTGGCAAAGGAGATTAACCATTACGCTGCGCAAGCACTTGCCCAGGCTGAAACGGTTCCCCTCCTGGAGTTAGACGCAATAATTGAGGCTGCTCAAATTGATGAAGCACTGGTTGAAGAAATTGAAAGTTTAAGCCCCTTTGGCCATACTAACCCTCAGCCCCTGCTTTGCTTCCGAAAAGCAAAAATCCTGGAAAGCCGTGTTGTGGGCAGGAACGCCAACCACTTAAAATTTAAACTTAAAGCGGAGAATAAAGCCCTGGACGGCATTGGTTTTAATCTAGGGGCCTATGCCGAAACCGTGGCTGCAGCCGGCGAGGTAGATCTTGCTTTTGTTCCGGCGCTGAACTGTTTTAACGGGAGACGCTCAATTCAATTGGAAGTTAAAGAATTGGGTATTCCGGCTTCCCTGGATGTTTCAGACCAGGACGAAAGTATTAGTTTTGATTTCAGTTTTACAGATATCCTGAAAGAAAATTCAGCCCAACAGATGGATCTGTTTGTACCGGAATTCGTCCTGGAAACCCTGGCAAATAAAATTACATTCCCTGACCATGGCACTGATCATGATACTGATATAGTAAAGGAATTGTTTCAAAGTGTGGTCATAACAGATTGGCGCGGGATCTTGAACCGGCCGGCGCAACTGGCAAAACTGGCTGACTGCGGCGGGCCTACCCTGGTAATCACCTCCTGCGCTTATCAAACCATTGAACTTGCCCGTTTTCTTCAATTAGCAAACCCGGCCCTGCGCGGTCAGACAGGTTGCCTGAATCAAGCTGTCCCTGCGGAGCAAAGGGACCGGACTGTATATATGTTTCAGACAGGACAAATCAAGATCGTCATTGCAACTCCAAATACAGCCGCCCCTGTAATAGGGTATGCCCGGGAAGTTTTGCTCTACCATCTTCCCTATTCTGATCTGACCTGTTCAGCTCTAATTCGGGCAATGCAGCCGGACGGGCGTCTCTATCTTCTTTTTGGACCTGAAGACTTTGAAGAGAATAAGACCTGGCTGGAAGTAATGGCGCCTGACAGGAACTGCCTGGTAAAAATTTATAGCTATTTTCGACAGGCAAACAACAATGGTTTTCACGAGCACACAGCCGGGGCAGATCTTGCAAGGGCCATGTCCCTGGCTGGTTTCCCCAAATTCCATGCCTTTACAACAAAGACAGCCCTTAAGATATTTCAGGAACTGAGCCTTATAATCAAGCAGGATTTGGCTCAAGCCCCAGGGTTCAAACTGTTGCCGGCTCCTTCAAAAAAGAAGGATCTGGATGAATCTATTACCTTTCGAAGTCTTCAATCAATTAAAAATAAATCTATCAGCTGGATGAAGTTTATTCTAAACGATCCTCTCCATACTTAAAACAAAAATTACTGCATAAGGAATAGGATAATCACACAGAGGAGGGTAAAATCATGGATTTTAAGGGTAAAATCAGGGAAATAAGGGATTTTCCCCGGGAAGGGATTAATTATAAAGACATATCTACCCTCCTTCTCGACAGTGAGGCCTACCACGAGGCAATAAATGAGCTGGCCAAACAGTGTAAGCACAAGCAGGCGGACTTGATTGCCTGTCCCAAAGCCAGGGGTTTGACAATCGGTGCCCCTCTGGCTTATGTCCTTGGGGCAGGATTGATTGTTTTAGGGAACGCGGGCAGGATGCCGGAAGACGATGTCCCGGCCTGGTATAATAGTCAGGATTTCGCAGGCGAATCAATGGAGATCAACCGGGAGGCCATTAAACCAAATTCGAAAGTCCTTGTTGTTGATGAACTGCTTGCCACGGGAAGAACTGCTGCCGGTACAATAAAACTTATTGAGAAGTTGGGCGGCAATGTGGTGGGGACAGTATTTCTGATTGAACTGACCGGATTAGGTGGTAGAGTAAAACTAACGGATTATGATACAATATCATTGATTCAGTATAACTATTAGAGGGAAATGATTGATATGGAAAACCTCGCCTGTCTCTCTACCGGGGAATATCTTGATTCCCCGGAGGAAAACATTAAACAGGGAGCTAAAGGCGTGCCTGCAAAACCACAAGACCCGGATCACAGGGCAGCCCTGGAAGAACTTTACCGGCTGATCAAAGCTTATAATTCCAAAGTGGATGTAAGTGCTATTCAGGCTGCCTATGAATATGCAGAAAGAGCACACCGGGAACAAAAACGGTTTTCGGGCGAGCCTTTTATTGTTCATCCCCTGGAAGTGGCAAAAATACTGGCAGAATTAGAACTTGACCCGGAGACAATCATGGCGGGTTTGCTTCATGATGTGGTTGAGGATACTGGCATAACCCTGGGTGATCTTGCGGAAAAATTTGGCAACGAAGTGACACTCCTGGTGGACGGGGTGACCAAGCTCAGCCGGATCGAGTTTAAATCAAAAGAAGAACAACAGGCGGAAAATTTGCGCAAGATGTTTCTGGCCATGGCCAAGGACATCCGGGTTATTCTGATTAAGCTGGCTGACCGCCTGCACAACCTGCGCACCCTTAAATACCACCCCGAGCCCAAGCAACTGGAGATTGCCAAGGAAACACTTGAAATATTTGCCCCACTGGCACACCGCCTGGGAATCTATAGAATCAAATGGGAACTGGAAGATTTATCGTTCCGCTTCAAGGAACCGGAACGGTATTTCGAATTGGTCAAAAATATAGCTGAGACCCGCAAGAAGCGGGAAGAAAAGATCAATTACGTAATCGCAATCCTGCAGGATAAACTTAAAGCCATGGGTGTCTCGGCTGAAATCGAGGGCCGGCCCAAACACCTTTACAGCATTAATGAAAAAATGATCGAGCAAAATGTTGACCTGAACGAAATTTATGATGTTATGGCCGTGCGTTGCCTGGTGGATACCGTGAAGGACTGCTACGCCACCCTGGGCATTGTTCATACGATGTGGACCCCTATACCCGGGCGGTTCAAAGACTTCATTGCCATGCCCAAGTCAAACATGTACCAATCCCTGCACACAACTGTGGTGGGTCCCCTGGGAGAGCCCCTGGAGATTCAAATCCGTACCATGGAAATGCACAGAACCGCCGAATACGGAATTGCCGCCCACTGGCGTTATAAGGAAGGCACCAGGGGGGACCGCGAGTTTGATAAAAAATTAGCCTGGCTGCGCCAGCTTTTAGAATGGCAGCATGATTTACGGGATGCCAGGGAGTTCATGGAAAACCTCAAAATCGACTTGTTTGCCGATGCCGTATTTGTTTTTTCACCCAAGGGAGATGTTCTGGAACTGCCGGCAGGTTCAGTGCCCCTTGACTTTGCTTACCGGATTCATACGGATGTGGGTCACCGCTGTATAGGGGCCAAAGTAAACGGCAGGATCGTGCCCCTGGATTATGTCTTAAAGAACGGCGACATTGTTGAAATTCTGACTTCGAAGAACAGTGCGCCAAAACGGGATTGGCTTAATATCGTCAAGACTTCCCAATCCAGGACCAAAATAAAACAGTGGTTCAAGAAAGAAAGCCGTGAAGAAAATATTCTCAAGGGAAGAGAATTGCTCGAGCGGGAAGCCAGGAAACAGGGACTCGAAGCGGAATTTTTAAAACCGGAGAAGCTATTGGAAATAGGTAAAAAGTTGACCTTTTTCAGTCTTGATGAACTCTTCGCCGCAATTGGAGACGGCGTTATTACCGCAAACAGCATCCTTAGCAAAATAAAGCTGGAGGAAGCAAAAACAGAGAAAAGGGGATTGCTGGCAGAAGAAGTCCAGACTCTAAAAAACGAAATCAAGCCATCGGCCGGATGGGGTAAACCTACCCAGGGAATCCGGGTTAAAGGAGTTGACAATCTTCTGGTTAGACTCTCTCACTGTTGCAACCCTGTACCCGGCGATCCAATCCTGGGTTATGTCACCCGGGGCCGGGGCATATCCATTCATCGCAGCGATTGCAGAAACATCATCGCTTATATGCAGTGCGAAAGGGAACGTCTGGTGGATGTGGCCTGGGACGAGGAATTCACGGACCCCTTCCAGGTTAAGCTGGAAGTAAACGGGTTGGACAGGTCGGGTTTTCTGAGCGATGTCATGGCTGTCCTCGTCGATATGAAAATAAGCGCCAACTGGGTAACAGCCAGGGGTAAAAAAGACGGCGGGGCTGTGATTGATCTGGTGCTGGAAATGAAAGGCCTGGAACAACTTGAACATATTATGAACAGAATCAAAAGGATTAAGGATGTCTATGACGTGAAGCGGGTCAGCTTCAACGGGCAGCCCCAGAATCCGCTCAATTAATGTAAGGGGGAAATTGTTTGCGTGCAGTTGTCCAGAGGGTTGCCCGGGGTTCAGTAACAGTGGAAGGCAGCAAGGTCTGTGAAATTGGACCTGGTCTGGTGGTGCTCCTGGCCGTGGGGCGCGGCGACACAGCGGAAGACGCCGGGTACCTTGCCGAGAAGATCGCTAATTTGCGAATTTTTGAAGATAATCAGGGAAAAATGAACCTTTCGGTTCTTGATACAGGTGGGTCGCTGCTAATAGTATCTCAGTTTACCCTTTACGGGGACTGCCGGAAGGGAAGAAGGCCAAGCTTTACCGAAGCGGCCTTGCCGGAGGACGCGCTGAACCTGTACAATAAATTTGTGCAGGACCTGAAGACTATGGGGCTGAGGGTGGCAACCGGACACTTTAGAGAGCAGATGCTGGTGGAAATTCTAAACGACGGTCCTGTCACAATGCTCCTGGACAGTAAAAAAGGCTTTTAAAAACCGGAGGTGTCATTATTCATGATCTTTAGTGGATTTCCTGTTGGTGCTTTTGAAACAAACTGCTACATTATCGGCTGCGAGGAAACAAAGGAAGGGGCAGTTGTGGACCCCGGTTTTGAGGCCGAAAAAATTTTAAAAAGGGTCGAAAAATTAGGATTAAATATCCGCTATATTATCCTCACCCATGGTCACGTCGATCACATCGGAGCTCTGGCAGAGGTACAGCAGGCTACCGGGGCAAAAGTATTGATTCATGCGGAAGACGCCGGAATGCTCACAGACTCAAGAAAGAATCTTTCTACCTTTGCCGGCCGTGGCTTAAACTTCAAGGAAGCTGACCGCCTTTTGCAGGAAGGAGACAAAATTAAGGTAGGGAATGTGGAAATTGATGTTATTCACACACCGGGCCATACTAAAGGTGGCATCAGTCTCAAATGCGCTCCGGATATCCTGCTCACGGGGGATGCCCTTTTTGCCGGTTCCGTTGGCCGCTCGGATTTTCCGGGAGGAAGCCACACTCAGTTGATCAACTCTATAAAAAACAAACTACTTGTTTTTCCTCCCGAAACCAGGGTTTTCCCCGGTCATGGCCCGGCTTCCACCATTGGCAACGAAAAACTCTACAATCCCTTTCTCAGATAAGCAAATCTAGGCCTGAATAAAGAGCCATTGAACATAAGCTTCCTAAAAAAACCTTAAATTTTAGGAAGCTTTTTATTTGCTCCTTTCTAAATAGACCTGCGGGAATTACCTGTCTCACTGGTTGGAGGTTTAATGAATTTTACCCGGACAGCCCCGGTGGATATCCTCAGCGGGGCAGGCTCCTTCCCGCTTTTCAGCCCGGGGAGCGCAATGCCCGCAGCTGCAGGTCTGCTCCTTTTTTTCCTTTGGCTTAAACCCCGCCGACTCCAGGGCGTCAGCTATCTGGTTACGGATGTATTTCAGGTACATAGCCCGGAGTTCCCTTTGCTCCTTTTCTTCCTGCGGGGTAAGTCCCTGTTCCCGTTTTTTACGGGAAAGCCTGTTGATTCGCGCAATTACATCATTCATGCCTGGAATATCACCTCATTATTATTATAATCCTATCAAAGTAATATTTCCAGGAATTCAGGACTGCCGGAAATGCCTTCATTGACAAATTGAGTTCTTTTGCATAAAATGTTTTTCAGGTAACAATGGATCCAAACAGACTTTAGATTTACACAGGTCTAAAGCAATGACCGGGAAAAGTAGGCGCATTGATTTATGGCAGGGAGGGAGAGCCATCGACTGAAAGCTTTCCTCAATAAACAGGCGTTGAAGAACACCCGGGAGCGGTTCCCGAACGCGCCCTGTGCGCCAGTAGGCGGGCCCGGTAACCCCCGTTAAAGGGTTGAAAGGGAATACCAGAGGTTTTCCGAGCAAGGGTGGCACCACGGATAAAACATCCGTCCCTGGCCATGCTGTCACATGGTCCGGGTCGGATTTTTGTTGTTAACTGTTTATTTTAAAGGAGGCTTAGATCGATGCTGACAACCCGTCCGCGCGGTACCAATGACATTCTGCCCGGAGAAGTGGAAAAATGGCATTTTCTCGAGCACCAAATCCGCGGCATCTGCCGCGAATACGGGTACTCAGAAATCAGGACACCCATTTTCGAGCATACCGAGCTATTTCTGCGTGGTGTAGGTGATACAACTGACATCGTTGAAAAAGAGATGTACACATTTATGGACAGGGGTAACCGGAGCATAACCCTGAGGCCTGAAAATACTGCGTCTGTTGTCAGGGCTTATTTGGAGGAAAATCTTTACGCCGGCCCCCAGCCGGTTAAGCTTTTTTACTGCGGTCCCATGTTCCGTTATGACCGCCCCCAGGCCGGACGCTTCAGGCAGTTTCACCAGTTTGGGGTTGAAGCTTTCGGTTCACATGATCCGGCGCTTGACGCCGAGGTTATGGCTATGGCTATGGATTTTTACGGCAGGCTTGGTTTGCGGAACCTGAAGCTGCTCGTTAACAGTGTCGGTTGCCCTGAATGCCGTCCTGGCCTGCGTCAAAAGCTGCAGGATTTTTTCCGGTCCAAATTGGAAAAACTCTGCCATAACTGCCGGGAACGTTTTAATAAGAACCCCTTGAGAATTCTGGACTGTAAAGAGAACAAATGTGCAGAAGCAGGAGAAGGCGCTCCCGTGATCCTGGACTGCCTTTGTCAGGACTGCCGGGAACATTTCGAGGAGGTCAAGCGCCACCTGAACTTGTTGGATATTCCCTTTATCGTAGACCGGTGCCTGGTCCGCGGGCTGGACTACTATACCCACACAGCTTTCGAAATCACCGCAGAGGATATCGGAGCCCAGAGCTCCATCGGCGGTGGGGGCCGCTATAACGGCCTGGTGGAAATCTGCGGTGGTCCCCCTGTCCCCGGGATCGGCTTCGCCCTGGGCATCGAGCGAATTCTTTTAGCCATGGAACGCCAGGGAATTAAGCTACCGGGTTTGGCGCGGCCCGAAGTCTTTGTGGTTACAGCTGGTGACCAGGCTGCCGACGCTGCATTCCGCATGCTCTTCCAACTCCGCTCCGGCGGTATCTCCGCCGACAAGGACTATTTGGGCAGAAGTTTGAAAGCCCAAATGAAGTATGCCGGAAAAACCGGTGTCAGGTATGCCGTCATTATCGGCGAGGAGGAAATGAAGAAAGGTTTAGTGGTGGTCCGGGATATGAGAACAGGAGCACAGGAGGCCGTAGCAGCAGGGCAAGCGGTACAATACATTCAAGACCATAAACAGCAGGTATAATAATTAAAATTGTAAGCGAAGGCAAGCCTGTTTTCAGTTATAACATAGCTAATTTGTGCGGGAGGGCTCTTAAAGATGATCGAAGAACAACAAATTGAATGGTTTAAACAAAGCCAAATCGATTCTATGGAGGGATTAAAACGCAGCCACTACTGCGGTGATTTAAATACCAGCCACAACGGGGAAATAGTGGTTTTAATGGGCTGGGTCCAGCGCCGGCGCGACCACGGGGGCTTGATCTTTGTCGACCTCAGGGACATCAAGGGTTTAGTCCAGGTAGTCTTCAGTCCTGATTTACACCGTGAGGCCTTTCATAAAGCCGAGGGGGTACGCAGTGAGTACGTCCTGGCAGTGCGGGGAACTGTCAGGATGCGGCCGGAAGGAACGGCGAACCCGAACCTGGCCACAGGTGAGGTCGAAGTACTGGCCCATGAACTCCGGGTTTTGAACAGGGCCAAGACGCCGCCCTTTTATATTGAGGACGGGGTGGATGTTGATGAAAACCTGCGGCTCCGCTACCGCTACCTGGACCTGCGCCGTCCGGAGATGCAGGAAGCTCTTATTCTGCGCCACCGGGCAGCCAGGTCGGTCCGTGATTTTCTTAACGGGCAAGGGTTTTTAGAGATCGAGACACCGATGCTGACCAAAAGTACACCGGAAGGAGCCCGGGATTACCTTGTTCCCAGCCGTGTTAATCCAGGTAGGTTTTACGCTCTTCCTCAATCTCCTCAGCTCCTCAAGCAAATATTAATGGTAGCGGGGATGGACCGGTACTATCAAATTGTGCGCTGCTTCCGTGACGAAGACCTGCGGGCTGATCGCCAGCCTGAATTCACCCAAATTGATATCGAAATGTCATTTGTCAGTGAGGATGAGGTCAGGAGCTGCATGGAGGAACTTGTAGTCAGGCTTTGCCGTGACACCATCGGATTAGATATCCCCCGCCCGTTTTTGAAGCTTTCTTACCAGGAAGCTATGGACCGTTTTGGTTCGGACAAGCCGGATACCCGCTTCGGCCTGGAGCTAAAAGATATCTCCAGCATTGCTGCGGGTTGCGGTTTCAAGGTTTTTGCCTCAGCTGTCGCCGGAGGGGGCCAGGTCAAGGGGATTAACGCCAAGGGTTGCGCTTCCTTCAGCCGCAAAGAGATTGATGATCTCACAGCCTACGCTGCAATCTACAAAGCCAGGGGACTGGCTTACTTTACAGTCACAGAAGACGGAATAAAGTCTGCTATCGCCAAGTTTTTTACAGAAGGTGAGCTTCAGGCCATCCTGGCTAAAATGGAGGCCTGCCCCGGCGATCTTCTGCTGTTCGTTGCCGACAAGCCTCAGGTGGTGGCCGACTCTTTAGGAGCCTTGCGCCTGCACCTGGCAGAACGCCTGGAGCTGATTCCACGAAATACCTTCAATTTTTTATGGGTGGTGGACTTCCCCCTGTTGGAGTACGATCCCGGGGAGAACCGTTATGTTGCCATGCACCATCCCTTTACTTCTCCAAAGGACAGCGACTTGCCGCTGCTTGAAAAAGAGCCCGGCAGGGTCAAGGCCAAGGCCTACGATATGGTTCTGAACGGGGTGGAAGTAGGCGGTGGCAGCATCAGGATTCACCGCAGGGATGTCCAGGAAAAACTATTTTCCCTCATCGGGATCAGCCCCGAGGAAGCAACGGAAAAGTTCGGATATATGCTGGAAGCTTTTGAATACGGCACCCCGCCCCACGGAGGATTCGCCTTCGGATTCGACCGTCTTGTCATGCTGCTGGCCGGAAAGAAAACAATACGCGATGTAATCGCCTTTCCCAAAACCCAGAGCGCAAGCGACCTGATGACCCAGGCGCCAGGCCCGGTAACGGCGGCGCAGCTCAAGGAATTACATTTAAAGCCGGTCTCCAGGAAATAGCCTTGAAAATGTATAAAGATGAAATTTTTGCAAACACTAACAGCAAAGTTAAAGCTATTGCTACTTGAAAAGGGCTATATGTTATGTTAACATTAAAGTGTCAATGAAAAGCCCTGCTATGTACGTGATAAACCTTGAAGTTTTTGCCAACACAATTAAAATGGAGCCTGAGCTCTGAATGTGGCTTGCATGCCTCCATGATGTTGAGGAAACAAAAAGCATTCAGGAGGGCATCCACCTGGTAAAGCAGGTTCAAACTTTTGGGATTCACGGCATCAGTGGGGTTTTAGTTGGGTTATAAGCTGATGGGTTTTCAGTTGCGGCTTGATCAGGCCGCCGGCTGAAAACCCTTTGTTTATGATTGATAAAGATTTGATTTATGATTGAGGTGAAACTAAAATGCCTGTCCGTTTTTCCCGCACCTCTATGCTTATCGGCAAAGAAGGTCTTGCCCGGTTGATGAGCTCCAAAGTAGCAATATTCGGACTGGGCGGTGTAGGGTCTTATGTTGTTGAAGGACTTGCCAGGGCCGGTATCGGTCATTTCCACCTGGTGGACTTTGACCTTGTGGAGGAATCAAATATCAACCGTCAAATCCACGCCTTAACGAATACCCTGGGCAGGTTCAAGACAGAATTAATGGCAGAACGGATTCTGCAAATAAATCCTGAAGCCTTTGTCAGCACCCATTCTGCCAGATATCTGCCCGGCAGGGGTGAAAGCCTGATTCCTACGGGTTTAAACTACCTTGTGGATGCCGTTGATGATGTAGCCGCAAAAGTAGACCTGATTGCCTACTCAGTGAATAAAGGCATACCAGTTATTTCCGCCATGGGTGCAGGCAATAAACTGGATCCAAAATTATTTGAAGTTGCGGACATAGCTCAAACATCCGTCTGTCCCCTGGCCAGAAATGTCCGCAGAAGGCTGCGGGAGGCGGGTATTAGCCGGGGTGTGAAAGTTGTATATTCAAAAGAGCTGCCCTTAAGACCCTTTTTACATAACAGTACTGAAGCGGGTAAGTCTAACCCGGGCGGGATTGGCAAACGCATTTGCGGAAGTATTTCCTTTGTTCCATCTGTTGCAGGTTTAATCATTGCCGCCGAAGTGGTTAGGGATATATTGGAAATACATGCCAGCAAAGCGGGTTCAAAGTAGAAAGTGAAAAGTGGTACATTTCCCTGAAGAATGAAATAAAAAACAAAAAACATCATAATTCTCTGCCTAAATTCCATAATAAAAGTATCCTTCTAATTAAATTTGATAAATTATGCAAAGTGATGTAATGCAAGTCAAATTTATGTGTAATTGACAAAGAGTTTTCAGAGGTATTATAATAATATGGGTAGATCCTAAACGGGTATCTATTGCTTGATTATTCAAACTATTTAACATGATTGTATTGTTGTGTGTGTGTTTGGGAGAGTAGTATTACAGTATTAAAGAGAGGGGAGAGGAAACTTTGGCTAGCGAAAAAATAATGATATTAAATGAAACTAACTTTAGCCAAGTGATCAGTGAAACCACAATACCAATTCTGGTGGATTTCTGGGCGGAATGGTGCGGTCCGTGTAAAATGATTGGCCCGGTTGTTGAAGAAATTGCATCCGAATTTGAGGGGAAAGTTCAGGTAGCCAAACTGGATGTTGACGAAAACCAGAACACTGCTTCGAATTATAAGGTTGTAAGTATACCGACTCTTATTCTCTTTAAAGAAGGCAAAGAAATGGAGCGCTCTATCGGTTACAAAAACAAGGACGAATTACGGCGTTTACTGAACAAGTACGTATAAACTGCATTTCAAGCAGCAGGTAAATTTTGTCTGATAATCAACCGTTAAGGATTTTGACTCATATAAATAGTTTTTTAGAATTAAGCACGTTTAACGTGCTTTTTTTATTTGGTGAATGACGGTATGATTTAATCATAACTCCAGATTAATAATAGTGATTTTAGAAAAAAGCAACGGGAGTGATCGAGGGTGAACCTGTTTGAACAGGCCATGGAAAAGAATATTTCCAGTACAGCTCCTTTAGCTGAAAGGATGAGGCCCAGAACCCTGGAGGAGTTTGAAGAGCAGACAGAAATTGTTGGCAAAGGTACTCTTTTGAGACGTTCCATTGAAGCTGACAACCTGATGTCCGTCATTTTTTACGGCCCGCCGGGAACCGGAAAAACGACTTTGGCCAGGATAATTGCCGGTATGACCAGAGCTCATTTTGAAACCATCAACGCCGTAATAGCAGGGGTGGCAGACATCAGGCGAGTTGTGGAAGAAACGAAGGAGCGGCGCTCGCTTTACAATAAAAAGACCATCCTGTTCATTGATGAAATTCACCGTTTTAATAAATTGCAGCAGGATGCGCTGCTTCCCTTCGTAGAAAACGGCCTGATTACCTTGATAGGTTCCACCACCGAAAACCCCATGTTTGCTGTTAACCGGCCGCTCCTCTCACGTTCCCAGTTGTACCGCTTCAGCCTTCTCTCCAGGGAGGCTGTGTTGCGGCTCTTAATCAGGGCGCTTGCTGACGAGGAAAGGGGTCTGGGCCGCTACCGCACGGAAGTCCATCCAAAGGCTCTGGAACATCTGGCCGGGATAGCCAACGGAGATGCCAGGGTTGCTTTAAATGCCCTGGAACTGGCGGTTATGACCACACTGCCTGATTCCGGGGGAATCCGCAGGATTACCCTGGCTGAAGCAGAGGAGGCCATTCAAAAACGTGTCCTGAGGTACGACCGGGAAGATGAGCATTATGATGTGATCTCTGCTTTTATCAAAAGCATGAGGGGCTCCGATCCCCAGGCCACTCTGTACTGGCTGGCCAGAATGCTCTATGCCGGAGAAGATCCGTCCTTCATTTGCCGCCGGATTATGATCCACGCCGCTGAAGACGTGGGGCTGGCCGATCCCCGGGCACTTGTTGTCGCCTCTGCTGCAGCGCAGGCTGTGGAGAGGATAGGGATGCCTGAGGCCCGGATTGTGCTGGCCGAGGCAGCGCTTTACATTGCCACCGCTCCCAAAAGCAATTCAGTAGTTCAGGGAATTGACAGAGCCTTTTCAGCTGTAGAGAAAGAACGTGCCGAACCGGTGCCGCCCCACTTAAGGGGTACGGGATATCAAGGAGCGGCGGCCCTGGGACACGGGGAAGGTTATAAGTACCCCCATGATTATCCCGGCGGATATGTAAAACAGGATTATCTGCCTGATAATATGGCAGGGCGGGTTTTTTACGAACCGTCGGAATATGGATTTGAACTCATAATAAAGGAAAAAATGAACAAACTGAAATAAACAATTATTCTCCTGGATTTCTTTTCATCATAATTAAATTGACAATATCCTAGTAACATGCTATGATATCCCTTGAAAATATGTAAGGGGAACTACCCTGCCAGCAACCCTGACGTAACTGTCCCGGGGGGATACTCCACAGAGTTCAATTACATAAATGGGACCATCTTAAAATTGGTTTGCTGGTTATTAAGGGGGTATATTTTTGCGGCTTTCAAGCAGGGGACACTATGGCCTGAAAGCAATGCTTGACCTGGCGCAAAACTTCGGAGAAAAACCCGTACCTTTAAAAAGTGTTGCTCTGAGACAGAATCTATCCGAGCACTATTTGGAACAACTAATTGCCAAGCTGAAAAAAGCAGCCCTCGTGAAAAGCGTACGTGGCTCACAGGGGGGCTACATCCTGGCCAGAGAACCTTCCCAGCTTACGGTGGGAGATGTTTTTCGCGCTATGGAAGGTCCTGTTGCACCCCTGCTCTGCGTTAGCGAGGAGAATCCGGTTGGCTGTGATGAAGCGGATTATTGTATTACCCGTTCCGTTTGGGCAAGGGTTCGTGATGGAATAGTCGCTGTTATAGATTCCATTACGCTGGAAGATTTGTGCCGGGAGACAAAAAAACTTTAAAGCAGGGAAAAAGAGCTTGCAAAGAGCTTGCTCAAAATTATTAAGCATTTGTGAGCCCGGGAAAAAGCAATATTTATAGTTGTGATTTTCCTAATTATTTCCTGTATTTCTCCTTTCCCCTTAATTCAAATGTAAAAGAGGAGGCCTGTATTAATGTATAGTGAGAAAGTAATGGATCATTTTAAGAACCCCAGAAATGTCGGTGAGATTCCTGACGCTGACGGTGTTGCCGAAGTGGGAAACCCTGTTTGTGGTGATACTACAAAGATTTATCTTAAAATTAAGGGGAATATTATAGATGATATTAAATTTCAAACATTCGGCTGCGGCGCAGCCATTGCTTCCAGTAGTATGTTGACAGAAATGGCCAAGGGCAAGACGATTGAAGAAGCTCTTCAAATTACGGATCAAGCGGTTGCGGATATGCTGGACGGGCTTCCTCCTCAAAAGATGCACTGTTCCAACATGGCGGCAGATGCTATGCATAAAGCCATTGAAAATTACAGAATGAAAAAAGAAAAAGGCGCCTAAACTAAAATATTTAATTAATAAATATTTACTAATAACTAGTAAAAGGTGAGTCCGGTGGGAGCCAAGAAAAGGGTAGTTGTGGCTATGAGCGGCGGGGTGGATAGTTCTGTTACCGCCGCTATTTTATTAGAACAGGGTTATGAAGTGATGGGGGTCACGATGCAATTCCGGAAGCCGGAAACGGCCCTGACAAAAGGGGAAAACGGCGGATGTCCTGCCCCGGATCCGGTTGAAGATGCCCGGCGGGTTGCCGGGCAACTGGGTATTCTCCATTATGTACTGGACTTCCAGGATATCTTCGAGGAAAAGGTAGTCCGCTATTTTACTTCGGAATACCTTGGCGGGCGTACACCCAACCCCTGTATTGCCTGTAACCGGTATGTAAAGTTCGGAGCACTTTTGACAAAAACCCTTGAACTGGGAGCTGATTACCTGGCTACCGGTCATTATGCCCGGGTGGGTTTCAGCGACCGCTACGGCCGTTACGCAATCCGGCGCCCGGTTGACCGCAAAAAAGACCAGACCTATGTCCTGTACCGCCTGACCCAGGATCAGATTGCCCATACTTTGATGCCTCTGGGTGAATACACTAAAGAACAGGTACGGAAAATGGCGGCCGACTTCGGTCTGCAGGTTGCAGGTAAAGCTGAAAGCCAGGACCTGTGTTTTATTACGCAGGGCAGCTACCAGGATTACCTGCGGGAAAAGGCAATCAATTACCAGCCCGGGCCGTTTTTAGATATGCAAGGTGAAATTATTGGAACCCACAGAGGAATACCATTTTACACAATAGGCCAGCGCAGGGGTTTAAATCTGGCGGCAGGGGAGCGTCTTTACGTGGTCCGGATCGATGCTGAAAACAACACCATTACCCTGGGCCCGGAAAAAGCTATTTGGGGAAAATGTTTAAGAGCAGAAGAACCCAATCTGATCCTCTTTGAAAAACTGCCGGGACCAATTGAGGTAGAAGCACAGGTACGCTACAACGGCCGCCCGTCCAAAGCTATTTTGAAAGCTATGGACGGGAATACTTTGCAAGTCTGTTTTTTAAGGCCTCAGCGCTCCATTACCCCGGGGCAGTCTGTTGTATTTTACCTGGGAGATTACCTGGCCGGCGGTGCAACCATTGAGGAAACCCTAAACAACATGGATCTCTAAGCTGGCAAAACTGCCCCGCCGGGCTGTAAACAGCCCGCATTAAACAGTAATAATAGCAGCGTTTTTTTTAGAAAGCTCATTAGTTTTATTCAGGTGCTCAGGTAAAAACTGAAATGGTTTTCCTTAACGTTTCCTTCTTAGTTTTATGTTCTACGTAGATCTTATTTTTGTGTTTTCTATCTTAAATGACTACCCTTTAAAAATTGGTTTTATTTCTGATTGAATTTTTTTTTTGAGAGTGGGCATAATAGCTCTTAAAGGCCGAATAATCAGCCAGTTATTGGGATTTATCATTGATTCACTGGGGGGCGGAATATTTGAGATGCCCGATCTGTGGCGGTAAAGCTACCGGGAAGGTAGGTATTGACCAGTTTTACTGCTGGGACTGCTGCGTTGAATACAGGATTAACAAAGAAGGGGTTCAGATTTACGAGGTTGCCGAGGATGGAAGTCTTGTGGCTTTTGACCCGCAAAACGAGTTCTTACTTTGAGATGGACGGGGGTGACCTTAGCGTGCGCAGGACATTTTGGAGAGGCGTGATCGCCGGTAGTATTCTAGGGGCTGCTGTGAGCATGATGGCAGCGGGTGGAATACAAAGGCAGGGAAAAAAAAGCATCCTGGGATCCACAGCCAGGGGTAGAAACCGGGCCGACAGGATGATGCGGAGAGTCTCGAAAACAGTTAACAACCTGATTAAATAGGACACATTAAAGTGGGGAGAACAATCTCCTCACTTTTTCCTTGGTGGTGTGCAGGATAGCCTGGTGGACTGAGCAGAAAAAAGGGCGGCTGTTATTTTCGCTGTTATTCTCATTAATCCTTTTGACAATTAGCCTGTATGTTCTATACCTGCTGCGGGGGTTGTTTATTTCCTTTATTCTGGCGGTTTTGATTATCTACCTGATCTACCCCCTGGTATTTGCCATTGAAAAAAGAGGCACTCCAAGGGTATTGGCCATCCTGATTGCCTACCTCGCACTTTTTTTTGTAGTTGCCGGTATCTTTATGTATGGAGTGCCGCGGATAGTCAATCAGCTGCACGGCCTGGAGGAAACGATTCCCCTCTATACTGAACAATTCTATGAAATGCTCCACTTTATCCAGGTGCGCTTAAATAATCTCGGAGTTGGCGAAAGCGTCAGGCAGGTGATTGATGAAAGGGTCTCCTGGTTTGAAGATAACATGCTCCAATTAGTCAGGGGTGCCGTTGCCACTTTGATTGGGATGGTTGGTTATATCTTTAAAATTATTCTGGCCCCGGTCCTGGCTTTTTACTTTCTTAAAGATATCGAAAACATCCATCGCAAAGCTGTCTTAATCATACCGGCAGAAAGAAGGGAGGATATTGTTCAACTATTTCAGGAGATAAACCAGATCTTAACCAGTTACACCAGGGGCTACCTTCTGGTAGCTGCAATTGTTGGGGGCTTGACTACTCTGGCCATGGCCTTGCTGGGTGTAGATTTTGCGCTTATGCTCGGTATTTTTGCAGGTCTGACCGAATTAATCCCCTATTTCGGTCCTGTCATCGGGGCAATTCCCGCAGTTAGCCTGGCCGTACTGGGGTCAAAATGGCTGGCCTTAAAAGTAGTCCTTGCCTTTATTATCATCCACCAGTTGGAAGGGAGCATTATTTCCCCCAAGATCCTGGGAGATAAAGTTGGCCTGCATCCATTAGTTGTTATTGTCAGCCTTTTAATCGGAGGAGAGTTGTATGGACTGGTGGGAATGCTCCTGGCAGTTCCGGTTTCAGCTATACTAAAAGTTATAATTAAGTATTTCATCTATAGAATTAAGGCTGCTGATAATTAAAAGAGGGTATTCTTGACACAGAAGAGGGATATTTTGTATAATTATAGCGCAAAAATAACAACAATTTGTAAACAAGGGTTACTTAAAACGCATATTAGACGAATAATGCAGTAAAATGATGATACTTATTTGCTTTGACCTTTACCGGGGTGGCGCCTTGGAGGAGCCTTTCCGTCCCGTAAAGAATTTCTTTAAGGAGGAAAGGTTTTTTGATTGCAGTTCAAAAGGACAAAACAGCGTTGCAGTTCTGCTGCCAGGAAGCGCAAGTTAGTTTGGCAGAGCTGGGTTTAACCGGTGTTGATGAATTGCGCTTTTCCCAGTTATTTCTACAGGAGGTTATTAATCTTGATGACCGGTAATGAAATTAGAGAGAGTTTTTTAAAGTTTTTCGAAAGCAAGGGACACAAAAGACTGCCAAGCGCTTCCCTGATTCCCTTAAACGACCCCAGTATTCTTTGGACAGCAGCGGGTATGGTACCCTTCAAACCATTTTTTACCGGAGCGGCCAAGCCTGAGTTCAACAGGGTTACAACCTGTCAGAAATGCATCCGCACACCGGATATCGAATCTGTGGGCAGAACTGCCAGACACCATACTTTTTTCGAAATGCTCGGCAATTTTTCCTTCGGCGATTATTTTAAAGAATCCGCCATACCCTGGGCCTGGGAGTACGTCACGGAACACCTTAAACTTCCGGCGGACAAGCTCTGGGTTACAATCTATCTGGATGACGACGAAGCTTACGAAATCTGGCACAATGTCGTCAAGGTTCCGGCTGAGCGCATTGTCAGGATGGGTAAGGATACAAACTTCTGGGAGATTGGTGTGGGTCCTTGCGGCCCCTGTTCGGAAATATACGTGGATCTTGGTGCGGAAAGAGGCTGCGGCTCGCCCGATTGCAAGGTTGGTTGCGATTGTGACCGCTATCTTGAAATCTGGAACCTTGTCTTTATCCAGTTTTTTAAAGATGAACAGGGCAACTACACGCCCCTGGAGCAAAAGGGTATTGATACGGGGTTTGGCCTGGAACGGGTGGCGTCAGTAATGCAGGGCGTCTCCTCCAACTTCGACACCGACCTCTTAAGGGAAATAATGGATTTTACAGCTGGTCTTTTCGGTCTGGTCTACGGAAGGGAGGAAAAGGTTGATGTCGCTTTAAAGGTGATTGCCGACCACTCCCGGGCAATTACCTTTGCTATTACAGACGGAGCCCTTCCCTCCAACGAAGGCAGGGGTTACGTTATCCGGCGCCTGCTCAGGCGGGCAGTTCGTTTCGGCAGGCTCCTGGGCATTCAGGAACTCTTTTTAGACAAAGTTGCCGGAGCTGTAATCCGGCAGATGGGCCATACCTACCCTGAACTTGTTGAACGCCGGGATCACGTACTCAGGGTGATCAGGAGCGAGGAAGAGCGCTTTGGAGAAACCTTAAGCCAGGGTACGGAAATGTTAAACCGGATCATAATGGATACAAAAAAAGCCGGCAGTTTAACTATCCCGGGAGTTGATGCTTTCAGACTCTACGATACCTATGGTTTTCCACTGGAACTGACCCAGGAAATGGCATCTGAGCAAGGGCTGTCCGTTGATGTGGACGCTTTTAAAGAGGCCATGGAAGATCAAAGGAAAAGGGCCAGGAGCGCCCGGCAGGAGGTTGAATATATCTCTGAGCGGGATGCCCTTTTCAGGGAAATCCGTGAAGCAAAGGGAGAAACCACCTTTGTAGGCTACGATTCCCTGGAAGCAAATGCTATTGTCCTTGGTTTATTTCAGAACGGCAAGAAAGTAGAATCTGCTGCTGCAGGGGCAGAAGTGGAACTGGTTCTGGACGTTACCCCATTTTACGCTGAATCGGGAGGTCAGGTAAGCGACCGCGGTCAAATTACGGGGCCCGGGTTAAGTATAGAAATCGAGGAAGTTTTCAAACCTGTAGAGAACCTATTCGTTCACCGGGGCAAAGTGGTAAAAGGTGTAGTAAAAGAGTATGAGCCGGTACTGGCGCAGGTTGACCGCCGCAGAAGGCTGGCGACCTGCCGGAACCACTCGGCCACTCACCTGCTGCACAGGGCTCTGAAGGAAGTTTTGGGCGATCATGTTAACCAGGCCGGTTCCCTGGTTGAACCTGAACGGCTGCGCTTTGACTTCACCCATTATGCCGCAGTTACCCAGGATGAATTAAAGAAAATTGAAAACACTGTCAACCGCGCCGTGATGGCCAACCTGACGGTGGACGTTCTCGAAACCTCCCTGGCAGAAGCCCGTTCCATGGGCGCCGCAGCCCTTTTCGGTGAAAAGTACGGAGAGCGGGTCAGGGTTGTGAAAATGGGAGATTTCAGCCTGGAGTTATGCGGGGGAACGCATTTGCGTTCCACTTCAGAGATTGGTTTGTTAAAGTTGACCGGAGAGAGCAGTGTAGGGGCCGGACTTCGCCGGGTTGAGGCAGTCACCGGAGAGGGCGCCCTGAGCTATATCGAGGCCAGGGAAGAGCAACTGGCCGGAATTGCCCGTCTGGTAAAAGCGGCGCCACACGAAATTATGCAACGCGTGGAAAGCCTGTTGAAGAGCATTAAAGACCTGGAGGCCGAGAGCGAAGCCCTTCAAGCCCGGCTGGCCAGGTACCAGGTCAACGACCTGCTTGACCGTGTAAAAACTGTAAGGGGAGTTAAAGTTCTTGCGGGACGGACTGTGGCGCCCGACATGGACAGCCTGCGGGGGATGGTCGATCTCTTAAGAGACAAAATCGGATCAGGGGTAATCGTGCTTGGCAGCGGCAACGCAGCAGGTGAAAAAGTCAATCTGGTTGCGGCTGTAACCAGGGACTTATTGAATAAGGGGCTTCATGCCGGTAAACTGGTCAAGGAACTGGCCGCTGTAGTAGGTGGTGGCGGTGGAGGCCGGCCTGATCTGGCGCAAGCAGGGGGTAAAGACCTGTCCCGTCTGGATGAGGCCCTCGAGCAGGCCCTCGGGGTTGTTGAAAGTCAGCTGAAATAGCTAAAAAAACCCGGATAACCGGGTTTTTTACTTGTTTGATTAACTTTCGGGTTAGAGGAGTCTGTTTTAAGGAAATACTAAGCAAAAGTACCTAAAATACCATTATCATGTCACCGGAAACATACACAAAAAATCATCCCGGGTTTATCCCGTAGTCGCCGGGGGAGCATAGATCATGGCAATTTCTTCACAATTGGGGAATTTGGGGCAATTGACGCATTCCTTCCATACTTTTTGAGGCAGTGATTCCTTGCTTATAACTTTAAAGCCGCACTTTTCGAAAAACTTTTGCTGGTAGGTAAGCACGAAGACCTGGGGTATGGCCAGTTCCCGCGCTTCTTCCAGAAACATGTTGACCAGCTGCCGGCCCACACCCTGTCTGGCATACTCCGGCGCTACAGCCAGCGCCCTGATTTCGGCAAGGTCTTCCCAGATAATGTGCAGCGAACCGGCTGCGATAACCCTTTCCCCGTCACAGGCAATGGTAAACTCCCGCAGGCTTTCATAAAGCAAGGTCCGGGGACGGGCCAGCATTAGACCCTTTTCCGCATAGTAAGTAATCAGAGCGTGAATTGCTTCTACATCGGTAATTTTAGCTTTCCTGAAGTTCATTTATAGTTCACCTTTCCCTGGAATTAGTAATTATTATATATTACTTAAAGGAATCACTCAATATCTTTTAATTATCGCTCAATATCTTTTAATCAGGTTTGTGACAGTAGCCGGGCAGGAAAAGAAATTCCACTGAAGAATATATAAAGATTTAGCAAAAACTATAAACTAATGATAGAATGAAATTATAACAGGGAAGATCTTCAAGCCAGGTTTTCTTTGAGCTTTAAAAAGTTGTTAATAATACACTTTTCATTGTAATTTGACAGGAAGGAGGTTACCAAAATGTCCTGGGAAGATTCGGAAAAAACCATGATGTTTAGCGTTCAGGCCGAAGAAGTAAACCAGGCCCGCGACATTTTACATCAGGTATATGCAGCCTTAAAGGAAAAAGGTTACAATCCGATTAATCAGCTTGTAGGGTACCTTTTATCGGGTGACCCTGCTTATATAACCAGTCACGGAAATGCCCGCAGCCTGATTCGCCGCCTGGAAAGGGACGATTTACTGGAGGAACTGGTCAAAAACTATTTAAATAAAAAATAATAATTAAACGGATGTAACGGGCAAGGAGATGGATTCTTTGCTTTACCGGCTTCTTGGAGAAACCAAAATGGAGGTATCACGCCTTTGTTTCGGGGCGCTGACCATTGGTTCACTCCAGGCTAATTTGCCCCTGGCTGAAGGAGCAGGGGTTATCCGGAGTGCCCTGGAGTCAGGGGTTAATTTTATTGATACAGCAGAGCTTTACGACACTTACAAATATATCAGACAGGCCATCCAGGGCTTTGAACGGGATGTTATAATCGCTTCAAAATGCTATGCCTATACCTATGAAGGTATGCGCGAGAGCGTGGAAAAGGCGCTAAAAGAACTGGGCAGGGATTATATAGATATCTTTATGCTTCACGAACAGGAATCGATCTTAACCATCAAGGGACACTGGGAAGCCATCGAATACCTGATCAAGGCTAAAGAGCAAGGCACTGTCCGGGCTATCGGTATTTCAACCCACCATGTAGAAGGTGTCCTGGGCGCCGCCTCAATTCCTGAAATCGATGTGATCCACCCCCTGATCAATATCGCCGGGATCGGCATTAGAGGGGGAACGCTGGAGGATATGTTAAAGGCAATCAAAACAGCTGCAAAGGCCGGCAAGGGACTTTACGCCATGAAGGCCCTGGGTGGCGGGAACCTCCTTGAACGGACGGAGGAAGCTTTTGATTTTATTCTTGGCATTCCCGAATTCGCCTCGGTAGCTGTGGGGATGAGGACCCAGGAAGAAGTGGCATACAATACACGCCTTTTCAGTGGCCAGCGGGTACCGGAGCAAATTAAGTCTGCCGTAAGGCGCCTTCCAAGGCGTCTGCATCTGGAAAACTGGTGCACCGGCTGCGGGAAATGCATCCTGCGCTGCCGCTCCGCCGCCTTAAGCCTGTCCGGAGGCAGGGCCGTGGTGGACAGTCAGCATTGCACCCTCTGCGGCTATTGCGGTTCTGTTTGCCCAAATTTCTGCATAAAGGTGATTTAAATTGCGCTTCATGGGTCTGGATCTGGGAGAAAAAAGAATCGGGGTAGCCCTGAGCGACCCCCTGGGCTGGACCGCCCAGGGACTGCAGGTGATTCCAGTCAGTGGTTCCCTGGAAAACAGCATTGCCAGCATTCAAACCATTGTGCGCCAGTATGAAGTGGAGAGAATAATTGTAGGTATGCCCAGAAACATGGACGGAAGTTTAAGTCCATTAGCCAAAAAAGCAAAACAGTTCGCCGGCTTGCTGTCAAAAAGACTGGGCCTGCCTGTGGAAATGTATGATGAACGGCTGACTACCCTGGCTGCGGAGAGAGTATTGCTTGAGGCCGATCTAAGCAGAAGCAGGCGTCGCAAAGTCGTTGATAAAGTGGCTGCGGTTTTGATCCTGCAGGGTTATCTCGATGCCCTGGCCTCTAAGGATAAAAAAGAAGAGCGCTTTGAATAGCAGTAATAGCCACAGTTTCCTTGACATGTGGAAAAATTTAATATAAAATGAGCTATAAACTCTGGAAGAGGTGAAAGTATTGACCGAACAGGATGAAATTATCACTCTGGTAGATGAGGATGGAGTAGAACATGACTTTACGGTCGTTGATATAATAAGTGTCGATCAATCCGAATATGCTATCCTGCTGCCGGTGGAGGAAGAAAGCGACGAGGCTATTATTCTCAAATTCAGCCAGGACGAAGACGGAAATGAGCTTCTTATTGACATTGAGGACGATGATGAGTGGGAAAAGGTTGCCGACGCCTGGGAAGAAATGCTTGCCGAGGAAGAACTAGAGTGACTTTAGAAAAAAAATAAGCTGGTTGCGGGGTTGCCCCAATCCGGCTTTTTTTATGATTGAGGTGTGTCGGGCATGTCTGTGAAAGCCGCACGGATAACAATCAGCATCATCTTAGCTGCAGCTGTTATTGTGCTTATGTTCTTTTTTACTTCCGGCTTCTTTTCTTCAGCATCGGAAAAGGTCCTGCCCGGAGTTGAAGTACTGGGTGTCAAACTGGGCGGGCTGAACAGGACGGAAGGTACTGAAAGGCTCCTGGAACTGGAAAAGAATCTCCGGGGAACAAGGGTCACTCTGCGTTATGAAGACAAAAGCTGGCAACTCCTTTTAAATGAAACTGGTTTTGATCTGAAAGAAGATGCTGTTATGGATGCCGCCTTGATTGCAGGCAGGCATGGTTCCCTGTATCAGCGCTGGCAGGAAAGGAGAAAGTTTAATAAGACCGGGCTCTCCTTGCTGCCCGTAATAGAATTTGACAGGGACAAACTGGCGCAGCGGGTAAGAGAGCTGTGCGCAGATATTCTCGTTGAGCCCAGGGACGCTGCCTTTTCCATCAACCGGAACGATACC
The DNA here is from genome assembly GCA_029555205.1 of Bacillota bacterium. GTDB lineage: Bacteria > Bacillota > Desulfotomaculia > Desulfotomaculales > Pelotomaculaceae > DTU098. The sequence continues at coordinate 45,115 of JAKPTB010000143.1, forward strand.
GTTTCGATCATATCCGGTAAAGATGGAGTGGATGTGGATTTTGACCTGCTGGAGAAAGATCTGGCCGCAGTTCTGAGCAGCGGCAAAAACCCGGAGGTGACTCTGGTTACAGTAACCCGGGCACCTGCCAGAACCACTGCTTTCCTGGAATCTATGAACGTTAAAGGATTACTTGGCAGTTATACAACAAGATTTGATTCCAGCAAGACCAGCCGGACATACAACGTCAGCGTAGCAGCAAAGGCCTTCGATGAAATGCTGGTTTTGCCCGGGCACGAGGTTTCTTTCAATAAAGTAGTGGGTCCCCGCAGTTCCGAGGCCGGCTATAAAAACGCGCCCGTGATTGTAAACAACGAGTTTGTTGACGGCCTGGGGGGAGGGGTCTGCCAGGTCTCCACAACCCTTTATAATGCAGTTCTTCTGGCAAACCTGGATATTGTGAAAAGAACATGTCACTCCCTGCCCGTCAGCTATGTTCCCATTGGACGTGACGCCACAGTGGTTTACGATACAGTTGACCTGATCTTCCGCAACAATACGGACAGTTACCTGTACTTTAAAACCTACGTAAGCGGCAGTCAGTTGACGGTGAAAATTTACGGCAACACAGATTATAAAAGGGATGTCACCATCAATACCCGGGTCACGGAAGAGATAGAACCTCAGATTGTTTATGAAACTGACCCGAACCTTCCCCTCGGTGAAGAGGTGGTTAAACAAGAGGGTTCCAAGGGATTTAAGATAGCAGCAGAGAGGATTGTCAAGAAGAACGGAGTGGTGGAAAAGAAGGAAGCTCTTCCATCCAGTTATTACAATCCGGTGAATAAAGTAATTGCCGTAGGTTCCATGGAACAGGACCTGCCCCAAATTGCTCCTTCCACGCCTGCTCCGGGAACACTTGAGACGGTTATTCCTGCCCCGGACAACCTGGGCGGGTCTTCCGCTCCGGAACAGGACGGACAGCCTGCCGGCGCCGTTACGGACAATGATAGCTAATTTTCAACGGGCAGCAATACAGGCAACAGCGCAGATTAACACAGGTTTACCCCTTCCCGGCAGCAATTATTATGCGCCGACGGCAACTGAGCCGGCGGAAGAGGCAGGCCTGGATTGGAGGGAACTGCAGGGCAGGGGAAGGGGCTGCGGTCCCGGGAATTCCGGCAAATGCGCCGCAAACCCTTCCGGGCGCCTGATTCAAATGTGCTATGAGCTTCTCTTTTAATCAAAAAAAGTGGAGGTGGCGGGGTGAAAAACAACCTGCCCGGCACTTAAATGTTTTATTAATAATATTGGGGCTGGCCTGTCTGGGGGCGCTCTATGTTCTTCTAGCTCTTTCCCCGGTTACATCAAAAAACAAGGCCAGAGACATCGTGGTGGTTGTTCCCCAGCAGTCCACAGCCACTCAGGTAGGCCAACTCTTAAAGGACCATGAATTAATCCACAGTCCCTTTGTATTTGTCCTTTATGCCAGATGGAAAAACCTTGACGGCAGCCTTAAGGCGGGTGAATACCTGCTCAACAACGGACTGTCCACCCCTGAAATACTGAATGAACTGGTGGACGGTCGGCTTGCTGCTGAAACTATCACCATTCCGGAAGGCTATACCCTGACCCAGGTTGCAGAGTTGCTGGAAGCAAAGGGTCTGGCGGACAGGGAAGAATTCTTCGCTGTGGCCGCCCGGGAAGATTTTCCCTACAAGTTTATAGAGGAACGGCCCAAGGGAGAGAAACGCCTGGAAGGGTATCTCTTCCCGGACACCTACCGGGTTACCAGGGGTAACAGTGTTCGCTTTCTTATTGATGATATGCTGAAGCGCTTTGACCGGGAGATGGAAGAGCTCGATTACCCCGCCAGGGCGGAAAAAGCCGGACTCACCCTGCACGAAGCCGTTACCCTGGCCTCCCTGGTGGAACGGGAAGCCAGGATTGATGAAGAGAGGCCGCTCATCTCGGGAGTTATCCATAACCGCATGGAAAAATCCATGCTGCTGCAGATTGACGCCACCGTCCAGTACGCCCTGGGCACCAATAAGCCGCAAATATATTATAAAGATCTGGAAGTGGATTCTCCCTATAACACATACAAAAACAACGGGTTGCCGCCGGGGCCCATTGCCATGCCGGGGCGTGCTTCCCTCCTGGCTGCTGTGGAACCGGCCGAAACAGCTTACCTTTATTACGTGGCCAAGCACGACGGTTCCCACGCTTTTGCCACGAACTATGCCGAGCATGAGGCCAACAAGGAGAGGTATCAGCAGTGATTCCTGAACTACTGGCACCGGCCGGAAATCTGGAAAAATTGAAGGTTGCCGTAACCTACGGCGCCGATGCCGTCTACCTCGGTGGGCGGCATTTCAGCCTGCGGGCCGGGGCCGGTAACTTTGATGTTAATGAAATGGCCGAAGGGATCCGGTTTGCTCATCAAAGGGGCGCCAGGGTCTATGTGACAGTCAATATATTTGCCCATAACAGGGACCTTGTGACTCTCCCGGAATACCTGCAGTCGATTTATTCTGCAGGGGTGGACGGGGTTATCCTTTCCGACCCGGGGATTATAGACCTGGTCAGGCAAATGTATCCGGAACTGGCCATCCACCTCAGCACCCAGGCCAATACCACAAACTGGGCCGCGGCGCGCTTCTGGAAGAAGCTTGGTGTCTCCAGGATTGTGCTGGCCCGGGAGCTCTCCCTGGAAGAAATCAGGGAAATAAAAGAGCGGGTGGAGCTGGATTTGGAAGTTTTCGTTCACGGCGCCATGTGTATTGCTTATTCCGGGCGCTGCCTCCTGAGCTCCTATCTTGCCGGCCGGGACGCCAACCAGGGTGACTGCGCCCAATCCTGCCGCTGGCGCTACAGGCTGGTTGAAGAAAAAAGACCCGGCCAGTACCTGCCCCTCGAGGAAGATGACCGGGGTTCGTATATTCTGGGCTCCCGGGATCTCTGCCTGATTGAACACATTCCGGAACTGGTCCGGGCGGGTGTCAACAGCTTTAAGATCGAGGGAAGGATGAAAAGCGCCCATTATGTGGCTACAGTGGTTAAAAGCTACAGGGAAGCCCTGAACGCCTACCGGAAGGACCCGGACAATTACCGCCTCGACCCTGCCTGGCTTGAGGAGATCAGTAAGGTGAGCCACCGTGAATACACCAAAGGATTTCTTTTCGGCAACCCTGGTCCTTCAGGGCAGCACTACGCCGGTGAGATCTACAGGCGAAGTCACAGCTTTGCAGCAATCATCAGGAATTATGATCAGGCCTCCGGGATGGCTCTGGTGGAACAGCGCAACAATTTTGCCCTGGGCGATGAGATGGAAATACTGGTCCCAGCCGGCAAAAATTTCAGGCAAAGGATTGAGCATCTCTATGATCAGGAGGGCTGCCCCGTGGAGTCCGCGCCGCATCCCCGGCAAATGCTCCGGCTGCCCCTGGCAAAGCCCGCTCCCCCCTATTCCATCCTCCGCAAAAGAGTATAAAACTTGAGCTTAAAGGCCATCCTAAAAATATATGTCTTAATACCGGGTTGATCTTCATGGACTATTTAAGACAAAAAAGGCTGGTCTATCTTTTTTTAATTTTTTTTGCCTGCTTTCTGGGACTGGTATCCCAGCTTTTTCTCATTCAGTACAGGGACGGGGATCTTTACGCCTGCCTGGCCCTGGAGCAGGGCAGCCGCTGGGTTTCCCTGGAGAATACACCCAGAGGCCGGATCCTGGACCGCAACAGGGTCCCCCTTACCGGTGAACGGACGGAGGAGAGGGTCGTATTGTTTCCGGCGGCTGTCGGGAACAGGGACGAGGTCAGCCGGCAACTGGCCGGGATCCTGGGGGTGGAACAGGACAAGCTGAACACCTTTTTTAACGGAGAACCCTGCCTGCTGCCCTATAAACTCACGCCCGGACAAGCCGCAGCCATTCAGAACAGAGGCTGGACCGGTGTAATGGCGCTCCCGGTGCAGTTTCGCTACGGCGAACAGCAACTGGCAGCACAGGTCATCGGACACCTGGGAAAAATCTCTTCCCCTGAGGAGTTCACGGATTTGTCCGGAAGGAATAATAAGGTTTACCATTATGATGATCTGGTGGGCAAAACAGGGCTGGAAAAGTACTATGAAGATGTCCTAAAAGGATCCCTGCCCCGAAGGGCAGTCCGGGTGTACACCGATGCGGCAGGCAGGCTGCTGGGGGGGCCGGGGTTTATTGTCGAAGAGCAGACAGAGGATCACGCCAGGCGTGATCTGGTCCTTACCATCGACGCCCGGATCCAGAAGATTGTCGAAGAAATAATGGACCAGAGCGTAGACAGAGGGGCTGTGGTGATCATGGAGGCCGGCTCGGGAGATATCCTGGCCATGGCCAGCCGGCCCGCATACCATCCAGCCCGTCCGGAAGACTACCTGGACGCCGCAGGTGAGGAAAACTGTTTTCTTGACCACTGTACAGCCCTCTACCAGCCCGGCTCGGTATTTAAAGTTGTCATTACCGCCGCAGCCCTGGAAGAGGGTGTAGCAGACTTTGACAGCCAGTTTACCTGCCGTGGCGCAGGAGAAACGCTGCTGCGGTGCTGGAAGCCGGAAGGACACGGCGCAATAAGTTTTGCTCAGGCTTTTGCGGAATCCTGTAACCCCGTTTTCGCCAGAATAGGATTGCAACTGGGGGCACAGAAGGTAATTGACTACGCCGGGTTGTTTGGCCTGGACAACCAGTCCGTTCTGGGCTACCCGGCGCCGCGGGATTCCCGGCAAGACTTGAAACAAATTGAGGCGCCCTACAACCTTGTAAACAGCTGCATCGGCCAGGGGCCTGTGCTGGTTACACCAGTACAGGTTGCTTCGCTGATCAATACGGTTGTTTCAGGCGGGTTCTACCGGCAGCCCCGTCTGGTGCAGGAAATATGTAAGAGCAGCGGGGATACCGTGCAGATGCTGCCTGACGACCCGGGTCAAAGGGTTATTTCTTCAGAAACTGCGGAAAAGCTGGGCAAGCTGCTGGAAATGGCTGTGGAGGAGGGCACCGGGCAGGAGGCCCTGGTGCCTGTTTTCGGCAGTGCGGGAAAGACCGGGACTGCCCAGGTAGGCGACAACAGTCTTTCGGTAAACGCCTGGTTCGCCGGGTACGCCCCCCGGGCTAATCCCCGCTATGTGGCGGCCGTCTTAAGCGAAGGGGAAGCCGGCGGCAGTGCGGCAGCAGCGCCTGTTTTCAGGGAAATCATGGAGGCTATCCTGGAGCTGGACTAAGCAAACATAACTCTGGAAGTTTATCCTGAAAAGAGACATTTACAACCTTCTGCCGGTGCCGCCTCAGAGACCCTGGGCCAGGCTACCAGGCCACCATACCATAAGTTGATAAGTTGGTGTCAGGCACCTGTGCTGATAAGGCACCTGTGCTGTGAGTTGATAAGTTGGTGTCAGGCACCCGAAATCACAAGGCACCCGAAATCACACGAAATCATGGAGGATATCCTGGAGCTGGACTAAACAAATATATCGGACGTTGAGCCTTTAACTTCTTCATTCCGGCGCTTAAATCCAATAAAACCCGGCAGGCCAGCCGTTTAAAAAAAAGATCCACCTGGTTTCAGGTGGATCTGCCGTTCTTTGCTTAATCCATGAGAACCCTCGGAATGTAGAGGGAAAGATCCGGAACGTAGACCAGTAACAATAAAACTAGAATCATAATCAGGATAAAAGGGAGAACCCCCTTGATTACTTCCTCCAGCCTGGACTTGGCCATGGCGGTCACCACAAAGAGGTTCAAGCCCACGGGCGGCGTAATCATGGCCAGTTCCATGTTTACCGTCATAACAACGGCGAAGTGGATCAGGTCGATGCCGAGGACATTAAGCATGGGCAACAGAATAGGCATGGTGATCAGGGTAATGGCAACAGCTTCCAGGAATGTGCCCATGATGAAGAACATCAGGTTTGTGGCCAGGAAAAACATGTACTTGTTCAGGTTGTTTTCCGCGATCCAGCGGGCGGCCTCCATGGGCACCTGGTTCACCGTAAGGTACATGGCAAAAACCATAGCTGCAGCAATGATCAGGAAGATCATGGAGGAGATGTTGATGGAATTGCGAAATACTTCTCTCATGTCCCGCAGCTTCAATTCCCTGTAAACAAACATCGAAACGATAATGGTATAAAAGACGGAGAGTACTGCGGCCTCGGTGGGTGTGACGATACCCATGTAAATGCTGCCCAGGATGAAGACGGGCAGGAAGGCCCCCGGCAGGGCTTTCAAGGATTTGCGCCAGCGCTCATCCCAGGATGCCTTGGGCAGGCGGCCGTAATTTTTCCTTTTGGCAATTAATACGGCGCTGATAATTAAAATACTCGCCAGTATGATACCGGGGATAACACCGCCCATGAACAGCTTGCCAATATTTTCCTCGGTTACGACACCGTAGATAACCATGGTCACACTGGGCGGGATGAGAATGCCCAGCGTGCCGGAAGCTGCTACAAGTCCCATGGCGTAGCGCTTGGGGTAGCCTCCCTCGATCATGGCAGGCAGCATAATAGCGCCGATGGCGGCGGCTGTAGCCGGGCTGGAGCCGGAAATGGCCGCAAAAATCGCACAGGCCATAATGGTCACAACGGCCAGGCCGCCGGGCAGGTGCCCGAACCAGGAACGCAGGGCTTCAATCAGGTATTTGGCAATGCCGCCCCGGGACATGGCCACACCTGCAAAGACAAAGGCGGGAATGGCTAGAAGGGGAGGCGACAACAGGGAGGCGAACATTCTCTGGACAATCATATAGAGGCTGAAATCGCTGGTCAAGGCCAGAATAGTAATGGCAGCTATAGCCAGAGAGATGGCGATGGGGACATTTAAGAGAAATAGAACGATGAAAATACTAAAAAGCAGTACTGTCTCCACCGGTATGGCCACCTCCTTTTTCCATTTCTTCCATCCATTGGCGGCCGCCATTTCTCAGAATTTGATAGAGTTTATCAATAAACCTGATGGAGAACAGCAATCCGCTGACAGGTAAGATCAGGTTCACGATCCAGAGGGGAAACTGGCTGTCTGAGGAGCGCTGACCCGAGTTTATATAGGATTCAACCAGTTTATAGCCGTAGTAAGTATAAAAAATGCAGAAGGCAAGCCCCAGGGTGTTGGAGAAGATACTGACCACCCATTTGACCCGCAGGGGCAGGATGTTATAAAGCATATCCACCTTGATGTGGTGATTGTCCCGCAGGGCCACGCAAAAGCCCACGAGAAGCCCCCAGATGATAAAATAAAGTGAAAACTCATCAAGCAAAGACTGGGGGCGGCCCCAGAAATAGCGCATTACAACATTCAACATGATCATACAAAGTCCGATAAAGAGCAAACTACCCGACAAGTAATCTTCAAACGCCGCGTAGGCCCGTTTCAAACGTTCCATTTGTTTTCCACCTTCCTAATCCTTTGACAAATCAGGGCCTAATAAAGAGAAAGGGGACGTTCCGGCACACCCGGGAAAGACGTCCCCTGAAATGTGCGCTACTTATTGCAACTCTTAGCTGCTTCGATATATTCTGCGCCAATCTTGTCGGTGTACTCATCATAGACCGGCTTCATGGCTGCTACAAATTTCTCCCTGTCCTCTTCCGTCAGAGTATAAATTTCCATTTTGCCGCTGGCTTTTAATTCTTCAAAGCTTTTCTGGTTTTCTTCTTCCGCCAGCTGGCGTTCATAGAGAGTGGCTTCCTTCATGGCTTCCTCGATAATCTTTTTATTTTCCGGAGTAAGGGAATTCCAGAAGGTGGTATTGGTGAGAACTACGTAATCCAGGCGTCCGTGGTTGGAAACCGTCATATATTTCTGAACATCCTGGTAGTTCTGGGTGTCGATATTATTAAAGGTATTCTCCTGTCCGTCTACGGTTTTGTTATTGAGACCGGTAAAAACTTCCGCAAAGGCCAGGGTCTGGGAACCGGCTCCCAGAGCCCTGAACTGGGCGTCCAGAACGCCGCCGCTCTGGGTCCGGAATTTTAAGCCTCGAAAATCTTCCGGAGTTTTCAGGGGCCGCTTGGAATTAGTGAAGTGTTTGGCGCCGTTGGGCCACCATGCCAGGCCGAGCATGCCCTGGGACTCAAGGGAATGCATCAGTTTCTGCCCCGCGGGACCATCGTAAAAATCATAGGCGGCCTGGTCGTCTTTAAACAGGAAGGGCATGTCCACAATTTGGAAAGCCGGTTCAAAACCCACCAGTTTGGTGACGGAAGGAGCGATAAACTGAACATTGTTGGCCTTTAACTGCTCCAGTTCCTCTTTATCGCCGTACAGCTGGGATGCCGGGAAAACAAGAACTTCAATTTTTCCGTTGGAATTCTGTTCAACAAGTTCCTTAAACTTTGTGACAGCTTTCCCCTTTGGGGTGGCTTCGGCCACAACATGCGTAAACTTAATTTTCAACACATCTCCCCCGCCTGCTGACGAGTCTTTTCCGCAGCCTGTCAGGGACATGATCATTAATCCTGCTAAAACAACGCACAAAAACATTATCCAGTTTTTCTTTTTCATTTCCTGCCTCCTAATCATGTACTGTTTGGGGAAATAGGGGAATAAAAAACGATGCAGTATTTATATAAATTAAAACAAGCTTTTCAACTCACCTCCCGGTCAACTCTTAATTTTCAGTAGCAACGATAATATTTAATCATTACTGACCTTGCCTTAAAATTACAAGAAATTACAACTATCATCGAAAATTCTGCGGGATGCAATTATTGATCATATATATCATCGATCTTACAAAGAGTAAATTAATAAGTATCTAAACTATCTAAATTTTCATAATTTTTAACAGATCTTAATGAGCCATTAGACATATTATTTTTTGTAAATATTGTCTAATCTAACTAAATAATACTAATATTCCATCGTAGATTAGCAGTTATTTTAGAGATACACACTAATTATAATAATATTACTAACATAAAAAAACATTTTGTTCATAAAAATACAAAGATTTTATAATTTTGTGTTAATTCTATTAATTATTTAAGAATTAATAGATTTAATAAAATAGCAACCCTAAGTAAGGGTTGCTTTAAGAGTTAGCATTTATCAATCAAATTTTCAAATAATTTTGTGCTTTTAGTGCTTTATTATAGTCTTGAAGTTTTGACAGGAGGTAGTAAGAATGTGGGCGAGCAGTATGTTGTATAATAATGTATTGGGCGGGAGTTGTTGCCGGCGCTCTCATTCTTGGGTTTAATATAAATATGGTAACATGCAATAACGTACACACAAAGGTAGGCAAGCATTGTCCCTAAAAAAATATCAAACCACACCATTCATTTTCCCCTCCTTATAATTATTTGGATCCCCTGATTATATTGTATACAATATCCTAATTTGCGCAACCCATCACAAGATATTCGCAATTGTAAGTTTATTTAGAATAGATGAATAATAGAGATTTAACAATTCTAGCAAGAACGGGAAGCTTAAAACTCCCTTTCCCTTTAAATTTAAGATAAGCCGGCCGGGCAATCAAGCCACAAGCTTTAACTCAATCAGAGAGGTCAACAATTCAGAGAGGTCCACAACTCCGGTGGACCTCTTTCAGGTAAGCAGTCTTTCCAGTTGGTTCCGATCAAATCCTACGACGACCTGTTCACCCACCGTTATTGTGGGTACAGCCATTCGGCCGGTTTTTCTGATCATTTCGCTGCGCGCGTCATTATTTTCAGCAACATTAAGTTCCCTGTATTTTACCCCCTTCTGTGAAAGAAACTCCTTCACGTGGGTACAATGGGGTCAGGTTGGTGTGGTATATACTGTTACATTTTCTGGCATAACTCATCCTCCAGGTTTTTTTATTATTGTTGGCTGTCCTTTCAATAAATATACAATAACAACGAAAACAACAGTTTATTGACTATCTATCCGGTCTGCCGATGCCTTTATAAATAAAACCTTCTTTTCTTAGCATCCGGGGATCAAGGATATTTCTGCCGTCAACAATTACAGCTTGCTTCATGACGCCTTTAAGCTGATTATAATCGAGATTCCTGAATTCCTTCCATTCCGTGACAATAATTAGAGCGTCAGCATTATTTGCTGCTTTTAAGGCACTGTGCTCATATGTGACACTCAGCTCAGGATGCTGCCTTTTGCATTCATCCATCGCTGCCGGATCATATACCTTAACCACGGCCCCTTTTTCAAGCAGGCCGGAGATAATTTCCAGACTCGGGGCATCCCTTAAATCATTTGTATTGGGTTTAAAAGAAAGGCCCAGGATCCCGATGGTCCGCCCTCCCAGATCCCCAAGCAATTCCTCCAGGTCCTGAACTATTTTTTGCCGCTGCCGGGTGTTCACCTGAACCGCTGCGTCAATTATTTGCGGGAAATAACCATAATTTCCTGCTGTATGAAGTATGGATGCAAGATCTTTACCGAAACAACTCCCGCCCCAACCGATGCCTGCATTTAAAAACTCCGGGCCAATCCTGGGGTCCAGGCCGATTCCCCTGGAAATAACGGTTACATCCCCGCCTACCCGCTCGCAGATATTGGCAATTTCGTTGATAAAGCTGATTTTTGTGGCCAGGAAAGCATTGGCTGCATATTTGATCATTTCTGCGTTTACGGGTGTTGTGATGATTAATTCAACCTTTTTCAACTGACCGGGCCTGGGAGGGATACCGGGCAAGTTTCCGAAGGTTTGTTCAATGATAGGCCTGTAAAGATCCCTGATAATTTTAACAGAACGCTGACAGCGGGCCCCGAGGACAATCCTGCCGGGGTAGACAGTGTCCCAAAGGGCGTTTCCTTCCCGCAAAAATTCAGGGTTGCTGACTACACCAAAGTGGCTTTGCCCGCCCTTTTGGCTGCTGAGGATGGAGGTCAGCTTACTCCAGGTTCCGACAGGTACTGTGGACTTGGTGACAACAACCGTGAATCTTTCTGGATCAAGGGATTCTCCGATTTGCCTGGCCGCTGAAAAAAAACTGCTGAGATCCGGTTCCCCGGTTTTCAGGGCAGGGGTGCCGACAGCAATAATAATCACATCGGAAATTTGATAAGCCGGATGGGGAGAGCAGGTGAAGAGGAGTTGACCGCTGTCAACATTAACCTCAACGAGCTCTTTCAATCCTTTTTCATAAACCGGCACAATCTTTTTTTTAAGGCTTTCAATTTTTGCAGAATCCCGGTCATAACAAAAAACTTTGTGCCCAAAGGATGCCAGGCAGGCCCCTGTAACAAGTCCTACATAACCCATTCCGACAACTGAGATAATCATACCCACAACCTCCGTAGACAAACTAATTAATTGTCTTTACCAATTATGATAGTTTATGTCAGGAATTGTATTTTTGCCATGCCTTGCTTCAAGGGTAATTAATGAAGTTTGCGGATAAATTATCCATTTCAGCCGTCACCGAAAGGGGCTGAGGTGAATAGTCTAACACGAGAGTTAATCATACTCTTTTTGGTTCTGCAAGAATTGTTTATATATAACCGAACCATTTTGGGCCGGCAGGGTAAATAACTGCTCCGGCAGATTAAGGATAAAAAAGATGAAAATGGCCGGCCGGGACGGTTTTGCGAAACCAGGAACTATTTGTGCTTTTCGGAGGAGATCGCTTAGTTTTATGACAAATGCCAGGCATCAAGGAAAAAATGGGATGTCTTTAAACTTTAAAAAAAAATTATCCTGAAAGTGACAGGTACAGATGACCCGGAAGATTAGAATGCTGTTGCTGATGGCCCTGGACGTGCTGCTGGTCAATGCGGCAACAGTGTCCGCCGTCCTGCTCGTTTCCAAAGTCAGCCTCCTGAGCGGTCAGGCCAGGATTGGAGCTTTTGCCGTAGTTACAGCGGCAGGCTCCCTGTCTTCGTTTTATTTTTTCGGTCTCTATAACAGAATCTGGGAATATGCTGGAGCGAAGGAGCTTTATGCCATAATCAAGGCTGTAACTTTAACAGGTTTTCTCCAGTTCTGCTTTAACCTGATTTTTTTTAAAGCTTATTTACCCGGCGGTATATTTTTAATTAGCTGGCTTTTGATGTTGTTTTTCGTGGGTGGTTCAAGATTCTGCTGGCGGCTTATGCGCGATCTGGACAATTTCAGGCTTCTCCGGCAGCGCAAAAAACCTGTTTTGATTGTGGGCGCCGGAGGGGCGGGAGCTCTGGTAGCCAGAGCCATTCAGGATAATGAAACAGATCTTGCCCCGGTGGGTTTTGTTGATGACAGCGAGTTCAAACAAAATATGAAAATGTACGGCCTGCCTGTTTTGGGAAAACGGGAGGATATACCAGCCCTTGTGGAAAGGCACGCTGTGGAAGAAATTATTATTGCCATCCCTTCGGCATCCAGCAGGGAGCTCCGGGAACTGGTAAACATCAGCAGCCATACGCCGGCCAGGCTCAAGATTACCCCCAGCGTGTTCAGTTATATCAGTGGGAACATAAATCTGGGGCAGATCCGGGATGTAGAGGTAGAAGACCTGCTGCAGCGTGAGCCGGTCAGGGTTAATTTACGGGATATAGCCGGCTATTTAAGCGGAAGGGTGGTTCTGGTAACCGGCGCCGGAGGCTCGGTGGGGTCTGAACTCTGTATCCAGGCAGCTTCTTTCGGACCGCGCCTGGTGGTACTTCTGGGCCGCGGCGAGAACAGCGTGTATGAGGCCAACCTGGCTCTGGAAAGCCGTTACCCCGGCGTCAGCCGGGAAATTGCCATAGCGGATGTCAGGGACCGGTACCGGATTGAGCATATTTTTTCCCACTATTGTCCGGACGTGGTATTCCATGCGGCTGCCCATAAACATGTGCCGCTCATGGAAAAAACCCCCTATGAAGCTTTCGTCAATAATGTTATCGGTACACTGAATGTGGCCCGGGCGGCTAAAACAGTTAAGACCGGCGTTTTCATCCTGATCTCCACCGACAAGGCTGTTAAGCCGAAGAGTGTTATGGGCGCCACAAAGAGAGCGGCGGAAATGATCGTCCAGGAGTTTAACCGGAATTCTGACACTAGGTACTCCGCAGTACGCTTCGGCAACGTGCTCGGCAGCAGAGGCAGTGTCGTGCCCCTGTTTAAAAAACAGATAGCCCGCGGGGGGCCTGTCACCGTAACAGATCCGGAGATGGTAAGGTACTTCATGACCGTATCCGAGGCTGCCCAGCTGGTCATTCAGGCCGGCGCCCTGGCCAGAGGAGGGGAGATTTTCCTGTTGGATATGGGCGAGCCTGTAAGGATCGCCGACCTGGCCAGGGATCTGATTATGTTGTCGGGTTTTCGTCCGGACCTCGACATTCCCATTGTATATACCGGAGTCAGGCCCGGGGAGAAACTCTTCGAGGAACTTTTTACGGAAGACGAGCGGGTAGACAAAACCGTCCACGAGAGGATCCTGGTCAGCCGGCCGGAGGAGACCCCCTCGCCGGCAGTAAAAGAGCTCATTAATTACATGGATTTACCCGGTTATAGTTTGAACGAGTTGACAGCACTGGAACTGCTTCAAAAACTTATACCTGGTTTCGGCCATGCCGACAGCCTGACCTTAGTGGAGGGAAAATAAGAGTATGCAAGCTGGCAGTCCTATGGAGGAATTGAAGAGAAAAATCGAAACCCGCCAGGCAAATATTGTTGTTGTGGGTCTGGGTTATGTGGGCCTGCCCCTGGCCGTAGAAAAAGGAAATGTGGGTTTTCATGTTACAGGCATAGAAAAATGTGAGGAACGCGTCAAACTTGTCAATGCGGGTAAAAGCTACATCCCCGACGTTGAGGGGGAAGAATTGCGGAAACTGGTTGAGCAGGGCAGGCTTTCGGCTACTTCCAGTTTTGATTGCCTGGACAATGCCGACATCATGATCATTTGCGTACCCACTCCGCTTACCCCCACCCGCGACCCCGATATTTCCCAGATCGTTGCCGCTACAACCCAGATTGCCGGCCACCTCCATAAAGGCCAGTTGTTAACCCTGGAAAGTACCACTTATCCCGGGACCACCCAGGAGGTTATCCTGCCTCTCCTGGAAGCAAAGGGGTTTAAGGTTGGAGAGGATTTTTTCCTGGCTTATTCACCGGAAAGAGTCGACCCGGGGAACAAGCGTTTCAAGACCAAAAATATTTCCAAAATCGTAGGCGGCGTAACACCCTCCTGCCTTGAGCTAGCCTGTCATTTTTACGCTCAGGCCATAAGCGAGGTAGTCCCGGTTTCCTCACCGGCAGCTGCGGAAATGATCAAAGTTTTCGAGAATACTTACCGGGCTGTGAATATTGCTCTGGTTAACGAATTAATGTTCATCTGCGACCGCATGGGGCTGGATGTCTGGGAAATCGTAGAGGCGGCAAGCACCAAGCCCTTCGGCTTTCAAACCTTTTATCCCGGTCCCGGGGTGGGAGGCCACTGTATCCCGGTGGATCCCTATTATTTATCGTGGAAGGCCAGGGAATATGATTTTTATTCCAATTTAATTGATATTGCCGTTCAGGTTAATATCAAAGCCTCCTACTTTGTCGCCGAAAAAGTGCGGCAGGCTTTAAACCAGAATAAGAAAAGCATACGTGACGCCCGGGTGCTTGTTTTGGGGGCTGCTTATAAAAAGGACATTAATGACAGCCGTGAATCACCTGCCGTCAAAATCATGTCGCTCCTGGCCGGTGAAGGAGTAGAAGTATCCTACCATGATCCCTATATCCCTACAGTTACCCTGTCTCCAACCCGGGTTTTAAAAAGTGTCCAGCTGACAGAAGAGGAAATTGCCCGGTCTGATTGTGTGGTGATTGCAACTGACCACAGTTGCTTTGATTATGAAATGATCCTTAATCATGCCCAGGTGCTGGTGGACGCGCGCAACGCCACCGGGAGGCTCCTGGAGGGGAAAGCAAAGGTTATTAAGATTTAGGCAGGGGGTAGTGGGTTGTCTATACCGTTAATAGATCTGAAGACACAATATAAATCAATTAAAGATGAGGTTCTGGCAGCAATAAACTCTGTGCTGGAAAGCGGGGAATACATTTTAGGCCGGAACGTAGCAGCCCTGGAGTCTGCCGTGGCTGAATTATGCGGAGTCAAACACGGAATCGGGGTGGCCAGCGGGACGGACGCGCTTTTGCTGTCATTAAGTGCCCTGGGCATCGGGCCCGGTGACGAGGTCATTACAACTCCCTACACCTTTTTTTCTACAGCCGAGGTTATTTCAAAAGTTGGGGCTACCCCGGTCTTTGCAGATATTGATCCGTTGACCTATAATCTGGACCCAGACCAGGCTGCCAAAAGGATTACACCCCGCACCAGGGCTATTATCCCGGTGCACCTTTTCGGCCAGATGGCGGACCTGGACCCCCTTCTGGAGCTCGCCCGGGAGTACCGGCTGGCAATAATCGAGGATGCCTGCCAGGCCATCGGAGCCCGTTACAAAGGCCACAGGGCCGGCTCCCTGGGACATACCGCCTGCTTCAGCTTCTATCCCACCAAAAATCTGGGCGGTTATGGCGACGGGGGAATGGTGGTTACAAATGACATTGAAATCGCAGCCAGGCTCAGGCTGTTAAGGGTGCACGGAAGCCGTACCCGGTATCATCATTCTATCCACGGTTACAACAGCAGGCTGGACGAAATCCAGGCCGCCGTCCTGAGGGTTAAACTAAAGCACCTGGACCGCTGGAACAGGCAGCGGCAAGCCCGGGCGGCACTTTACGACCGCCTTCTGAGCGGCAGCGGCATTGTCACACCCCATGTAGAACCATGGAATGAAAGTGTTTACCACCTTTACGTGGTGCGCTCCCCGCAAAGGGATCAATTAAAAGCGCGCCTTTCCGGGGCGGGCATCGGCAGCGGCGTTTACTATCCTCTGCCCCTTCACCTGCAAGAGGTCTACAAAGGGCTTGGCTACCGGACCGGCGACCTGCCGGAGGCGGAAAGAGCTTCCCGGGAAACCCTGGCCCTTCCCCTGGGTCCGGATCTTTCCGAAGAGACTGTCCGGCTGATTGTGAAAACACTTCTGGGCAATTGAGTTGCTATGAAGAACAGTCTCAGCTACCAGGCCTTTTTATTAACGGCTGCCAAGGCAGCGGACGCCTTTACCCTCCTGGTCCTGGGGATGATCCTGGCCCGTCTGCTCACAATGGAGGATTACGGGACCTACAGGCAGGTATGGCTTTTATATTACACCTTGATCCCTTTGTTCACCCTCGGGATAGCCACCAGCGTCAACTATTTTGTACCAAGATTTGAGCCCGGACAACAAAAAACTTTTATTTTTCAAACCTATTCCGGGCTCTTCATCCTTGGTTTTCTGTTCGCGGTATTTTTGTATGCGGGAGCTGATTTTTTCGGCTCCAGGTTCAATAACCCGGCCCTTGGTCAGGTAATTAAAATATTTTCCCTGGTCCCGCTTTTAACCATGCCGACGTCTTACTACCACAACCTGTACATTTGCCTGAAAAAAGCCGTCGTCGCGGCAGGCATCCTGACTTCGGCAACCCTGGTCAGGTTCGGCGTAATCGCTATTTCCGTAGCTATCCAGCCTTCCTTGAAAAATATTTTTACAGCCCTGTTGCTCTATTATGTTCTGGAATTCAGCGTCCTTTCGCTATTGATTTACCGTCCCTTTAGAGCTGTGCCGCTGGATTTGAAAAAGCAGAATATCCTGGAACAGCTCAAGTTCACCGTACCCATCGGCCTGTCTTCAGTGGTGGGAGCTTTCAGCCGCCAAATCGACAAGCTGATCATCTCCGGGTATTTCACTTCCCGGGAATATGCAATCTACGCCAACGGAGCGATGGAACTGCCCCTGGCCAGAATCCTGAACGCGGCCGTAATGTCGGTCCTGATGCCGGAACTGGTTGTGCTGTACAACCGGGGAGAATATCAGCAAATGCTGGCGCTCTGGCACCGCTCCATTCGCAAAGTCTCCCTGATTATTTTGCCGGTGATGGTTTTCCTTTTTATCTTCGCCAGGGAGTTCCTGGTCCTTTTGTATTCCGAAAAATACCTGGAAAGCGCGGGTATTTTTCAAATCTACCTGCTGACCCTGCCGATCCGGGTTACCACTTTCGGCTCCATATTGCTGGCGGCGGGGCTTTCCAGGGTAATTATGTACTACTCTGTTTATACCGTAATCATCTCCGTAGTCTTAAACATAGCCATGATCCGG
Source organism: Bacillota bacterium (assembly GCA_029555205.1). Lineage (GTDB taxonomy): Bacteria > Bacillota > Desulfotomaculia > Desulfotomaculales > Pelotomaculaceae > DTU098. The sequence goes on from JAKPTB010000143.1 coordinate 62,222, forward strand.
CTGTGGGGTGTCTGGGGAGCAGCCCTGGCCACAGTCACCGCCATTTATTTCATGACCTTTCTCCAGCTTGGCAAAATTTGCTCTGTTATAAACTGTTCCTTTAAAGATGTGTATCCATGGAAAGTTACAATGCACATCCTGGCGGTATCCCTGGCGGCCGGGCTCGTACCCCTGGTGGGCAGGGCCATAATTGACAACTGGTTTATTTCCCTGGTAGTAAACAGTTTCCTCTACCTTTTGATTTTCGCGGGGCTTGCTGCCGGGACAAAACTGCTTTCAGCCGGTGAAATTGAACAGATTAAAAAGAAGGTGAGGTCGAGGCTGGGTTGTTTGCGAAAGCCAGGACGAAAATAGATGAAATGAGCCGGGAGAAAATTATGATCTTCATGAAGCGGCTCTGGCTGGCCACTCTGGTGACAGCCTTTTTCGGCCCGCTGCTGGCCCTGGATGCTTACCCGGGAATATTTGCTTTTAAAATACTCTTTTGTCTGCACCTGGCGCTGTTTTGCTTTTTTCTCGCTTTCCGGAAAATGACCCTTGAAATAAACCGTGAAATAAAGCCATTTTACGTATTTTTCCTGGTCTGGCTGGCCTGGGCCGTGTTCTCCCTGCTCTGGGCCGGTAACTTCCCGGACGGGCTCAGGAACCTCTGGTACCTTTTTTCCGGGCTGAGCTTGATTGGCTTTACTGTTTTTTACATGCACAAGGAAGAGGACCTGAAAGCACCCCTTTACATCCTGGTGGCAATTCTTTTAATCATTATGGGTGTGGGAATCTGGGAATACAAAACAGGCCTGCACCTGAAAACAGCTGGACTAATCCCGGATGCAGGCTCGATCTCGAAAGCGCCCCGGGGTGTCTTTAAAAATCAAAATGACATGGCCACCTACCTGGCTTTATATCTGCCTTTCCTGTTCATTTCAGCTAAGTATCTTTTGATCAGGCTGAAGACCCTGCTGCCCGGGCTTGGCTTACTGGCCTGTGCCGGCACGGGGATATTTCTGATTATTAATTCGGGGTCCAGGGCTAATTTAGTCGCTGTGGCCTTGAGCCTGGTTGCTGCCGTAATTATTTACCTGATTCAGGGGAAGTGGAAGGCCTTCCGGAACGTCCTGGTAATGGCAGCAGCTCTGGCTGTCCTTTATCCTGTGCTGGCAAGTACACATCCCGCCCTTGCCTACCAGCTTAAGCGGCAATTCAGGATTGCCCGGCACCATCTGGTATCCCTTGAACATGTTGCCGGGGAGAACTCGGCCAGGATGATCCTGTCCCGTAACGCCTTTCAGGAACTGCATAAGCATTCTTTGCTGGGGGTAGGCGCCGGGAACGCTGAAGAACATATGAAGGTGTACAGAACGGAAACGTTCCAGATTCTGGCCATGCACAACTGGTGGCTGGAAATCCTGGTTAACTACGGTATCTTTATTTTTGTCCTGTATGTCGTTTTTACCGGCAGGCTTCTGGTTCAATTGTACCCTGTAGCTGTACGGGCGGGACCGGGTGTATTGAAAGTAGTGGCCGAAAGCGCCCTGGTGGGCCTGGCGGGCTTTCCAATTGCAGCGGTCAGTTCCAGCAGTCTGGCCTACAGCAGGGTAATGTGGATTTTTTTCGGCTTCGCCCTTTGCGCTATAAATCTGTACTGCAGCAGCAACAACGCCATTCAGACAACTGAAGAGGGAGAGAATCTTGAGAGTCCTGTGCCTGTCCAATCTTTATCCGAATAAGCACAATCCCCTGCGGGGCGGTTTTGTAAAAGCCCAGGTTTCCAGCCTGACCCGGTTGGGGTGCCAGGTCAAAGTAGTTTCCCCCGTTCCTGCCGCCCCTGCCCCCTTCCGTTTTTTTACTAAAAAATGGAGGGGCTATAACGAAATTCCGGGAGTGGTGGATGACGGGACAATCCAGGTCTTTCACCCGCGTTACCTGCTCTTGCCCAGAAACCTGCTTTTTGCCTGCAGCGGCTGGTTTTATTACCAGGCCACAAAAAATATGATCAAGGAAATCACCCGTGTCTGGCCCTTTGAGCTGATCCATGCCCACACAGCCCTGCCGGACGGGTATGCGGGACTGCTCTTCAGCCGTATTCTAAAAAAACCCCTGGTTGTTACCATTCACGGGCGGGACCTGCAGGATACGGTGTTCCGGAACAGCAGGTGCCGCAAGGCCGTTCTGGAGGTGCTGCAGGGAGCCGATGCAGTTGTGAACGTAAGTCATAAACTGGCCGCTTCTTGCAGGTCCCACCTGGGCGGGAACGATAAAATTAAAGTGATCGGAAACGGGATCAA
>JAKPTB010000144.1 GCA_029555205.1 Bacillota bacterium
CCTGGGAGAGTAGGTCGCCGCCAGAATAATTTTAAAAGCTTCACGGTTAACCCGTGGGGCTTTTTCTATTTAACAATACAGAGAGTGCCGGAACGGGTTAAGATTTTCTGACTTCCGACTTCTGATTTCTGACTTCTGAAAACGCCGCCAGAATAATTTTAAGGACACATCAGTTTACGGTGTGTCCTTTGTTATTATTTGAGCAAGGATGCCGGAGGTTTTTTGATTTCTTCTCACCTCTAACCTCTCACATCTCACATCTCAAACGACGGCTACTGGCTTTACCTGCCGAAACCGGAATGGGATTTTCCGACTTCTGACTTCAGACATCTGACTTCTTACGTGGGAGGTGTCAAAAATTTATCAATAAATTTCTGAAATTTGTTAATTATTTTTGTAGGAAATGTTGGGATATGCGAAGAAAGTAGTTTATGAATATATCGATAATAAATAACCGAAAGGTTCCGGTTTTTGCTTATTATCCGCTGTGTGGGGGCATAGTTTAATGTAAGGAAAGCCATGCCGAATGAAAAGCGGATTTTTAAAGATATAATTTTAAAGATTAAATAAGTAGAGGGTGTCAAGAACAAGGCGTCAAGGGTAAAGGGAACTGTTCCCTGCCGCCTTGGACACCAGGATTAAAGGGAGGTTAAACAGGATTTTATGGTTAAGGCTTATAATCGGAGGCGGAGGTTAACAAGGTGTGTACCCAGCGTTATGGATGAGCAGCGGGTTACATTACGACCTGTTCAATCAGGGGATGAAGGATTCATCTTCCGTCTTTTCGCCGGCAGTCGCCCCGGTCAGGGATGGTTAACCGGCCTCAGCGAGGAGGAGAAGGAGGGTTTTCTCCGGCAGCAGTTCCAATGTGAATGTGAATCGCTGCTGGGCAATTACCCCGATGCGGAGTTCAGCATCATCTTACTGGAAGGGGAACCCGTTGGCCGCTTCTTTTTGCTACGTGGGAAGCATGAGTACCGTATTCTGGCCATCACCCTGCTGCCTGAACATAGAGGTAAAGGGATCGGGAGCGGCCTGCTCGAAAATGTCTTACAGGAAGCCTCTGAGCTGGGCAGGCCGGTGCAAATAAGTGTGGCCTGGTATGACAATCCCATCCGCTCCCTTTATGAAAGGCTTGGGTTTCGAATTCTCGCAGATAACGGGATCTTTTGCGAGATGCAGTGGACACCGGCTAACCTGGCTGATGCCTGTCACGAAAACTGCACTGTAAAAAGCTTCGCCTAACCGGAGCTTTGTCTGGTTTTAGTCAGGCTGTTGCTATTCTAATCGTTGAATTATTTAAACAGGTCCTATACATTAATAAAGAAGTGACAGGAGAAACCATCCCCTGTCACCTTTATCAACCCCTTCTGTCACACTTCTGTCATCCTGACACAACAGTTAGATATGGGACTGGATCATTTGCGTGAACTGTTCCAGTGTCCGGGCGCCGATTGCGGTGCTCAGGATCTTTCCTTCCCGGTCAACCAGGAAGGTCTGGGGTACAGAGTAAATATACCGGATAAAACTGCCGTTGTCCAGCAGGTGAGGGTAAGTGGTACCCAGTTTGGCGGCCATGGTCCTGGCAGTATCCGCCTTCCGGCTGTCCAGGACGATTCCGGTTACCCCCAGTCCCTGTTCGGCATATTGTTGATAAAGCTGTTCCAGGGCGGGCATCTCCCTGATGCAGGGGCCGCAGAAGGTTGCCCAGAAGTTGAGCAGGGTAATCTTGTTTGCGGCAAAGAGTGCATCAGAGTTATATGTATTCCCGTTCAGGCCGGACAGGGAAAAGGGTGGGAAGTAATCACCGGCTTTAAAGGAGTAGGTTTTTTCCTCCGCCGGAGCTGCGCCGGCCGCCGGCCCGTTCCCAGACGGCTTATTCTCATCCTCCGGTGCTGCCGGTGGGCTGGATTGCGGTACAGGAGTCACGTCCCTGGAAACCGGAACCGGGGTGGTGTCTTGCTGCCCCGGGTTCGCCGCTTCCGGGGATAATTGACTTTGAGCTGCAGCCGGTTCTTCTTGCGGGGCGGCAGGGGCTGCAGAATTCTGCAGCGCCGGATCCTGCGGTGCCGGGTCTCCGGCCCCGGCTGTCTGGCCGGCGGCTATGGAACTTTCCGGTTGTTGGTTCGCCGGCTCCGGATTGCTTTTTTCTCCCCGGCAGCCGGACAAAAGGGCTGTTCCCAGTACAAGCAAGCCAAGTGCAAGTATAATCCAGACTCTCATGTTTTTTCCTACACTCAGGTTTTGTTTCTCAGCCATAAAAGACACCCTCCTCTTTATTCCTTCCTTGTAAATTCCAGCTGAGCGCCCCCGCGGGACAGCTCTTCACGCATTTTAGACAGCGGATGCATTCCAGGTGGTTCAGTTCCGGGCCGGAGGCCGGCCCCAGATAACATACTTCGTTACAATGTCCGCAATGCCGGCAAAGCTGCTCATTACGTCTGATGGTGAAAAAACTGATGCGGTTGAACAGGGACAGAATGGCTCCCAGCGGGCAGAAGACCCGGCAAAAGGCCCGCCGGACCGCCAGGCAAAAGATCAGGATCAGCAAAAGCCAGGTTAGCCGCCAGGTAAAAAGCGCTCCCAGGGCGCCGCGGATGCCGGGATCCAGGAGGGCCAGGGGGATGGCGGCCTCCAGCGTTCCCGCCGGGCAGAGCCACTTGCAGAAATAAGGCGAGCCCAGGCCGAAAGCGTCCACGGCGAAGGCGGGCAGCAGAAGGACAAAGAAACCTGCTACCAGGTATTTGATATACCGGGTCCAGAGGGGCAGGCAGAACTTGACAAAGGGAATACGGTACAATAAATCCTGGATCAGGCCGAAGGGGCACAGCCAGCCGCAGGAAAAACGTCCTGCCAGCATACCGTTCATGGCGATAATCCCCGCCACGTAAAAGGAAAAATTAAAAGCAAGGCCGGAAGCCAGGGCCTGGAGGGAGCCCACGGGGCAGGAAGTAACGGCGCCGGGGCAGGAGTAGCAGTTCAGCACTGGAACGCAAACCTGCTTAAGGGGTCCCCTGTAGATGGTACCCTGGATAAAACCTCCGGCATAGCTGTTTAAGGTCACGGCAGAAATAAGTTGAACCAGCTTTCGCTTAAGATCAACCAATACCGATACACTCCAGACATAGATTGATGGCTTTAAGCAAAACCTCAGGCACCTCGCCGCGATAGATGCCGAAGGCCGTGGAGGCGACGGCTGCAGCCAGCAGGGCTGCTCTCAAACTATTTTGGAACATTTCTCCACCTGCCACACTGGGATTTTAGATCTCGAACAAAAACGGATCCCGAAAAAAACCGGATCCCGGGCAAAACAGGATATCCAACAAAACTGGATATCTAATAAAACCAGATCTCGAACAAAACCGGAACCCGGGCAAGACATGTCACATTTGGGACAGTCACTAACATTCTATTTGAAAGACCTGTTTTCCTGCTTCAACCTCCCGGACCGGAAAACGGCTTAAAGCAATGTTTGGACCTATCCCTTCCCTGATTTCCCACCCAAAACTAATTTCCCATACCAAAATCCTGGATTAACCCATTACACTAGTGGAGCATGTTTTCCATATGGTACGTTTGTTATGGTACGTTTTGTGCGAGGCAAGGTTTCCGGGTGTCAATTTGCGGTGTTTGCTTTCATTCAGTATAATTAACTAATACGGGTGTGAGTCCTGGTCAATTTGATGTGGCTCCTGGCCGCAGGGAGGTTTTTCTGCAGCATTCGAAAAATAGAAGGACTGCAGCGGCCGGGCGGTGGATCATTACGCCACAAGCCGGGGTTTTTACAGCTGCGTCTTCAGGTTATGGTTGTGGTTGTAGATCCCTTTTACTCCGTTTCCGGGGTCAGCACCAACTGGCAGTTCCGCATTGAGGTGCCAGAGGCGCCGGAAGAAGCCCTTTCAGCCGGCGAGGGAACCGCTCGCAGTTCCGCATTGAGGTGCCAGAGGGCGTTTCTTGTGATGTGCCAGAGGGGCGGTTCTTGTGATGCGCCACAGAGGGACTTTTCTTGTGACGCGCCAGAGGAACGGTTCTTGTGGTGTCCCTTCAGGTTATGCTTATAGATCCCTTTTAGCACGGGAAAATTCTCGAGCGCTTTAAGCACTCGAACGCTTTAAGCAAAAGGAGGTGCCGGCTTGCAGCACCAGGAAGCAATTATCCAGACCATCTTGAAAGGGAAGCTTGAAGATGTTCAAAGTGCCATCCTCAAAGCCCTGGGGGACGGTTACAGTCCCGAAGAACTCCTGAATCAGGTACTTCTCCCGGCGATGGAAACAGTATCCCAAAAATTCTCCAGTCATACATTTTTTGTAGCCGACGTGCTGATCTCGGCCAGGGCTATTCAGTGGGGGATTGATATTCTCAAGCCCATGTTTCGCTCGCCTGTGGAGCAGGAGGAGCAGGATATCATCGTCCTGGGCACGGTTGAAGGGGACATCCATGATATTGGCAAAAATTTATTAGCCTTAACTTTGAAGGGAGCCGGTTTTAAGGTTGTCGACCTTGGCGTCGATGTATCCCACGAACGCTTTGTTGAGGCAATTTTACGCTATGAACCCAGGGTTGTGGGTATCTCAGCGCTGCTGACGGTAACCATGGTCCGCATGGCTGAAACCATTAACGTGATTAAAGAAGCAGGATTGCGGGACAAGGTTCTCATAGCCGTGGGTGGAAGTCCTGTTACGGCGGCCTTTGCTAAAGAAATCGGAGCCGACTATTATTTTCCGGATGCCGCCAGCGCAGCCAGGGTTCTAGCCAGGGATTTAAAGGAACTCCGTGTCCGGCAGAACCTCAACCCCTCGAAGCTGACCCTGGGAAGCTGGCTGGATGACGGCGAATTGGAACATTTAAGCAATAATTTTACTGAAGCAACTGGTTTGCGGGTTGTTTTTTTAGATGAAAGGAATCAGCATATCGGCCCTCCCTCGTTAATGGAGGCGTTTTTGGAGCAATGCCGGGGCTGCAGGTGGCCGAGCAAAGAAAACATCTTAAATCAGCTTGGAAAAACACCTTTGCTAAATAATAATCCCCCCGCAGCCGAACCCTTCGCTTATTTTTGCCCTGCCGGGCTTGTGGAAATGACGTCCCCCTTGATTTACGAGAACCAGCGGATCGGCAGCATCCTTTGCGGGCACTTCTATCTTGCCGAAAACCTGGATGAACAGCCCTGGCACATGCACCGGCTGGTCTCCAGAGTTCTGGACAAAGAGCAGGTTGAATCCACGCGCGGGCTGCTCAAGTTAATGGGGGAATATGTTGTAAAGATGGCCTATGCCAATCAGAATGAAACCAGGGTCAAGGAGCAGCAGCATTCCCTGCTGCAGGCCCTGAAAGCCAAAACGGAACTGGAAAAGGCCCTGCGGAAAGCGGAACTGCTTGCCCTGCAATCCCAGGTCAACCCCCACTTTCTCTTCAATACTTTAAATACCATCGCCCGCCTGGCCTTTTTGGAAGGGGCGCAAACCACAGAAAAGACGGTGCACAGTCTCGCCCGGGTCCTCCGTTATAACTTGCGGCGGTCTAAAGATGCCTTGACCATCGAAGAGGAAATGAGAACAATTGAGGATTACCTGTTTATCCAGCAGACCCGTTTCGCCGGTAAACTTGAGGTAAATATAGATGTCCAGGAGGAGATCCTGGAGGTCAGGGTTCCCTGCCTTTCCCTCCAGCCCATCGTGGAAAATGCCATAGTGCACGGGATTGAGCCTTCCACGAAAAAGGGGGTTATTTCTATCCGCGGTTACGATAAGGACGGCGGTATAGTTTTCGAAGTGGAGGACAACGGCATCGGCATGAGCCAGGATGAGATAGATTTAATTTTTAGCCTGGAGAAACGTCCCAGCGGCAAGGGACATACAACGGGTTTCGGGCTTTACAATATTCAAAGACGGATGCAGACATTTTTCAGGGGAAACTGCGCCCTGCAGATCAAAAGCACCATCGGCAAAGGCTGCAAGGTGCAGCTCTTTTTCCCCAGGCTGGTTTGACGAAACCGTGCCCTAAAGTCTACAGATCAGAAACACACTCCAATAACTTAATAACTAACTTAATAACCAGCCTGATAACTAAGTTAATAACTAACTAAATAACTAAGTCAATAACTAACTTAAATAACTTAGTTTCCCGCTACCGGAGGTGATTTTTTTGAAGGTAGTTATAGCCGACGACGAGAGCATAGAGCGGATGTTTATCAGAAAATTGCTGGAGCGGCATTTTCCAGTGTTTGACCAGGTTGAGGAGGCGGAGAACGGGCTTGAAGCCCTGGATTTAATCAGAGGCTTAAAGCCTCACCTGTGCCTCATCGATATTCGCATGCCTGGCCTGGACGGCCTTAAGGTAATCGAGGAAATCCGGGAGGCCGGGCTGGCTGCCCGGGTTATTATTATCTCGGCGCACGATGAATTCCACTACGCCCAGAAAGCCGTTCAACTGGGAGCAGCCGCCTACCTGCTCAAGCCTGTGGAATCGGATTTAATGGTCCGGGTAATCAGCGAGGCTTTGGCTGAAATTGAACGTGAGCAAAACGAAATTGCCGGGCAAAAACGGCTCAAGGAATTGCTGGAGAATACCATTCCGGTTTTGCGTTTGAACTTTTTCTCGGAAATTATCCATGGAAGTAAAGAAAACTCCGAAGTTCTTCTGGAAAGGGCCCGCGCCCTGGGGATTGAGCGCTTTCCCGGCGGGGTCTTATGCGCCGGCCTGGATATTAACGGGAGCGGCCGCACGGAAGCAAGCAGCCAGCGGATTCTAGGCGAGGTTTACCATCTTGTGCAAGGGCTGCTGGGACCCCATGACGTACTCCTGGCTCCTTCCGGGGGTCTGGAATTTGTTGTCCTTGTTTGCACTGATCCCCTGGAAGAAGATCCTGACTTACAGTTATTCAGAATTGCCGAAAATTTACGGGTGATGACGGAAAAGACGGGCTGGGCCAGCCTGACGGTGGGAGTGGGCCAGGCCTGTTCCGAACCCGCGGAACTGCACCGCTCTTACTGTCAGGCCCGGAAGGCAATTAATCACCGGCTGACCCTCGGGTCCAATCAGGTTATTCCCTATAGCAGAATTGACGGTTTAAAACTGGAAAGCTCCTATCCTGCTCATCTTGAAAAAGAACTGCTGGCCAGAATCGAGCTGGGAGATGTGCCGAAGGTCAAGGAGTTGACCGGGACCATTGCCGGAGAGCTAGCCCTGGGGGGCGACCCTGATCAAATGCGAAACCATTTAATTGAACTGCTGGTACTTGCTTCCCGGGCGTCTCAAATTCCCCTCGGCGCCTGCTGGTGGCAGGCTCTGGAACACCATCACACCAAAGAACTCCTGGTTTCCTGGGTCTGTAAAAAAATTGTCGCCATGGCTGAAGCTGTGGCCGGACGCAAGAAACAGCAGAATAACAGGATCATCAATCAAATCCAGCAATATCTAAACGATTTTTATTATCAGGAGCTGAGCCTGGAAGCAGTGGTCCACAAGTTTTTCTTAAGTCCCAGTTACCTCAGCCGTATTTTCAAGACTGAAACCGGAAGGAATTTCATTGAATATGTAACCATGGTAAGGATGCGCAAGGCCGAACAATTTTTGAGCAGGCCGGAAGATTCCATAGCCGGCATAGCTGAAAAGGTGGGTTATCATGATGTGAAGTATTTTGCGCGGGTATTCAAAAAACACAAAGGACTTACGCCCGGGGAATACCGCAGGCTGGCCTGCAATCCGGCAGGCGCTGCCGGGAAAATAGACGATGAGTACAGGTTATAAACAGCAGTCCGGACCAGTTTGTTTGGCCTGCGCGTCCTTAAAAGAAGAGATCGAAAGTCTGGCTTGCGAAGACTTGATCCTCAAGTTTTACCCCATTGGTTTACATGAATCGCCGGCCCTTTTAAACCAGGCCCTGCAGCGGGGTTCCTGCAGGATGGCAGCGGCCGTGATGTCATTCTGGCCTACGGGCTCTGTTCCAGGTCCACCGTTGGTTTGTTTAATCCCGGAGGAAAACTTGTCCTGCCCAGGTTTCATGATTGTATCGGGCTGCTCCGGGGGTCCGGGGAGGAGCGGGCCGGCAGCTATTTTCTTTCTCCCAGCTGGGTTCGTTACGGGCGGACACCACTGCAGGAACGCCGGCGATTAATCAAAAAATACGGCCGGGAAACCGGCGCCTGGGTTTTTGAGAACATGTTCCGTCACTACAGGCAAATTACCTTCATCAAGACCCTGGATTCCGGGGAAAGACTTAAGGAAACCCTGGTTCTGGCACGGGAAACTGCCAGGCAACTCCAGTGGGATTTTATGGTGGAGCGGGGTTCCACCGGCCGTCTGGAACGCCTGCTGCAAGGTTCCTGGGATTCTCCGGATTTCCTGGTTTTAGCCCCGGGCCAAAGGGTAGAGGAAAGCATGTTTTATAGATAATATTTTATAGATAATATGTTTTATAGATAATGTGTTTATAGATATTAAAGGGTCAAAATTATGGCAAAAAGTAAAAAAACTCATCCCTGTGCCCAATGGTCAACATTTGGCACTTTTTTTTTGATAAACAAGTGCCGCAAATCACAAATCCTTAGAGTTTCCCGGCTGGAGCAGCCCAATTTAGAATAAAAGAAAACCCGCTACAACTGGCCGGGTTGCCGGCATCCCGGCCTGGTACATAAATGATCCTGGATTCAGGTTTACTTTATTGTGGTTCAAGGTAAAGGCATAACCGGATTATGATCTAAATGATTCTACTTTATCCTGGAAAGTCTCACAAACAAAAACTAATTAAGGAGATGATTTTGTGAACGGCATCACAGAACGGGTCCACAGGCTGCAGGAAAGGTACCTGGCTACACCTCCGGCCATAGACGCGGAGCGTGCAGTAATTATCACCAGGTCTTACCAGGAAACAGAGGGTGAACCGATGATCCTCAGAAGGGCTAAAGCCCTTAAAAAGCTGTTAAACGAGATGACCATCTGGATTGCTGAAGATGAATTGATCGTCGGGAACCAGGCCAGGGTAGCAAGATCGGCGCCCATTTTCCCCGAGTTTTCCTACGACTGGATCCTGGAAGAAATGGAAAAGGAACCCTTTGAAAAAAGAGATGCGGACAGGTTTTTAATTGACGAAGAAACCAAAGAAACCCTCAGAGGCCTTCATGATTACTGGAAAGGTAAGAAGGTCAACGACATTATCCTGAAGATGCTCCCGGAAGAATCCAAAAAAGCCATCGAGACTTCGGGAGTATATACCTTTGGTATTCCGGAAGTGGCCATCTCGGGCGTGGGGCACTACAGTCCTAATTACAGGACCATTCTGGAAAAGGGGTTTGCTGGAGTTAAAAAAGATGCCCTCGAGCAGCTGGAACAGCTGGGAATACCCAGGGACGGCAGGGACATTGAAAAGTATCATTTCTGGAACGCCATCGTCATGGTTTGTGACGCAGCGGCGGACTTCGCCAAAAGGTATGCGAAGCTGGCCCGGGAAATGGCTGCCGCTGAGAAAAACCCATACCGGAAAACAGAACTGCTGCATATTGCCGCGAACTGCGATTGGGTTCCGGAAAATCCAGCCAGGACTTTCTGGGAAGCCTGCCAGTCATTCTGGTTCTTCCAGTTGCTGATCCAGCTTGAATCCAGCGGCCACTCCGTTTCACCGGGCAGGTTCGACCAGTACATGTATCCCTATTACGCAAAGGATATCCAGGGGGGACAGATTACAAAAGAATATGCCCAGGAGTTAGTAGAGTGTCTGTGGATTAAACTTTCGGAAATCAACAAAATTCGTCCCATCGGCGCCACCAGGGCCTTCGGCGGCTATCCCATGTTCCAGAACCTCTGTGTGGGCGGCCAGACCCGGGACGGCCGGGACGCAACCAACGAACTCTCCTATATCTGCCTGGACGCCACTGCCAACGTCAAACTGCACCAGCCCTCCCTTTCGATCAGGATCTGGAACGGCACACCGGATGAGTTATGGGTCAAGGCCATCGAAGTGAAGAAGCAGGGCCTGGGGATGCCGGCCTTTTACAATGATGAAGTAATCATTCCGGCCTTGTTGAACAGGGGCAGGGAACTGGCGGACGCGCGGGATTACGCCATTGTAGGCTGTGTTGAGCCGGGCTGCCAGGGCTTTGAGTACGGCTGGTCCGGGGGCACCGGCGACGCGCCCTTTTTCAGCCTGCCTGCTTGTCTGGAACTGGCCATCAACAACGGCGTCAATCTCTTAACCGGCGAGCAGGCGGGGCCGGCTACGGGGGATCTGGCCAGCTTCAACTCCTTCGAGGAGGTTAAAGAGGCCTATGTCAAGCAGACCCAGTACTTTGTGGATCATTTTGCTGTAATTACAAACGTTGTCGACCTGGCCCACATGCAGCTGGCGCCGCTCCCGCTTCTTTCCTGCGGCATGGAGCCCTGTGTCAAGAGGGGTGTGGACGTGAGCGCCGGCGGCGCCAAGTACAATTCCACGGGCACCGCGGGAGTGGGGGTCAGCAACACGGCTGACGCCCTGGCAGCCATCAAGAAATTTGTATTTGACGACAAAAAATACAGCGGAGCCGAACTCTTGAGCGCGTTGAAATCCAACTGGGAAGGCAGGGAAGCGCTGCGCAGCGAGATTATTGCCACTACCCCCAGCTACGGCAACGACGACCCCTATGTTGATGAACTGGCCAGATGGGCGGCAGGCGTCTATTGCAAGCTCACCGAGGAGTGCACCGGACCCAGGGGGCCATACAGCCCGGGACTCTACCCGGTATCGGCCAACATCCCCATGGGTTACGGCCGGGGCGCCTCCTTAGACGGGAGAAGGGCCGGCGAAGCGCTGGCTGACGGGATTTCGCCCATGCACGGCAAGGATAAAAACGGCCCCACGGCAACACTCAATTCCGCCGCAACGGTGGATCACCTGATTAACTCCAACGGGACTTTGCTCAACCTGAAATTCCACCCCAGCGCGGTGGAAGGCGAGAGCGGCACCAGAAATTTAATCTCGGCAATCAAGACTTACTTTGACAATAAGGGATTACACCTTCAATTCAACGTCGTGAGCTCGAAAACCCTGCGGGACGCCCAGAAAAACCCGAATAAGTACAGGGGCCTGGTGGTACGGGTGGCGGGTTACAGCGCCCTCTTCGTGGGACTGGACCCGGCCCTTCAGGAGGACATTATTGAAAGAACGGAAATCACCGAAATGGCTTAGTTGACGAAGCATTTAGGCGGAGCTCAAAACAATCCTCCGCCGCCTTCTCCCTGCCGGCCGTCTGCCGGCCGGCGGGGAGTACACTTTAAGGCCCGCCGGGCCTTGAGGTGTACTGCCGGTCTCCGTCTTAGAATCTTTTCCGCTGGGGAATACCTGAATATTCGGGAGGCCTGTTAATGGAAAACGTGCAAACAGGGAAAATTATTGATATCCAGAGATACACGGTGCATGACGGACCAGGGATCAGAACGGAGGTTTTTCTAAAGGGCTGCCCCCTGAGGTGTTTGTGGTGTCACAGCCCGGATTCCCAGGCCATGGAGGACGAAATAGCCTGGTTTGAAATTAAATGTATCGGTGTGGACAGCTGCGGAAAATGCCTGGAAGTATGCCCTACGGGAGCTCTGACCAAAGGCCGGAGGTTCTATTCCAGGTTTGAAAAAAAAGAAATTCAAGTCATCGAACTCAACAGGGATGCCTGCGACAACTGTGGCCGGTGTGCCAGGGTTTGCTGGCCGAAGGCGCTCTACCTTACCGGAAGAGACGCATCTCTTTCTGAAATAATGAGAATAATCGACAGGGACAGGTTATACTACCGGAAATCAAAGGGCGGGGTTACGGTTTCCGGCGGTGAACCAATGGTGCAGTACAAATTTGTGAAGGCCCTATTACAACAATGTAAAGCCAGGGGGCTGCATGTCTGCCTGGATACCTGCGGCTACGCCGAATGGGAGCATTACAGGGAAGTCCTGGACTACGTGGATCTCGTTCTCTACGACCTGAAACATATGGACACTGTACAGTCACAGCTCTTAACCGGGGTTCCCAATGAATTAATTCTGGAAAACGCCAGGAAAATGGCCGAAGAGGGAGTGGCCCTGCAAATCAGGATCCCTGTTATTCCGGGCTGTAACGATTCCGAAGAAAACATCCGGGCCACAGGCGCTTTTTGCGCCGGTTTGGGCTCCTCCGTCACTCTTGTGCAGATCCTGCCCTACCACCGCCTGGGTTCCGCCAAATATGAAAGGCTGGGCAAAAAATATCAACTGGAGGGACTTAAACCCCCTGATCAAAAACAAATGAAAAAATGCAGGGAGATCTTAGAATCTTACGGCTTAAAAGTGGTCACCGGCTGACTGCGGATCTGTTTGAAAAATAATTTTAGGCGGGGTAAAATCATCTTTGAGGAAGGACATCTTCCCTGGCGCCGCGTAGTATTACTGGACTCTTTAGATTTTTCGCGGCTCCAGACGAAAAAAACAGGATTGCTTTAAGCCTGCACAGCAGTTATAAGGGCCTGGTAACGGTACCGCCCGGAATCTGCCGGACCGGGAGCCTGCAAGTGAGTGACGGGGTGTTTTCTGTGGAATTAACGCCGCGGGAGCGGGTATTAACTGCTCTATTGGGCAGGGGTGAGCCCGACCGGGTTCCCTGGTTGGAACATGATGTGCAGCACCAGCTGCAGCTAAAACTGATGGGACGCCCGGACTTCACCCCTGGGGAACTTGCGGCTTATTTGGGCCTGGACGGTTTCGGCTTTTCCTACCCCAGTGGTGTAAGCTTCGATTTTTATCCGCCACTGATGGTTACGCGAAGCAAAGTAGATGGTGTGCAGATGATCGGCAAAGGCCTGCTCACAGGCGTCGACCGGTTGAATGACCTGAACCTGCCGGACCCGGACCGGCTCCAAATCTACCGGCAGGTGCGGGAGTGGCTAAAGGCCTTCAAGGGGGACTATGCTGTTTATGCCAGAATCCGTTCGGGTATTGCCCCCACTTATCTGGGAATGGGTCTGGAAGGATTCTCTTACAATCTGGTTGACAACCCGGATTTTGTCCATGAAGTGATCCACCGTTACTCCGGCTGGACAATCAGGGTGCTGGAACATATCAATGAGCTGGACTTTGATTTTTACTGGCTAACCGACGACCTGGCCTGCAATACAGGACCTCTCTTTTCCCCCGGTGTTTTTAAAGAATTCTTCCTGCCTTACCTTGTCAGGGTAGTCAAGGCCATCCATAAACCCTGGATTTTACACAGTGACGGCAACCTGGAAGCCCTCCTGCCCCAGCTTTTGCCGCTGGGCTTTCAGGGGCTTCATCCCATAGACCCGTCAGGGATGGACATTGTCGAGATGAAGCAGAAATACGGCGATAAAATCTGCCTCCTGGGCAACATCGACCTGCGGCATACTTTAACGAGGGGAACACTGCGGGAAGTCAAGCAGGAAGTCAAAAACCGCATCGCCCAGGTGGCCCCGGGCGGTCGCTATATCATAACCAGCGCCAACAGCCTTACAAACTACTGCAAACCGCAAAATGTGCTGGCCATGGGGCGCTATATCAAAAAATACGGCAAGTATCCCATTCGAATTTAGCTGTGCCCGTTCGTTTTCCGGTTCCGGTCAAGTCAAAACCGGACTTTTTAATGGGGAACAAGTCCAGGGGGTTGAAAAGATGACCACAGGGAAGGTATTTTTTAAGCTGCAGGGAAGAAATGTAGAGGTTCCTGCCGGGATGGACCTGTTTCAGGCGGCAGCCCTGGCAGGGGTGCCCATTGGGGGGGACTGCGGGGGGAAAGGGACCTGCGGCAAATGCAGGGTCAGAATTTTGTCAGGCGGTTCCGGAAAAGTCACACCTGCAGAAGAAAGCTGCTTCTCTCCTGCTGAACTGGCCGGGGGCTGGGTTTTGGCCTGCCGGCAAAAAGTAGCGGGAAACCTCGTTATCGAAGCCCCGCTCCCGGGGGATGATGACAGAAGCAAAACCAGGCTGGAACTGCTGAAACAACTGGAGCCGGGAGCAGCCCTCGATCCTTCCGTCAGGAAACATTTTCTGAAACTGAATCTGCCTTCCCTGGAGGACCGGACGCCGGACCTGGAACGGCTGGTCAACAGCCTGCCCGGGGGGGAAATCGAAGCAGACCTGGGGGTAGTGGCCGGACTGCCCCGGCTTTTGCGGGGGGCCGGCTATCAAGTTACTGCGGTCCTGGCCGGTAACAGAATTGTGGCGGTGGAGCCCGGAAATACCACCGGACGCGCCTACGGCCTGGCCCTGGATCTGGGCACCACCACCCTGGCGGGCTATCTGGTGGACCTTGTCCGGGGGAAAGTGGCGGCTGTTTCTGTTTCCTGCAATCCCCAGTCTGTATTCGGCGCTGACGTTATTTCGAGGATCCGGCACGCCTCATGTAACGAGGACGGCCTTCATCAATTGCAGGAGAAAGTGCTGGAAGCCGTCAACGAAATTATCCGCCGCCTGCTGGACCGGGCAGCGGTTCAAAGGGAAGAAGTCTACGAAGCGGTAGTGGTGGGCAACACCACCATGGTCCATCTTTTCCTGGGCGTAGAACCTTCCTACCTGGCCCTGACCCCCTTCATTCCCGCCTTTAACCGTTCCCTGGAACTGCGTTCTGCCGAATTGGGGCTGCACCTTCCTGCTTCCGGCAGGGTCCTGGTTTTACCCGGTATTGCCGGCTTCGTTGGTTCGGACACCGTGGCCATGCTCCTGGCGGCCGGCCTGGACCGGCGGGAGAGCGCCTGTCTGGCGGTGGATATCGGAACCAACGGGGAAGTGGTGCTGGCTGCCCGGGACAGGATCCTGGTTTGCTCTTCGGCAGCCGGGCCTGCCTTTGAGGGATACCATATAGAATCCGGGATGCGCGCCGTTGAAGGAGCAATTGACTCTGTGGTTTTCGGGCAGGATGTTCAACTGGGGGTTATCGGCAGGACGGCTCCCCGGGGTATCTGCGGTTCTGGTTTAATTGACGCTGTGGCAGGAATGCTCAAGGCAGGGATCATAGATCCTGCCGGCCGCTTTGTGGAATCAGAATCAGACAGGCTCAGGCTGCATCCCCGGCTTCGCGCCAGGCTGGTCAAGAACGGCTCCGGCGCCGGGTTCCTGCTGGCGCCGGGCAGGCTTACGGCCACGGGCAAGGACATCGTCATAACCCAAAAGGATATCAAAGAGCTGCAGCTGGCCAAGGCGGCTATCTCTGCCGGCGTCCGGGTTCTCCTGCAGGAAATGGATATCTGCGCTGAAAGCATAGAGCAGATCCTGCTGGCGGGCGCCTTCGGCAGCCACGTTAGAAAAGAAAGCGCCCTGGCCATCGGACTTTTACCCTCCGTGCCCCCGGGCCGGATCAAGTCCATCGGCAACGCCGCCGGCGACGGGGCCATCCTCTGCCTGCTCTCCAGGGCCGCAAGGACCCGGGCCCTGGCTCTGGGTTCCAGGGTTGAACATATCGAACTTTCATCAAGAGCTGATTTTTACGATAGATTTGTGGACGCGCTCCCCTTTCCGGACCTGACGGACTAGCAAAGCCTGTTCTTTAACTTTAGGGCCTGCTTTCAGGCTGTTTAAAAGTTTAAGGGAGCGCGGTGGACCTGCCCGGCTGCAGGGCGGCTGTTTTCCGTTGGAAACTTGTCTTGACTCGGCTAAAAAATAGTAGTATATTAGTATCCGTGGAGATTTTCCGTTCCTCGATAGCTCAACGGTAGAGCAACCGGCTGTTAACCGGTAGGTTGTAGGTTCGAATCCTACTCGGGGAGCCAAAATTTTAAATGAAGGAACCGCGCTTTGAGCCGGTTCTTTTTTTCTGCTTTTTAAGGATTACCCCGTGGTTTTGGTGGTAAAAATATAAAAAAGTATTGTAATTCTACTGGATTCATTTATAATATAGTTAAGGTTAGTCAAGGTCAAATGATTTTTCGGCGGAGGGGGGTGGTCCGGAAATGGCAAATATCTCAGATTTGATCGAAAGCTATCTAAAAAAACTCATCTCAGACAGCCCGGAAGATTCTGTAGAAATCCAGCGCAGCGAGCTTGCTGTACGCTTCAGCTGCGTTCCTTCCCAGATTAATTATGTTTTAACCACCCGTTTTTCCACTGGTCATGGTTACATTGTGGAAAGCAGAAGGGGAGGGGGCGGCTATATCCGGATTGTTAGAATTCCCCTGGACAAGCGGAAGGGATTAATTCTGACCATCAGCGAGTTAATTGGAGATTCAATTACCCAGCAGGAAGCCGAAGGTTTAATTAAGCGCCTGCTGGAGGAAAAACTGATTACCTCGAGGGAGGCGCGGATCATGAATGCAGCTGTCAGCGGCGACATCCTGTACCAGGGCCTGCCCTCCCGGGAAGCGTTGAGAGCGTTAATTTTGAAGGCGATGGTCACGTCGGTTTTAAGAGACTGACGCTGCCGGCCGGGACAGCAGGGTTTTCCCCTGCTGGATAAAGGAGGAGTAAATATGTTGTGTGATCGATGCGGGCAGCGGCAGGCAACAGTGCATCTGACTGAGATTACCAACGGGCACAAAAATGAAACCCACCTTTGCCAGGTCTGCGCCAATGAAATCCAGCCCCAGGGGTTTGGTCTCGCTCCGCAGTTGAATCTTCACCACTTTCTGGCGGGCCTTTTAAACCACGAACTGGGCGGGGCCGGCTTCGGACAGCAGCCTGCCGCCGCCGGTGGTGATAAATGCACCAGCTGCGGTATGGCCGAGGGGCAAATTATGAAGCACGGGCTTCTGGGCTGCGGAGACTGCTACACCCATTTCGAAGAAAAAATGCAGCCCCTGCTGCGCAGGATTCACGGCAATACCCGCCATACCGGCAAGGTACCCGGGCGGACCGGAGGCCGGGCGCGGCTGGTGAAAGAAATAGAAAAACTAAAGGGCCAGCTCAAAGAAGCCGTCAGCCGCGAGGAATTTGAGCGGGCTGCCCAGTTGCGGGACGCCATCCGGGATTTGGAAAAAAGCCTGGAAGAGGGGGGTGAGGCCTGATGACTATTAAGGAAATCGTAAACCGTTCCCACAGCCACTGGATGGATGCTACAGGGGCGGATTCGGATATAGTCATCAGCAGCAGGGTGAGGGTGGCACGAAATCTGGCCGGGATACCCTTCCCGCACCTCTTGAATAACGAAAAGTCCAGTGAGGTTATCCATGCCCTGCGCCTGGCCCTAAAAAACCAGGAAGCGGTTGAACTTTTCGGCAACCTTGAGCTGTGTGAGTTAAGCGAATTAACGCCGTTGGAAAGACAGATACTAGTGGATAAACACTTGATTAGTCCTGATTTCTTGAGCAAACCGGAGGCCCGGGCGGTTATCCTGCGGGATGACGAAGTTGTCAGTATCATGGTCAACGAGGAGGACCACCTGCGGATTCAGTGCCTGTTGCCGGGCCTGGCCCTGATGGAAGCCTGGAATATCATCGACAAAATCGATGATGGTCTGGAAAAAACCCTGGATTATGCCTTTGGCGAAAAGCTGGGCTATCTTACTTCCTGCCCCACCAACGTGGGCACCGGTATGCGGGCTTCGGTCATGCTGCACCTGCCCGCTTTAAAACTGACCAAGCAGCTTTACGGAGTCCTGAACGCCATCGGCAAGCTGGGTCTCACCGTGCGGGGACTGTACGGCGAAGGAACCGAAGCCCTGGGAGACCTGTATCAGATTTCCAATCAGATAACCCTGGGGCAGTCGGAGGAGGACATTACCAACAACCTTATTTCCAGCACCCGCCAGATTTTAGCCCAGGAAAGAGCTGCGCGGCAGGCCCTTTACCAGAAGGGCGCGCAGGCTGTGGAGGACCGGGTCTACCGCGCTCTCGGGACCTTGAAATACGCCAGGATCCTCACCTCGGAGGAGGCCATGCGGCTTATTTCGGACTTGAGGCTTGGTGTTGCCATGAACATCATTCCGGGAATCCGGGTGAGTTTGTTGAATGAATTAATGGTAAAAATCAGGCCTGCTTTTCTAAGTAAGATTTTTGGACGGGAAATGTCGCCCCCCGAGAGGAAGGTCTACCGGGCCGGGCTGGTCCGCAAAGAACTGGGGGATGTACCCTGTTAGAAATGATCCTGGTTAGACATCTATGCTGCTGGCGTAGCACCGGCAGAAGATGAAAATATCTATTTCATCTTGATTAGAAATGATTTTGATTAGAGATGATCTTGGCGGTTGACCCTAAAGGTCAATCCCTTATATTCGATCCCTTTTTATTATGGAGGTGAAAATTATGTTTGGAAGATTTACCGAGCGAGCTCAAAAGGCTCTTTTATTTGCCAAGGAAGAAGCTAAGAAAACAGCCTATCCCTATATCGGAACAGAGCACCTCTTGATCGGCCTTATTCTGGAGGGCCAGGGTATTGCAGCAAAGGTTTTGAACGCTGTGGGTATGGATGTAGGCAAGGTCAGGGCAGCCATTGCCCAGATGGTTGAACCGGCCGGCGGACAGCCGGTGCCGGAGCCGGCTCTGACCTCCAGGGCCAAGAAAGTGCTGGAGTTATCCGTGGATGAGGCCCGGGGCATGGGCCATAGTTACGTTGGGCCGGAGCACCTGCTCCTGGGCTTGATCCGGGAAGGTGAAGGGGTTGCGGCTCAGATTCTAAACGCCTACGGGGCCGATTACCGCAGGGTACGGGCCACGGTGCTCCATTTGCTGGGCGGGCAGGCGGCCCAGGGGGACGATCCTGTCCCGGGCGCCGGCAAGGCGGGCGCAACTCCAACCCTGGACCAGTACGGCCGGGATCTCACCGCCATGGCCAGGGAGGATAAGCTGGACCCCGTGGTGGGCCGGGAGAAGGAAATTGAACGGGTGCTCCAGGTTTTAAGCAGGCGCACCAAGAATAATCCGGTCCTGATCGGAGACCCCGGTGTGGGTAAAACCGCCATTGCCGAGGGACTGGCCCAGCGGATCACCAAGGGCAACGTTCCCGAAATTCTGGCCGGCAAGCGGGTTATCACTCTGGACATGGGCACACTGGTGGCCGGGACCAAATACCGGGGTGAATTTGAGGAGCGCCTCAAAAAAATCATTGAAGAGATCCGGCAATCCACCAATGTGATTATGTTCATCGATGAACTGCACACCCTTGTGGGCGCGGGAGCGGCGGAGGGCGCCATTGACGCGGCCAACATCCTGAAGCCGGCCCTGGCCAGGGGGGAACTGCAGTGCATCGGGGCCACCACTTTGGACGAGTACCGCAAGCATATTGAAAAGGATGCTGCCCTGGAGCGGCGTTTCCAGCCCATTATGGTGTCTGAGCCCACAGTTGAGGAAACGGTGGAAATCTTAAGGGGGCTTCGGGACAAGTACGAGGCGCACCACCGCGTCCGGATTACCGATGAAGCCCTGGAGGCGGCGGCCAGGCTTTCCAGCCGTTACATCACGGACCGCTTCCTGCCCGACAAGGCCATCGACCTCATTGACGAGGCCGGCTCCAGGGTGAGGCTGCAGGCCTTTACCCCGCCTCCGGATTTAAAAGCAAAAGAGAATAAGCTGGAGCAGCTTCAGAAGGAAAAGGAAGCTGCCATAAACGGCCAGGAATTTGAAAAGGCTGCCGAGTTGCGGGATCAGGAGCAAAAGCTGCGGGCCGAACTGGAAAGCCTCAAGGATTCCTGGAAGCAGCAAAAGGGCGGGGAGGACCTGGTGGTGGACGAGGACGACATTGCCCATATCACCGCCAGCTGGACCGGCATCCCCGTAAAAAAACTGGCGGAGGAAGAATCAGAAAGGTTGTTGAAATTGGAAGAAACCCTGCACCAGCGGGTTGTGGGGCAGGATGAAGCCATCCAGGCTGTAGCCCGGGCGGTGCGGCGGGCCCGGGCCGGCTTAAAAGACCCGAAGCGGCCCATCGGTTCCTTTATTTTCCTGGGACCCACCGGAGTGGGCAAGACCGAGCTGGCCAGGACCCTGGCCGATGTTCTCTTCGGGAGCGAGGACGCCATGGTCCGTCTGGACATGTCCGAATACATGGAGAAGTTTTCCGTTTCCCGCCTTGTAGGAGCCCCTCCGGGCTATGTGGGTTACGATGAGGGTGGGCAGCTCACCGAAGCGGTGCGGCGCAGGCCTTACACAGTGATTCTCCTTGACGAAATTGAGAAAGCCCACCCGGATGTTTTCAACATTCTCCTGCAGGTGCTGGAAGACGGCAGGTTGACGGACGCCAAGGGCCGGACTGTGGATTTCAGAAATTCCGTTGTGATCATGACTTCAAACGTGGGCCTGCAGACCATCAAAAGGGAAACCACCCTGGGCTTCCGCACCGGCGAGACCCGGGAATCCAACTATGAAAGCATGAAGTCCAAGGTGACGGAAGAATTGAGAAGGACCTTCCGGCCCGAATTTCTGAACAGGATTGACGAGACCATTGTCTTCCATTCCCTCACTCCTGAACACATCCGGGAAATTGTAAACCTGATGCTGAAAGAAGTTGCGGAAAGAATGAAGGATAACGAAGTTGAGATTGAAGTGACCGAGCCTGTCAAAGACCTGCTGGCCAAAGAGGGTTTCGACGAAAACTTCGGCGCCAGGCCGCTGCGGCGGGCTATCCTGCGCCTGGTTGAAGACCGCCTTTCCGAGGAGCTTTTAAAGGGAACTTTCCGGAAGGGAGATCGTGTGCTGCTGGACCTGCAGGATTCAAAAATAACTATCAGCAGGATTACAGAATAAATAAAATTTGTCTAGAACTGCAAAAAAGGGGTATAAATAAGTATAATAGTATTATCTCAAATCTATCAAAACAAGGAGATTAAGCAAATATGAAAAAACCCCTTAACCATTTCATCCTGTACGTCATCGGAA
>JAKPTB010000011.1 GCA_029555205.1 Bacillota bacterium
CGCCATTATTATGGGACAGGTCCTGACGGCAGGTCTTGTGGATCATTTTGGCCTCTTCGGTATGAACAAGATTCCTTTCTCAATTTATAACCTGCTGGGTACGGTTATGATGGCGGGGGGGGCCTGGCTGATCCTCAGACAATAAGATTATGAATTATAATTAAGAGGGCAGTGAGACTGGGACGGCTCCTGGAGACACCTCAATGTCCTCTTAATCCTCTCAATACCCTTTAGGCCGGGATAACCGGCTTTTTAGAAAGATCAACAAAGCCCACGGTCAGCCTGATCCAGGGACAAAAAAATGAATTTCCTACTCCAGATCTAATTAACTGGTGAGCCGGGAACAGTGCCGGTTTTCCCGGCCCTGGTATAATAAATAATGGGTAATCTTGATATGTATTGTGTTGTAAATAATGGGCATTCGTGATATGTATAATAGTAACAAATTGCGATCGAAGAGAGCGTAACGAATCTCATACCTAAAGGTAATCGTAATCTGTATAATAGTAACAAATGCCAGGAGAACTAACTGGTAATATTTTCTTTTTTAAACACCTGGTAATATAAAATATGCGTGAAAAGCATTTTTTTAACAGGTGCTTTTTTATATAAGAGCGAGGTGTTTTAAAAAGCCATAAAATAGCAGGAGGAAAAAATGATTAACGCCATTTATCTGGTGCTGGGAGCGGCATTTATTTTTATACTTGCTTACCGTTATTATGGAGCTTTTATCGCAGCCAGAGTACTGGCTCTTGATGATAGCCGCCGGACCCCTGCTCACCGGCTTAAAGACGGGCGCGATTTTGTACCTACCAACAAGTTTATCGTGTTCGGCCATCACTTTGCTGCCATAGCAGGCGCCGGTCCTCTAATCGGTCCTGTACTCGCCGCTCAATTCGGTTTTGCCCCCGGTTTCTTCTGGATCCTGGCGGGGGCGGTTTTAGCCGGCGCAGTGCATGATCTGGTGATCCTTTTTGCTTCTTTACGCCATAACGGCACTTCTTTGGCTGAGATTGCCCGTGCTGAAGTCAGTCAGTTGACAGGTTTCATAGCAGCACTGGCAAAACTGTTTATCATCGTCATTGCTCTGGCCGGATTTGCTATAGTTGTGGTCGCCGCGTTGCAAAACAATGTCTGGGGAACTTTTTCCATTGCTTTTACCATCCCCGCTGCCATCCTGATCGGGCTGTACATACATTACCTGAGACCGGGGAAAGTCTTTGAAGCTTCTATCATCGGATTTGTTCTGGTCGTTGCAGGTGTGTTGTTAGGCCCGTATGTCAGGGAATCAGGCCTGGCTACCTGGTTTATGTTCAGTGAGACCCAAATTAAATTGCTCCTGCCGGCTTATGGTTTTATAGCTTCGGTTCTGCCGGTATGGCTGCTGCTCTGTCCCCGTGACTACCTCTCATCTTTCCTTAAAATCGGTATGATCTTACTTCTGGCCGCCGGGGTAATCTTCCTGGCTCCAAATATTCAGATGCCTGCTGTAACTCCTTTTATCCACGGCGGTGGTCCTAACGTAAATGGACCCCTATGGCCCTTTCTCTTCATCACCATTGCCTGCGGCGCCATTTCCGGCTTTCACTCACTCATCTCCTCCGGTGTAACCCCAAAAATCATCAACGCCGAGAAGGATCTCCGGCTGATCGGATACGGAGCTATGGTGATGGAAGGGTTTGTCGCCATGATCGCACTGATTGCCGCCTGTGTGCTGATGCCCGGTGATTATTTCGCCATCAACTCTACGGCCGAAGTATTCCGGGAACTGGAAGCCACCGGCAATCCTTTATTCCAGACGGTCAACCTGGAGGAGCTCAGTGCCATGGTCCAGCTGGATCTGGCAGGCCGGCCGGGAGGGGCTGTTTCCCTGGCTGCCGGCATGACCAATATCCTTGCGGCGCTGCCCTTTTTAAAAGGAGCCATGGCTTTCCTTTTCCAATTCTGCATTCTCTTTGAGGCCCTTTTTATTTTGACCGCAATCGACACCGGCACGCGGGTAGCCCGCTATATGCTTCAGGATATGCTGGGGCACTTCTATGCGCCAATGAAAAAGCTTAACTGGCTCCCGGGCACAATTTTTTGCTCCCTGATTATTTCTCTTTCCTGGGGCTACCTGATATATGGCGGGACGATATCCACCATCTGGCCTGTTTTCGGTGTCTCCAATCAATTACTGGCCACGATGGCCCTGGCCATTGGCACATCCTTCATCCTGCGCCGGACCAAAAAACTCTCCTACGCCCTGATCACGCTCTTGCCCATGGCCTTTGTGGGAGTGACAGCCGTAACAGCCGGGATCATGTCGGTTTTCAACACCCATATACCCGGGGGAATGTTTCTGAATGCAGCGCTGATTGTGATCTTGATTATATTGATCCTGGGGATCATCATTGATTCAATGCGTTCCTGGGTCAGATACCTCAGCCCCTCCTTTCCGGTTTATGTAGATCCGGTTGACAGTTGTCAGAGGGAAGTTTCTTAAAGAGGTCAAGCGGAAATACCGGCGTAGTTGGATGGATGGTTTGTTCACTGCCTTAAACAATAAAACCAAGGCTTAGGATTAAAAGGAAACCGGCCAGCATGCCCAGGTGGGCCAGGGGCTTGCTGCCCCGGCGTGATTCCGGGGCCAGTTCTCCCAGCACGATGTAGGTCATGGCGCCGGCGGCAAAGGCCAGAAGTAAGCCGATAAAAGTGCGGGAAGCTTCCACCAGAACCAGTCCGATGAAAGTGCCCAGAGGGGTAACCAGACTGATCAGCATATTGATTGCCAGCACCCGTGCTGCGCTGCAACCGCCGTACCTTAAGGGAGCGGCGGTTGCCATTCCCTCGGGAATATTGTGGAGGCCGATGGCGATGACCAAAATGGGCCCCAGCTTTTCCGCAGCGGCGAAGCCCGCGGCAATGGCAAAGCCCTCCGGAAGGTCATGCAGGGCTATACCCAGGGCGATCAAATAGCCCATCTTCAGGTAATCCCTGCCCGGCCGGGCAGCCGGCGCCAAAGGATGCAGGAGCAGGTCCAGGGCGGCCATCAGGAGGGTGCCTCCCAGGAACCCCTTGAGAGCCAGCAGGGGGTTTCCGTACTCCAGGGAAGAGGGGAGCAGGTCGCAGAGGATAACTGCAAACATAATGCCCGAAGCAAGTCCCAGCATGAGGGAGAGGGCGCCGGGGCGCAGGCTGCCGCAGGCGATCACCAGCAGCGCTCCCAGGCATGTTCCCAGTCCGGCGATTAACCCCAGCAGGATAATACTTCCCAATGTTCCACCCGCCTTTAACCGCTGTGTCTTAATCGATCTTATTAGACGGGGGGGAAGGGTAGACCAAAAAGATGATTTAAGGCGGGTGTCCGGGTTATTCTTAACTCCGGGAGGCCTTAGGGAATGATAATGCTCTGTCCGGGATAGATCAGGTCCGGGTTGGACAGGCGGTTGGCCTGAATGATGGCCTCCAGGTTAACCTTGTACTTTTCGGCAATTTTCCACAGGCTTTCACCGGGCTGGACAGTGTGTTTACGGGACCCGTCCTGGGGGCCGGCCGGGAGCTTTTTCAGTTTTGGAGCCGGGTTGTTTTGCCGGGCAACTTCGCCCTTGCCGGAGATGATTTCCACCGGGGTTCCGATGGATACCCTGGGAAAAAGCTCTTCAACGTCATGGTTATACATGCGGATACAACCGTTGGAAACATAACCACCAATGGACGAAGGGTTGTTCGTCCCGTGGATGCCGTAGTTTCCATGGGGGATAGATAATCCCATCCAGCGTGTTCCCAGAACGCCTCCGGGATTGATAATTTTGACGACAACTTTAAACTTGCCCGTAGGCGTCGGTGTTGATGGTTTCCCTACACCGACGGGATATGTCCGGACAGTCTTGTTTCCCTCCAGATGAGAAAGCTGCCGGGTGGTAAGGTTGATTAACAGATAACTGCCGTAGGCGCGCGTCATTGCCTCTGCCATGTCAGCCTCCTTCATAAATTTTAGAAAGGGTTCCCCTTTAGTTTATGAGCTTGCTTCTTAAAAAGAGCCCTGATTAACATTTGTATGTTTTTCCTTATTCAGGTTAATAATATTTTATAAAGGCTTGAATAGCGGGGGATTGCTGATGTCCTGGCCCGGCCGGAAAAATCTCCGGGATAGCTTTTTTTCCAGGGTTGAAAAAAAAGTGCAGGAATCTATCTATAATTCTAAAATTCAGGAGCAGCGGAAGGATCCTGTGCCGGGCCTGGCCGGCTTAAAGGATATGGCTTTAGAGGCAGCCTCAAGGGCCGGGTACAGGGTGGTCAACGCGGACGGGCGGCGGTTTAGGAACAGTCCCGGCGAACAAGACGGGATCGTTATTTATTACAGTTCCGCTTCCGATAATATGCTGGTCAGGCGGCACCTGGGAGCGGGCGGCCTGGCTGTTTTTGTGCGGGACGGAAAGATCCTGGCTGCCAGCGGCTGTGGCGTCAGGATTATTGCAGATGCAGGCTGCGGTGGCCCGGCGGACTTGAGTGAACTGGATGACGCCCTGGCGGCGGCGGCAGGTCTCCTAGCCCTGGGAATTTTACCTTTAAGAGAGTAGTTTAAGCGGCCTGGCTGATCATAAAAACAGGGATACTGGAAAGGAAAGATGGAATAGTGCGGGGAAATAAATAATCCCTCGCTTTTCTTTTTTAGAGGAATTTTTATCTTGAGCGGCAAACTATAACGGAAAAGGCGGTGGCTGGTTGACGTGGCAATGATAGTCAAAGCCCGGGCAAAGATCAATTTAGCGTTGGATGTGTTTGAAAAAAGGCCGGACGGTTATCACGAAGTGGAGATGGTGATGCAGAGCATTGAGCTCCACGACTGCCTGGAGTTTACTCCCGTTCCTGAAGGGATAACCATTCTGGTGGAAAACGGGGACGTCCCGGCCGGCGAGGACAATCTGGTCCACCGGGCGGCCAAATCTATCAGCACTTACGGCGGGGTCCGGACCGGAGTTGAGATTCGCCTCAAGAAAGCCATCCCTGTGGCCGCCGGCCTGGGCGGCGGGTCGACGGATGCCGCGGTTACCCTGGCAGCTTTAAATAAAATCTGGGGACTTGGACTTACACTGCGGGAATTGATGCTGCTGGGAGAGCAACTGGGCTCCGATGTGCCCTTCTGCCTTATGGAAGGAACAGCCCTGGCCCGGGGCAGGGGTGAAAAGCTGGAAAGTCTCCCGCCCTGTCCTCCCCTGGGTTTGGTTCTGGTGAAGCCCCCCTTTGGCGTTTCGACAGCCTCGGTCTACCGTGCCTATGCACCCGGCAAGCTGGAAAAAAAGCCGCATTGCAGGAATATGGTAGAAGCAATCGAAAGCAGGGACCCCGGCGCCATAGCCCGGTGCCTGTATAATGCCCTGGAGCCGGTCACCTTTGCCATGCACCCGGAGGTAGCTGCAATTAAGGAAAAGCTTTTGGAGGCAGGAGCCCTGGGCGTTCTGATGAGCGGCAGCGGTCCCACCGTTTTCGGTTTGACCGGGAATTTGCAGGATGCCCGTACCGTGGCGGGCCGTTATCAAAAACTTGGCGGGGAGCAGGTACTGATTAGCCAGATCTGGAATTCAGCTTGAAAATGAACATTCTTGCGCTTAGCTGCGAGCAGCGTTAAAATAATAATGGAACTTTATTGTAACAGGGTTAAAAATAAAGGGGGGACTGAGATGGAGCACCCCAGACTGGTGCCGATTAAACTTGATAATTACAAGCCCCTGCGGGAAATGGTTTTTGAGTCCCTCCGGGAAGCTATTATCCTGGGCCGGCTTAAACCGGGAGAGCGCTTGATGGAAATTCAGCTGGCGGAAGAAATGGGTGTCAGCCGGACTCCGGTACGGGAGGCCATCCGCAAGCTCGAACTGGAAGGTTTTGTGGTCATGGTACCCCGCAAGGGAGCCTATGTGGCCGGTATCTCCGTTAAGGATATTGTTGATGTTTTTGAGGTCAGGGCGGCCCTGGAAGGCCTTGCCGCCGCGCTGGCGGCGGAGCGGATCACCAGCGAGGAGATGGACCAGCTGGAAATGTCCCTCCTGAAAATTAATGCCAATGCAGATGATGACCTTGACGTGATTGTCGAGGGAGATTCCTCCTTCCACAATCTGGTTTACCAGGCCTCCCGCAACCAGCGGCTGGTCCAGATCATTACCCACCTGCAGGAACAGATCCACCGTTTCAGGATGACCTCGTTATCCCAACCGGGCCGGACCAAAGTTGCCCTTGAAGAGCACAAAAAAATTGTAGAGGCAATTTCGGACCGTAATGTGGAATTGGCCCAGGCCCTGGCCACCGAACATATTGAGAACGCGGAACAGAGTCTATTGAATGCCCTCAGAGAGGAAGAATCTTGATGGTAGACGCCGTTGTTTTGGCCGGGAGCAGAAACGACGGCCCGCTGAAGGACTGCAGTTCCGTCCGTTATGAGGCCTTAATACCGGTTGGCTCAAAAATAATGGTTGAATATGTTGTGGAGGCGCTCTTGCAAGCCCGCGGGATCAGGCGGGTGCTGGTCATCGGGCCCGCCACGGATTTAACCCCGCTACTGGCGGGCGAAAGGGTATCTGTGGCGGAATCAGCCGGAGGGATCATGGAAAATATTGAGGTGGGCTTGAAGCACCTGGCCGGGGAGCGGAGGGTCCTGCTGGTGACTTCTGACATTCCCATGCTTACACCCCGGGCTGTTGAAAACTTTCTGGAATTGTGCGGAGATATGTCGGGCGATTTATATTACCCCATCATATCCAAAGATGAAGTGGAAATAAAGTATCCCTCTACCAGGCGCACATACGTGAGCTTGAAGGAAGGTGTTTTTACCGGGGGGAACATGTTTTTATTAAACCCTGATGTTTTTCAGAAATGCCTTGAAAACGGCCAAAAAATCATCCGCCTGCGGAAAAGCCCCCTGGGTTTGTGCCGCCTTTTGGGTGTGGGTTTCGTCATCAAATTCCTCCTGCGCTCGCTGACCCTGGCCGAGGCGGAAAGAAAGGTCTGCCAGCTGCTGGGCATGATTAAAGGGGTTGTGGTGGTCTCAAAATATCCGGAGGTGGGCGTTGATATCGATAAACCCAAAGACCTGGAACTGGCCTGTAAAGCCATGGGTTTCCGCTAAGAGCCGAAAATATGACTTGGAGAATTTGTTACGTCCCGGGGAATCCTTTAACCGGGGCTTTTTTGTTGTTAAATATGGCTGATAAAACACAGTCCGGTTGGTAGTCCGGATGCATCCACCGGTGTTACCGGCGCCGTAGCCTTCCTCCGGGATGTCAGTCGTTCCCTTTAAATATAATCTTGGTTTAATCCTGGTTTAGTTTTAACCTCCCCCCAGGAGAAATTTGTTCTCCAGTGACAGGGCCGGGCCTTCCGGCATAACCTGTAGAAAAACCGGGGGTGGAACATGGCCCTTGAAGTCATCGAGGTTTCCTCGCCAGGAGAGATGCGTGTATTTAATATTTTTCCCGGGCTCATCTACCGGGCTCAGCACAGGGCGCCCTGCTTTCCTGTGCTTGAATTAAGCCGCCTGCAGGAGGAGGGCCTTTTTGCCAGGGTCCAGGCCCAGCCCTTTCTGGCGGTAAGGGACTCCCGTGCCGTGGGGCGGGTTGCAGCCGCTGTCCATGCTGCTCTCTGCCGGGATAAAACCGGTTTTTTCGGTTATTTTGAAACAATCAACGATCCCGGGGTTGCTGCAGCCCTATTACACCGGGCCGCGGACTGGCTGGGAGAGAGGGGCGTTAAAAAAATGCTCGGCCCAGTGGACCTTAGTCCCCACGAACGCCTGGGTTTACTGGTGGACGGTTTTACAGGCTACCACAACCCGGGTATGCCCTACAATCCCCCTTACTACCAGACCCTGCTGGAGCAGTGCGGATTGGCGGCAGAAATTGATTTATTGGCCTACCACCACGATCTGCGCAGTCCCTGGCCCAAAAAACTGGTCCGGGTGGCGGAACGCTGTGCCGGCAAACCACAGCTAAAATTAAGAAGTTTTAATCCCCTGGATCTCCAGGGCGAGGGGGAGATCCTCGCCGCCATTCACAACGGTTCCATGGACGTAATCTGGGGTTTCACGGATCTCTCCCCGGCGGAGGGAACGGCTGTCTGGAAAAAATTAGAGGGTTATTTCGACCCCCGGCTGGCCCTGATCGCTGAAATGAACGGGCAGCCTGCCGGCCTGTGCCTTGCTCTTAGGCCTGCCGGAAAAGGGCCCTTTGCAAGTTTAGCCGGCCGGCTCAACGCCCGCCTGGCCGTCCTGGCTGTGCTTCCCCGGTATCGCTTGCAGGGGCTGGAAGCGCTTCTGATCCTGGAATGTTTTCGCAGAGCCCGGAACCTGGGCGTTATTACAATCGAGTTTTCCCTTATAGCAGAAAACAATGTGATGATGAACCGGATTATCAAAAAACTTGGGGCGTTGAAAAGGAGCAGGGTTTACCGGATTTACAGGACAATGATATAGCATGAATAAAGGGAGGCTGGCCGGCGGTCCTTCTGGAATAATTATACGGCAGGTGTTCCATAATACCTGGTAGCATAAAGGGGGGTTGCTTCATGCCGCCAGCCGGTAAACTGCTGAAATATGCAGGAAGATTGGTGATTTTATGTCTTTTAGTCAGCCTCTGGCCGCTTTCTGCCCCTGCCGGGCCGGACCCCAAAGACAATATTCTCATTTTTTGGACGGATAACGAAAGACTCAAGGCTGTTACGTTGATCAGTGCCCAGAAATACGGAGAACCGGTGGGCATTGTAGCCATCCCGGTTTTTATCCGCGTCCGCTGCGGCCCCGCTGACAGTGCAGTTGTAACCATTTCCGAGGCCTACGGCAGGCTGGGCAGACAGGGGTTGACCGCCATTCTGGAGGGACTGTTTCGAATTCCCATCGGTGGTTATCTGGTCATGGATCAGTCCACCCTGGAAAAGGCCAGCAATATTGTCGGGCCTGTGGTCATGGAAAACAAACTGACCACTATGGTGGATGTTTTCGAGGGCAACTATACCAGCGGTGTAATTGAGCCCCAAGCGGAAATCAGGCACCTGGCTGCCGCCCTGGTGGAGCCCCGGGTGTTGATCAGGGCTCCGGAGGTGGCCCGGATTATTATTACTGAGGTTAATACCAACCTGGGCTTAACAAACATCTGGCGCATCTACAGGGCCATCGAGGAGCGGGGGCCGGGTATTCTTCAGAAAAAGGCCCTGACCGGCAGGGATTACTTCCTGGGCAACAGCCCCTACCGCGATGTTTCACCTGAGGATTGGGTCAGCGTATTGAGTGATGTGAAGAGGGTATGAACTAAGAGCCAACCCTGCGACGGGTAAGATCAGAAATTCACCCATCAGGAATTAATTTCTAAAATATTTGGAAATAAGAAGGAATTTGCCATCTGATGCAGAAACTAACTAATTAATCAAGACGGTAACAAGCAGGGGAAGGTGGTGATTTTCGTGATAGTTACCGACGTGAGAGTGCGCAAAGTATTGGCTGAGGGGAAAATGAAGGCAATTGTTTCGGTAACCCTGGATGATTCTTTCGTAATTCACGATGTCAAGGTGGTAGAGGGACAGAACGGTTTATTTGTGGCAATGCCAAGCAGAAAAACACCTGATGGAGAGTTTCGCGATATTGCGCACCCCATCAATACGTCGGCCAGGGAGTTGATTCAATCGGCAGTCTTACAGGCCTATTCAATGGCCATATAGATTAGAATATACATTGATGGAGAGCATAAAGCTCTCTTTTTATATCCAGACAAAGGATATTAAAGGTTTATGTTGAATAAGGTAATAACATGAATTCAAACTGTAAAGGATATTTTTTTAAGGGGAATTTTCGATGCCCAAATTCTTAAATCTTAAATAAAGAGGAGGTCGCCGGATGAAACTGGCGGCGGTAATTCTTGCCGCGGGTAAAGGAACCCGGATGAAATCAAAGCGCCCCAAGGTGTTGCATACCCTCTGCGGCCGGTCGATGCTGTCCTGGGTCATAAATGCTGTGACTGCTGCCGGTGTGGAGCAAACAGTGGTTGTGGCGGGATATGGGGCTGAGCAGGTTGCCCGTGAGGTGGAAGGACGGGCCCGGGTTGCCCTGCAGTCTGAACAACTGGGAACGGCCCACGCCTTGCTCCAGGCCGGGCCGTATTTGAAGGACTTCCAGGGTCAGGTCCTGGTCCTTTGCGGGGATACACCCTTAATTGAAGCTGACACGCTCTCCCTGTTAGTTCAAAACCACCGGTCCTCCGGCGCCGTTGCAACAGTGCTGACGGCCGAAATGGAGGACCCTTCGGGCTACGGCAGGGTTATACGCAATGAGCGGGGCGGAGTTTGCAGGATAGTTGAACATAAGGATGCCTCTCCGGAAGAAAAGCAGATCCGGGAGGTGAACACCGGAATCTATTGCTTTGAGATTTCGGGCCTCTTTGCTGCCCTAGGGCAAATAGCGCCGGTCAATACCCAGGGAGAGTATTATTTGACGGATGTTATTGAAATGTATGTTGGGGAAGGCAGAACGGTCAACGCCATGCTCTCGAAGAATTCCGTGGAGTTTACCGGGATTAACGATCGTGTGCAGCTGGCCGAAGTTGAGCAAATCATGCGCCGCAGGGTACTGAGAAATTTAATGGAGTCAGGGATTACTGTGGTGGACCCGGCCTCAACCTTTGTTGACCACGGGGTTGTGGTGGGGCGGGACACGATTATTCATCCCTTTACCTTCCTCGAAGGGCGTACGGTCATCGGTGAAGACTGCGTCATCGGCCCGGGTTCGCGCCTGAGCAACGCAACTGTGGGCAATGGTGTAACCATCCAGAATTCCATTGTTCTGGACAGCCTGATCGGGGATGACTGCAACATCGGGCCTTTTTCCTATCTGCGCCCGGAAACCAGGCTGGAGAAGGGAGTTAAGGTCGGCGACTTTGTGGAAATTAAAAAATCCCTGATCGGGAAGGGAAGCAAAGTTCCCCATCTTAGCTACGTGGGGGACGCCACCCTTGGTGAAGGGATCAATATCGGGGCAGGCACAATTACCTGTAACTACGATGGTCACAAGAAGTGGCCCACCCGTATCGGCGACGGTGCTTTTATCGGGAGCAACACCAACCTGGTGGCGCCGGTTGAGATTGGCGCCGGGGCGGTTACCGGAGCCGGCTCAACCATTACCAGGGATGTTCCTGCGGGCGCCCTGGCTGTAGAAAGAGCAGACCAGAAGATTGTACCGGACTGGTCCCACCGGAAAAAGAAAAAATAATTTGCGGACAAGAAATTTTGGAGGTAGTCAGGAAAATGTCATCGCGCTATAAAAAATTGAAGATTTTCACAGGTAACGCCAACGCCGGGCTGGCTGAGGAAATTGCCCAGTATCTGGGCGTTCCGGTGGGGGATGCCAGGAGTACGCGCTTTTGTGACGGAGAGATTAACATTAAAATTAATGAGAGCGTCAGGGGCGCCGATGTCTTTATTATCCAGCCCACCTGCGCTCCCATTAACGAAAACCTGATGGAACTCCTGATCATGATTGACGCTGTGCGACGTGCGTCCGCCAGGCGCATTACCGCCGTCCTGCCTTATTACGGTTATGCCAGGCAGGACCGGAAAACCAGGGCACGGGATCCAATAACGGCCAAGCTTGTTGCCAACATCCTTGTGGCAAGCGGCGCCCGGCGCGTTCTCTGTATGGATCTTCATGCCGGACAGATCCAGGGCTTTTTTGATATTCCTGTAGACCACCTGCCGGGTGTGCCCATTCTGGCCGAATATATCCTGCAGATCGGGCTGGAAAACGTTGTGGTGGTATCGCCCGACCTGGGCGGGGTCACCCGGGCCAGGGACCTGGCCGAGCGCATTGGCGCAACCATTGCCGTCATCGACAAACGGCGCCCTGAGCCCAATGTTGCCGAGGTATCCAGCATTATTGGCGGAATTCAGGGCAAGAACGTAATTATGGTCGACGATATCATCGACACAGCCGGAACCATAACCAAGGGGGCCGAAGCCTTGAAGCAATGGGGGGCCAATGAGATCTACGTGGCCTGTACCCATCCCGTCCTGTCCGGTCCGGCCGTCCAGCGTTTGAATGAAGCGCCGATTAAAGAAGTAATCGTAACCAACACCATTCCGGTCCCCCAGGAGAAAATGATTGACAAGATCAAGATTCTTTCGGTGGCGCCCCTCCTTGGTGAGGCCATCATTCGTATCCACGAGGATCTTTCCGTGAGCAAACTCTTTGACTAGCAGCTTGTTTCCCTGCCTGTTTGCTTAACCCGGTGCGGCCGTTTTAGGCCTGTTTTGTGGAAACATTGGCCGGTGGTTAAATGGTTTGTCAGGAACGGTGAAAATAGCCTGGGAAATTTAGTAAAATATGTGTAAAATAGATATTGAAATACTGGCAGCGAGGTGAGTGGATGATCAAACATGCCCATGGTAAAAAACCGAAATCCATTCTGGCGACGGATCTGGACGGGACCCTGGTGGGAAGCCGCACGGCGGTCTATGACTTTAATCGCCACATGATTAAAAATATGAATAATTTTCTGCTGGTGTATATTACGGGCAGAGTTTTTGCGTCTGCCTGGCAATTAATCACCAAAGAAAACCTTCTTTACCCGGACGTACTGATTACGGACATGGGAACAGAAATATACATTGCGCCTCATTTTGGTCTTGATCAGGGCTGGGAGCAAAGAATGCGTTCTGCCTGGGACGCCGCAAGGGTACAAAACCTGGTCCAGGGTCTGGAGGGGCTGCAGGTGAGGGAAATACGGTCGAGGTTCCGGCTTTCCTTGCATATGGACAGGGTGGTCTCGAATAATACTTTGCTGAGGTTGCATAAGGCTGTTGACCGGGCGGAGCTGCCGGTGAAAATTGTGCCCGTTTCAGCAGGAGCCGTGGATCTAATTCCAGTCTGTGCGGGCAAGGGGCTTGCCCTCTGTTACGTCCAGGAACGCTGTCAGATTAGTAAGGAGCAAACCTTCGTCTGTGGTGACAGCGGGAAGGATCTGTCCATGTTCATTAAAGGGTTCAAGGGTATTGTGGTTGGCAATGCCCGTCCGGAGTTAAAAAACGCTCTTAAATTTAAAACCAGGGAAGTCTACTTTTCCAAGTCCTATTATGCCTCAGGAATCCTGGAAGGCCTTAAAAAATACGGTGCGGTTTAATCATTACGGGAGGTAGCAATGCTGGAGACACTTATCTCAAGCCCGGTTTATGGTTACTTTTTTATTTTTTTTGCCCGGGTTGCCGATGTGTCCCTTGATGTTTTCCGGTTGCTCATGCTTACCCGGGGCTACGCCCTGCCCGCAGCCGCCATTGGCTTTATTGAGGTCTCAATTTTCGTGGTTGCCCTGGGTACGGTTTTATACGGCGGCTTAACGGACCCGCTCAAGGTCATAGCCTATGCCGGTGGTTTTGCCACCGGTAACCTTGTAGGTATTTTTATTGAAGAAAAAATGGCCCTGGGATATGTTGTTGTTCATGTATTCCCGGTGAAGCCGCGTTGTGAGGAACTGGCTGCTATACTCCGGGAGCGCAACTTCGGGGTCACTAAAATCCCCGGTGAGGGCCGTTCAGGGCCCCGGGATGTGCTGATTGTTGCCACCAGGAGGAGATACCTGGGTGAGCTGGTGAAAATTTTGGATCAAGAGGTGCCGGAGACGTTTTTCAGCGTATCCGACATCCGCTCCATTCACGGCGGGATCTTTCCCCGCCGCAGGCCATGAATCTATTCGCCATGGGGCTGACTGATTAATTGGAAAGAGTGGATCTTAAAAAAGACCACTCTTTATATTTTAAATAAAACAAGGACGGGGGGAGTGTGAGTGATGCCGGCGGAAGTCCAAACCATTATTGAATATCTAGAACCGGGGCCGGGGCAGTGGCTGGACCTGGAAGAGGGACTGAAGGGTGTTTTGAGGCCTGATCATATCTTTGTTGCTGCTGCCGGGCCCTGGCTTGCAGTTTGTTCCGGGGTGACCGGGGGCGGTCTGGGCAGAAGGCGTTATTTCCTTAACCGGCAGGTGGACTTAAGCTACAATGAGGCCCGGCCGGAAGCGGAAATGGCTGCTTATCTGGCAGCGGCTTTCCGGGAATACAGTGCTGCGGGCAGCGGGGACTGGGCGGGGCTGATGACCGGGGCCAAAGTCATTGACGCATGCTGGACCCGCCTGACCCTGCGGGACAGCCGCGTGACCGTGATTGTTACGGCCGGCGTCAATAATGCCTGTGCAGCCGGAATCACGCCCTGCTGCCCCCTGGAAGGCGCCGGCAGCCCGCCGGGGACAATCAATATCATGGCTTTTTTCGCCCACGCCCTGTCTGCCGGGGCTCTGATCAACGCAGTCCAGACAGCCACCGAGGCCAAGGCTCAGACCCTGCGTGAAATGCAAATCCTCTGTCCGGTTACCGGTGTCCAGGCAACCGGCACTAACACCGACGCCCTGATCATTGCGGCGCCGGACAGGCCGCCCCTTTATCCCTATGCCGGTCCGGGGGCCCTCCCGGGTTACCTGCTGGCCCTGGGAGTGCGCCATGCCCTTAAGCGGGCCCTGGAAAGATACCTGGAGTGGAAAAAGAATTCGGCTCAGGGGTAGGAAAAGGCAAGTTTTATGGAGAAACTTCACAATATGTCTAAACATTGCGAAAAGGAGTGCCGCCAAGATGAAGCGAAAAGAAGGCCGGGTTTTTGCAGGAAAAACAATGGTTGTGTATATTCTCCTGCTGTTCTCCCTTGCTTTGCTCTCCCAGGGCTGCGGACAGGCTGCCCCTGATGCGGGGGGCGGCAGCGGTTTTCCCCTGACCATAACGGACGACCTGGGCAGGCAGGTAACCGTCAACCGGGAGCCTGCCCGGATTGTTTCCCTGCTCCCGGCCCAAACAGAAACTCTGTTTGCCCTTGGCCTGGGAGACCGGGTGGTGGGGGTGACCGAGTTCTGCGACTACCCCCCCGAAGCCAAGGCAAAGCCGAAGGTGGGAGGGTTTTCCACCCCCAACCCGGAATTAGTGGTGGCAGCCCAGCCGGACCTGGTCCTGGCCGGGGTCATCCAGAAGGACTTCATTCACCAGTTAGATGAAGCAGGGCTGACGGTGGTGGCCCTGGAATCGCCGGACCTGGCCAGCACCCTGGAAAAGATACGGCTGGTGGGGCGCCTTACCGGAGCTGTGGAAGCAGCGGAGAACCTGACCGCCAGCATGCAGCAGCGGATTGATCAAGTTGCGGCCCGGGTGGCCGGACTCTCCGAAGAAGAAAAGCCCACGGTTTTCTTTGAGATCTGGCCGGATCCCCTGACCACGGGCGGCGCTAAAAGTTTTTTAAACAGCCTCATTGTGGTGGCCGGCGGCAGGAACATTGCTGGAGATGTGGACCAGGACTGGTTAACCTTCAGCCCCGAGATGGTGCTTGCCAGAAACCCCCAGGTGATTATTTTCTCCCACCATGGCGTATCCAACCAGACGGTGGAGCAGCTCAAGGCCCGCAAGGGCTGGGAAAATGTCGCCGCCATCAAGCAGGACCGGGTCGGTTACATCGAGGATCAAAACCTGGTGGTCCGGGCTGGTCCCCGGGTTGTGGAGGGGCTGGAACAGATTGCTGGATACCTGCATCCCGACTTGTTTGTTGAATAGCCCCGCAGGAAACCGGGTTAATGACCCTAAGAGGAATAAGTTAGAAGAATAAGAAGTGGTAAAAGGATGAAAAGCGGTGCTGTTCAGCGCCGGGAGTACGCGGGACGGCAGCGGTGAGGGTCCTGCCAGAGTAAAATAACATCTGGTAATAACTCATTTTCACCCTGTACGGCGGCAGTGAGGGCCCTGCCAGAGGCGCCGCTAAAAGCTGAAATAGGATTGCGCCCCTTGATCCTGCGTGGGCTCTCGTGGAAGCATTAAAGGAGGTCTGCTTTTTGAACCCTCAAAGGCGGCTCTGGCGCTGGCGCCTGATCAACGCCATGCTCTTTGGGGTGCTGGGGCTGGCGGTGGTTGTTTGTGCAACCATCGGCCCGGCTCAGATCAGTCCCCTGGATGTAATGGTTATGCTGGTGCGGAAGCTCCCCTGGGTGGGTAGTATGGTTCCGCCGGGGGACTGGCCCGAGAGTCATGAAACGATCGTTTTCCAGATGAGGCTGGCCAGGCTGGTTCTGGCTGTTCTGGTGGGGGCAGGGCTGGCCTCATCCGGCGTGGTTCTGCAGGGTCTCCTGCAGAACCCCATGGCGGATCCCTATATCCTGGGCATTTCCTCGGGAGCTGCCCTGGGGGCCACCGCAGCCATGCTTTTTGGCCTGGGCATGCACGCCCTGGGTATTTATGCCCTGCCCCTGACAGCCTTTGCCGGCGCCGTGGCCACTGCCTTTGTGGTGTACAACCTGGCCAGGGTGGGGGGCCGGACACCGGTGTCGACACTGATCCTGGCCGGCATTGCCGTGGGTTCCTTTCTCTCGGCCGTGACCTCTTATTTCATGATCACCAGCGGGCAAAACATCCACCAGGTTATCTTCTGGTTGATGGGAGGGCTGGCCGGCCGGGGTTGGGACCACGTTTTAGTTTTGCTGCCCTACATTGTAACGGGCCTGGCCGTCATGCTCCTGAATGTCCGGAAACTGAATGTGATGCTGCTGGGGGACGAGCCGGCCCAGCACCTGGGCGTCGACGTGGAGCGGTTGAAGCAGGTGCTTTTAGGGGCCGCCACACTGACTGCTGCGGCTGCAGTAGCCGTCAGCGGAGTGATCGGTTTTGTGGGTCTGATTATTCCCCATGCCGTGCGGCTTGTGGTAGGACCGGACCACAGGGTGCTGCTTCCTGCGGCGACCCTGGCCGGGGCTATCTTCCTTACCGCAGCGGATACCCTGGCCCGGGTGGCGGCAGCCCCGGCAGAAATACCCGTGGGTGTAATTACGGCGCTTTGCGGCGGGCCTTTTTTTATCTACTTACTAAGGAAAAAGAAGGAGCCGGGTTTCTAAAGCAGTTGAGGCCTGGGCAAGGTGTGAAGATTGTACCGGAAGGGGGTTATTATGCCGGTATATTTAGAGGTTCTTGGGGTTGAGTGCGCCTACGGAGCGGTCAAGGTTATCGACGGCATGACCTTTTCCATTGGGCAGGGATGTTTTGCGGGAATTATCGGACCCAACGGCTCAGGCAAGTCGACACTCTTAAGGTGTATCAGCCGCACCTTGAAACCTGTCAGGGGAACAGTCCTGCTCCAGGGAGAGAGCCTGTATAAAATGAACCCCCTGGAAGCGGCCAGGAAAATGGCCGTGGTTCCCCAGGAAACAGCTGTTAACTTCCCCTTTACAGTTGAAGAAATAATTATGATGGGCCGGTCTCCCCACCTGGGGCGCTTTCAGGCGGAAGGTAAAAGGGATTATGAGATAACCGGCCGGTCCATGGACCTGACCAACACCCGGCACCTGGCAGGCCGGCAGGTTACGGCCATCAGTGGCGGCGAGCGGCAGAGGGTAATTATAGCCAAAGCCCTGGCCCAGGAACCGGAGTTGATTCTCCTGGACGAGCCCACTTCCCACCTGGATATCAACCAGCAGGTGGAAATTTTGAGCCTTCTGCAACGCATGAACAGGGAGGGCGGTTTGACCGTCCTGGCCGTCTTTCATGACTTAAACCTGGCTGCCCAGTTCTGTGACCTGATGATTTTATTGCAAAGGGGAAAGGCTTACCGGGTGGGGAAACCGGAGGAGGTGCTGACTGCCGGCAGCATTGAAGAAGTTTACGGAACACGGGTTCTGGTCAAAAAGCACCCGGTTACAGGCCGGCCCGCCGTGTTTTTGCTGACCCGGGGCGGGCAGGAGGCCCCTGGGAAGGGGCGGGTTCATGTTGTCTGTGGAGGCGGGGCCGGCGTTGCCGTGCTGGGCCTGCTGGCGGAGCGGGGCTTTACTGTTACTACGGGTGTTTTGAATGTTGGAGATATTGACTGGGAGACGGCAAAATATTTAGGGCTGGAGATGACGGAAGAAGCCCCTTTCAGCGACATATCAGACCACAGTTACAGGGAAAACCTGGAGTTGATTCAAAGGGCCGATGCCTGCGTGCTGGTGAGTATCCCCTTCGGGCGGGGTAATCTCAAAAATCTGGAAGCAGTCTCCCGTGCCTGTGCCTGGGGCAAACCCGTGCTGCTGGTGGAGGAGCAGGCAATTGAGGAGCGTGACTTTACCGGCGGCGAGGCGGTGCAGAGGTACAATCAATTAAAGGAGCAGGGCGCCGTGGTTTTGCGGGACGGGGCTGAAGTGCCGGAAGTGCTGGCCGGGCTGCTGCAAAAGCAGTTATGAGGATGCCTGGCAGGAGATTCCTGGAGTCAGTGCAAAGAAAGGCGGGGCGGCAGGAGTAAGGGAGATCTCCCGTTCTCTTCCGGCTGCAGCTCCGGTTTCTTACACCGGAGGAGGAGATTCCTTTTTTACTTCTCTGCGTCTTTCCTGAAGGATTCAGCATTATTTGTTTTAGCCGGGCTTATTCAAGGAAATAATGCAAGTGAAGTCCATTGCAAACTGTCAGGAAACTTTTTAATCCGGTGGACAACAGTCCCTTTTTCACTGTTCATCTCCCTGGCTTTAATCTCAGAGGTTTGATCTTGAAGGAGGTTTTTTAAGATGGAGCTTGTTGAAGCGATCCGTACCAGGCGGAGTGTCCGCAAATACAAAGAGGAGCCAATTCCGGCTCAGACTATCCGGGAACTGCTGGAACTGGCCGTCTGGGCTCCCAGCGGCATGAACACACAGCCCTGGGCTTTTGTGGTGGTGGAAGACAGGGAATACCTGAAAGACCTCTCCGGACGGGCCAAAACCTTCCTCCTGGAGAGATTAAGAATGATGCCGCAGCTTGAAAAGTACCGGAGCATGCTGGCCGATCCCGGCCTGGATATATTTTACGGCGCGCCGGTTCTGGTCATGATTTACAGTTCCAAAGCATCAACAACATATATTAATGACTGCAGCATGGCTGCTTTAAACCTTATGCTGGCGGCCTGGGACCGTGGTATCGGCAGTTGCTGGATTGGTTTCGCCTCCGGTATCGGCAATACTTCCGAAGTAAAAAAGGAACTGGGTGTGCCGGAGGAATACGCACTTGTGGCGCCCGTCATTCTTGGTTACCCGGCAGGACCCGCGAATCCGGTGCAAAGGAAGCCGCCCCGGATCCTCAACTGGCGAAAATAGCCTGCCCGGCATTTTTGCCGGGCCGCCGCAGTCCGTGGCTTTGGGGATGACGGGAGAGGGTTTCAGGAGTCAAGCCGGTTCATGATGACGGAGAACCGTCCCCAGTTACTTTTATGGTGACAGAGAACGTTTCCTGTTACTTCGTCATGTTGTTTTTGTCAGTTTATCACTCTAAGGGCCGTAGCCCGTTACTTTACCAAAAGGCGTGGGCTACACCAGCGGCGGGGTTTCCCGGGGATCTCCCTCCTGTTTTTCTGGAGGGGCAGGGACAGGCCCCGGGTGCCCCTCATTTTGCTGCCGGGCCTGTTCTTCCGGCTGGTCCGGCTTTATGGAATCCTTAAAAGAATCCTCTTTTAGCTCACCAATCCTGTCTTCACTGCTGGGGCCGGGACCTGTTTCCATACCCTGGCCGTCACTGCGCTTCTTCTCTCTCTTTACTTTTTCCAGGGACCGGTTAAACACGGTTCCCAATCCTCTGGTTTTTTGCAGTGTGTTTTCCCAAAACTGGCCGGTGCTCTCCCGCAGGTTCTTGACGGTTACCTGCAGTCCCCCCTCCAGCTTAAAAATGTTGTCAAGGCACTCACTGGATACGATGATGACTTCTTTGCCCAGGGTGCGCACATAATTGATGTCGATGAAGGCGCGCCCCTTGATGATACTGTCGAGGCGGTTGCCGGAGAATTCCAGGCCGGCAATTGTACCCGTCGAAAGATCAACATAATACTCATCGACGTAACCCAGCACTGTGCCGTTGTCGGTCATGATTTTGGCGCCGATGGTGACTACCTTCTCCTTTAATAATCTGGCGATTTCCGGAACTCCGGCTGCCCTCTCTATACCGGAGGATTTTTCTATGGTGATGGCGTCGTTGCCCACACTATTGATTCTATTGTAAGGGATAAACCTTTGTTCCTTAAACAAGCCTTTTTGCTCGATAATCAGCGCAGCCACTTTTCTTGCGGCCGGATCCACAACAAGCCCTTTGACGATGCCAATTTGCCGGCCTTCTTCCAGGCTGATCACCGGCATGGCTTCAAACCGCTTGCTCTTTTGCATTTTCTAAGCCTCCCCGCAACCAGATGATTCTTAGCTAATTCATATTCCCGGCTCAGAATGATTATGACAAATAAAGGGAATAATAGGGCAAAAGGGGGTTGCGGGTTTAATGGAACATGAATTAATAGCCCTGGCGAGACCGGAAAATACCAGGGGTAATAAGCAGCAGCTCAGAAAAAACGGAATGATTCCAGCCATTGTTTACGGAAAAAACATAGGCAATCTTGCCATCGCGGTGGATGCTGTTCAAATCAAAAAGATCCTGAACGAGTCCGGGAGCAATGCCTTGATCAGCATGAAAGTCAAAGAGAACGGCAGGACAAAGAAATACAAGGTGCTGATCAAGGCCATGCAACGGGATCCGGTGCGACGGGACCTGATTCATCTTGATTTTCACCAGGTATCTGTTAAAGACAGGGTGCACGCCACTGTGCCCCTCCACCTGGAAGGAACGCCCGCCGGCGTGCTCGGAGGGGGAACCCTGGCCCATCTGGCGCGCCGGGTTGAAGTGGAATGCCAGGCGGACAGGATTCCGGATGCTCTGGTGGTGGATATATCCGGCCTGGAAATTGGAGATACTCTAAATATGGCCGACCTGAAGCTGCCGGACGGGGTAAAAATTCTGGAAGATCCGGCGGTTCCGGTTGTGACGGTGATGGCTGCGGAAAGGCCGGAGGCTGAAACAGAAGTTCCTGCCCCGGAGGAGCCCGGGGTTAAGGAGGGCAAAGAGCTGTAACAGGCAGAGGGAGCTGGCCGGGTATGACCGGTTATTAGCTTAGAAAATACCCGTTAAATGCCCACGTTGACCCTGTGCCCGGAGCTTACCTCGAAAAACGCTTTTCTCAAGGATCCGGACGTATT
This sequence comes from Bacillota bacterium, assembly GCA_029555205.1. Taxonomy (GTDB): domain Bacteria; phylum Bacillota; class Desulfotomaculia; order Desulfotomaculales; family Pelotomaculaceae; genus DTU098. Next base: position 21,039 of record JAKPTB010000011.1, read on the forward strand.
AAAATAGGGGAGAGTAAAAGCGGAGGTGCCTTAGATGAAACTGGTTGCAGGCCTCGGCAATCCGGGCCGGGAATACGCCGGAACGAGGCATAACGTGGGCTTTATGGTGATTGACCGGCTGGCGGAGAGCATGGGTGTTGCTGTGGGCAAGAGAATGTTTAAAGCACTCACGGGTCAGGGGCAGGTAAATGGAGAGAAGGTTATCCTGATTAAGCCTCAAACCTACATGAACCTGAGCGGGGAGGCTGTAAACGCGTTGTTGAACTGGTACAAGCTTTCCCCCGCCGATCTGCTTGTCATTTATGACGATCTGGACCTTCCTGCCGGTAAACTGCGCCTTCGCCCCGGAGGCGGGGCCGGGGGGCACAGAGGGATGCTTTCCATTATCCGCAGCCTGGGCACGGAAAACTTCCCCAGGCTCCGGGTGGGCATCGGCAGGCCCGCCGGAAACGGTATCGATAGTGTGGATTATGTTTTGGGGCGCATGGGGAGCGGCGAGGCCGAAGAAATGGAGAATGCCCTGCAGCTGGCGGCGGAGGCGGCGCTCTGTGTGGTGCGGGACGGCCTGGAGCAGGCTATGAACCGGTATAACCGAAGGTGAACCCCTTAGACTTCTTTAGTGCTGCTCCGGATTCCCTGCTCAAGTCAGTCCTGCTTGGCCTTTTCGCCGCGGGCCTGGCCTGGCAGTTGAATAAATTCCTGGGCCGCCTGCCCGGCGCAGCGCCGGCGCGCCTGGCACCCCTGGTGGAAGAGGCGGCCAAGACGGTGCCGGCGGTACTTTTTGTCGCTGATATCTTTTTCACCCATTTTGTTTTCGGTTTGGCAGAAGGAGCCTGGGAGCTTGTTTCCGGACGCCGCAACGGTTTCTATGCCGGGCTGGGGGCGGTGGTCACCCATTCTGTCTTTGGTTTTATCACGGTCTTTGTCCTCCAGGCCTGCGGTTCCCTGATCCCTGCCCTGGCGGCCGCCTGCCTGAGCCATGCCCTCTGGAACCATCTGGTATTCCTAATAATTTTTAGATTACCGAAAATAAAATAAAGGGTGATCCTTTGAAGCTGGTATACGTCTGTGAGTGCTGTGACAGCGTAATTAAGGAAGTGGTCCACCCGGCGGTCCCGCCGGGAAACGCGCCAAACTTGACGGGTTCGGGGCTGCGGGATATAATGGATTTGAACGGTGGAGAGGAAGAGGTTGTTTTATCCGACCTTTGTGATGACTGCCGGGAATTGCTGTACGGCGGGCCGGAAAGCAATTATTTCGGCGGGCCGGTCCTGCATTGAAGAGGCTTGATTTAACAAACAGGTAAAGGATGAGCTTTAGCCCGGCGCTGCTAAAGCTCTTTTTGTGATGGAAAAAACGGAGGGTGTTTAAATGCGCGGTATACTCAAACCGCTCCAGTCTGCACCCGGGTTTCAAAGCCTGGTCCGGGGGCTGAAAAAGAATTATAGGCACCAGCTGGTGACCGGTCTTTCCGGTTCCCTGAAGAGCTACCTGCTGGCCGGGCTGGCCGAAGAGGTGAAACCGCTGCCGCTGCTGGTTGTGACCCCCGGGGAGAAGGACGCAGGGATCATAGCGGAAGAACTGATCGAGTTCTTGCCCGGTATTGCGATCCGGCAGTTTCCAGTTCTGCAGCTTTTACCCTACCAGGTTCTGGCCCAGAGTAAAGAGCTGGTGGCTCAGCGCCTGCAGGTGCTGGAAGGACTGACCAGGGGAGAACGCATGATCGTTGTGGCCCCGGGTGAAGCCCTTCTGAGACGGCTGGTTCCCCCGGAGGTTTTTTGTGCGGAGGTTGTCAATCTGGCAGTGGGCGACAGGGTGGATCTGAACGGGCTGCTGGGCCGGCTGCCCGGCCTGGGCTACGAGCGGGTGGATTTGGTGGAGGGAAGGGGGCAGTATGCCCTCCGGGGAGGCATACTGGATGTTTTTCCCATGACCGCCCATAGACCTTCCCGCCTGGAATTTTTCGACGACGAGATCGACTCCATCCGCCGCTTCAACCCTTCCACTCAGCGGACGGAGGAGAAAGCCGCCAGCCTGGTCATCTATCCCGCCAGGGAACTGGTAGTCAGTCAGGGCGCCCGGGAGGCTGCCTGGAAACTTGTGGAAAAAGAATACAGGGAACAGGAACGCAAGCTGAACCGCTCCGGAGCCGGCGAAGCCGTCCGGCAGCTCAGGGAAAGGTTCGGGCAGGTGCTGGAGGGCGCGGAGGGTAGTTTTGCCGGTATCGAACATTTCCTTCCTTATTTTTATAAAGAGGTAGTAACCCTTGTGGATTATCTTCCGGCCGGGGCGCCGGTTTTTGTGGATGACCCGGCCAGACTCAAGGAGGTAGCCGGTTCCGTCCAGCGGGAGCGGGCGGATACCTACGCGGAACTGCTGGGCAAGGGCAGTGTTCTGCCATCCCAGTACCAGGCCTGGGTGGAGTGGGACCGGATCGAAGAAGCCCTGGCCGGGCGGCCTGGCATCTACGCTTCCTTACTGGGGCGTCAGCTGCAGCCGGCCAGGGCCCAGAACAGGGTCCATTTTGCCGGAAAGACATTACCAAATTTTCTGGGCAACCTGAAAATGCTGGCAGAAGAAATTCACCACTGGCGCCAGGCTGGTAATGCGGTAATTATCCTGGTCAGCGGTTACCAGCGGGCCCAGCAGCTTCTTTCTGCCCTGCGGGATGAAAATGTGGACGCTTTCTATACCGGAGCCCTGGAAGGCCACGTCCGGACAGGAAACGTGGTCATTACCACGGGCAACCTGGGGGGCGGTTTTGAGCTGCCCGGCTGCAAGCTGGTGGTAATTGCCGAGCCGGATTTGTACGGCCGGCGCAAGAAACCCCGCAAGAAGTGGCAGCGGACTGACCGGCTGGCCCCCTTCGTGGAGCTCAAGGCTGGTGATTACGTTGTCCACGTTAACCACGGTATCGGACGTTATCTCGGGGTGGTTCCCCTGACCCTTGAGGGGATCCGGAAAGAGTACCTGCTGCTGAAGTTTGCCGGGGAAGACAAACTCTACGTTCCCGTTGACCAGGTGGGCTTGATCCAGAAATACCTGAGCAGCGAGGGTGAGGCGCCGCGGCTGTCCCGTCTTGGTGGTGCGGAATGGGCCAGGGCCAAGGGAAAGGTGCGGGAGGCGGTCCGGGAAATGGCCCGGGAGCTGCTTCAGCTGTACGCTGCCAGGGAGACTATGACCGGCATCTCCTTCAGCAAGGACACCGTCTGGCAGCGGGAGTTTGAAGATGCCTTTCCCTACGAGGAAACCCCTGACCAGCTTCGTGCCGTAGAAGAGATCAAAGCCGATATGGAACGCCCCAGGCCCATGGACCGGCTTTTGTGCGGAGACGTGGGTTACGGCAAAACAGAGGTGGCTTTAAGGGCGGCTTTTAAAGCAGTGGTGGACGGGAAGCAGGTAGCCCTGCTGGCGCCCACCACAATTCTGGCCCAGCAGCACTTTAATACCTTCCGGGAAAGGCTGGCCGGCTACCCCGTCAGTGTGGAGGTCTTAAGCCGGTTCCGGACTCCCGGGGAACAGCGGAAAGTGCTGAAGGAGCTTCTGCGGGGGACTGTGGACATAGTTATCGGCACCCACCGCCTGCTTCAGGAGGACGTGCGTTTTAAAGACCTGGGCCTTTTAATTGTGGACGAAGAACAGCGCTTCGGGGTGGCTCATAAGGAGCGGCTGAAGCTCCTGCGCAAAAACGTGGACGTCCTGACCCTCACCGCCACTCCCATTCCCCGCACCCTGCACATGTCCCTGGTGGGTATGCGCGACAGCAGCATCCTGGAAACGCCCCCGGAAGACCGCTATCCTGTCCAGACCTACGTCCTGGAAGAGGACCCGGTCCTGATCCAGGCGGCAATCCGCCGGGAATTGGCCCGGGACGGGCAGGTTTTTTTCGTTTACAACCGGATTGCGGATATGGAACGGGTGGCGCTGTGGCTGCAGGAACTGGTTCCGGAGGCCAGGATTGCGGTGGCCCACGGTCAGCTCCGGGAGGATGAACTGGAGCAGGTGATGCTGGACTTCATGAACCGGGAGTACGATGTCCTGGTCTGCACCACCATTATCGAAAACGGTTTGGATATCCCCAATGTCAATACTCTCATCGTCAAGGAGGCAGGGATGATGGGCCTGGCCCAGCTCTACCAGCTCCGGGGCAGGGTCGGCCGATCCAACCGCCTTGCTTACGCCTACTTCACCTATCGAAGGGACAGGGTGCTGGGAGAGGCCGCAGAGAAGCGCCTGGCAGCAATCCGTGAATTTACGGAACTGGGCTCGGGCTTTAAAATCGCCATGCGCGACATGGAAATCCGGGGGGCCGGTAATATCCTGGGGGCTGAACAGCACGGACACATTGCGGCAGTTGGGTTCGAACTGTACAGCCGCCTCCTGGAGGAAGCCATCCGGGAGGCCAGGGGCGAGCAAACCTCCCAAAGGATCGAAACCACCATCGAGTTACCGGTGGAAGCCTATGTTCCTGACAGCTATATTCCCGATCTCAATCAGAAGGTGGAAATCTACAAGCGTATTGCCGGACTGGCCTCGCTGTCCGACCTGGGCGAATTGGAGGAGGAACTGGTGGATCGCTTCGGAGATCTGCCCGGGCCGGTGCAAAACCTGATGGCCGTAGCTAAAATCAGGGTTCTGGCCGGAAAGTTCAAAGTTAAAACAATCAACCTCCTGCCCGGACAGTTCCGCCTGCTGATTGGTCCCGGCCACCCTCTCACCGGAAACGACCTGGTGAATGTCTCGGCCCGCTATCCCCAGAGGGTAAAATTCAACGCCGCCGGTGAAGACTTCGAAATAAAACTGCGCCTGGCGGGGGACGGCAGGGGAGACGGCCGGGAGGACAGCCGCTTCCTGCTGAGCCAGTTGGAAAATTTTTTGGACGTTCTGGGAAGCGGGGAGGAAAAAAGGACCGGGGCAGCTCTCAAGAAATCCCCCGAGGTTGTCACGGGTCATAGAATTGAGATATAATGTTCTTATGTTTTAAAGGGGGGGTTATGATTTGAAATATTTAATTAAGGCCGTCTTCCTGGCCCTGGCGCTGCTGGCAGTTTCCCTGGCGGCCGGCTGCGGCAACACGGGGGGCAGGGAAGTTGCAGCCACGGTCAACGGTGAAAAGATCTACAGCGACGAACTGGCTGAAATTGTTGAGGAAACGAAGGCTACTTACGAAAAGCAGGGGATTGACTTTAGCGGTGAGCAGGGCGCAACCATGCTGGAATCTTTGCGGAAAGACATCCTGGATATGATGATTAACAACAGGCTGATGCTCCAGGAAGGCAAGAAACTGGGCAGTTTGAATGAAGAACAGATCCAGGAAATAATCAAGCCGTTCAAGGATCAGTTTTCTTCCGAGGAGGAATACCGGAAGTATCTTTCCCAGATCAGGGTCAGCGAAGAGGAAGCGGCCTATATCTTAAAACTGCAGGACACGCTGACCAGTGACGTGCCCGTTGCCTCCGAGGAGGAAGTCCGCCGCTATTACGAAGAAAACAAGGAAATGATGAGCAACCCCGAGCGGCTGCAGGTACGTCATATTCTGTTCTTTATAGACGAAGGGGACATGGGCTATCCTGTCCAGCACACAGAAGCCGAAGCCAGAAAACTGGCTGAGGACGCCATCGCGGAGCTGAAGCAGGGCAGGGATTTTGCTGAACTAGCCGGGGAGAAATCCGAGGACAGCGGGACCCGGACTCAAGGGGGTCTTTTTACTTTTGCCGAGGGTGAGGCTGTGGAGGCCTTTGCCCGGGCGGCCCATGCCCTGAAAGACGGTGAATATACAACTTCACCGGTCAAGACGGAATATGGTTATCACGTGATCAAACGGGAGAAACTAATTCCGGCCGGTGTGCAGCCTTTTGAGGAGGTCCGGCACCAGCTAACCGAAAAATTAACCAATGAAGCTAAAGAAACCCGGTTCAGCAGTTTTATGATGGAAGCCAAAAGCAAGGCCGACATTGTCAATTACCTTGCCGAAGATAAAGGAAATTCCCCTAATGGTTAAGAAATAAGTTGAAAGCTGAAAAGTTTTTAAGGCGATTGGAAAAAAATGAATAATTGAATCCCTCCTGATATATACTATCATAGACCCTGAAAAAAGCCCAAAAGGAGGGAAGGGAAATCAATGAAAGCAACGGGCATTGTCCGCCGTATTGATGACCTGGGAAGAGTTGTCATCCCCAAGGAAATTAGGAGAACACTGAGAATCCGTGAAGGAGATCCCCTGGAGATTTTTGTAGACAGGGAAGGTGAGGTTATACTCAAAAAGTACTCACCAATTGGTGAGCTGGGGGATTTTGCCAAGGAATATGCTGATTCCTTATATGAGGCTCTGGGTCATATTGCTTGCATTGCCGACCGGGACACCATTGTGGCTGTTTCCGGAGCACCTAAAAAAGAGTTTTTAAACAAGCCGGTGGGGGTTGCCATTGAAAAGGCTATGGTAGAACGCAAAGCAGTGGTCATCAACAGCCCGGTTGAAGATCCCTTCTGTAAAGATTGCATGATTATTGAGGATGGGGAGTGCAAGTATTCTTGTGAAGTGATTGCCCCGATTATTGCAGAGGGGGACCCAATCGGGGCTGTTATCCTGGCTTCCAAGGAACCCGACGTAAAAATGGGTGAAATGGAGCTGAAGTTGGCCGAGACTGCGGCTGGTTTTCTGGCCAAACAAATGGAGCAGTAAAGGAAGGTGGCCTCGTCGAAGGCCACTTAAATTTTTTTTAGGCTGGGGACCCCGTCATGATTATGGAAAATGGGGAGTTCAAGTATACTATGAAAGAACGCAAAGCCGTGTTCCTTTAAAAGCCCGGTTGAAGATCCCGGCACTGCTTAAATTACTGCCGGCTGACTAAAACAGTTGACATTGGATTGTTGCCGGCAGGATTCTGACAGCAATTTAAACTGAAAATCTGCCTTGATGAAAGAGAGGTTAGCATATTAATGCCCGATACAGCCAGAATAACTATCGCCGGAATGGGCGCCGGAGCGCCCGGCGACCTCACCCTGGGCACCTGGAAGGCCCTTAAAGCAGCCTCCCGGATCATGCTCCGCACGGGCAGGCACCCTGTGGTGGAATGGCTTGCCCGGGAGGGAATTGCCTTTACCACCTTCGATTCCTTTTACGAGCAGGCGTGCAGCTTTCAGGAAGTATACGCCCGCATCGCGGAGGCTGTCCTCCAGGAGGCCCGGAACCGGCCCGTACTGTATGCTGTTCCGGGGCACCCTCTGGTTGCCGAGGACTCGGTCCGCCTGATCCTGGAAAGGGCGGAGGAGGAAGGCTTGCAGGTGGAACTGCTGCCGGCGGTAAGTTTTCTGGATGCTGTTTTCTCGGCGCTCCGGCTGGATCCCGGGGCGGGTCTGCAGGTCCTGGACGGCCTTTTACTCCAGCAGAGGCCTCCCCTGCCTTCACGCCCGGCTGTTATTACGCAGGTCTATAGCCGCTTAATTGCCTCGGAGGTTAAATTGACGCTGCTGGAGCTCTATCCCCCTGAACATCCTGTTGCGGTAATCAGAGCGGCCGGGGTGCCGGGTGAAGAAAGGGTGGAAAAGCATCCCCTGTTTGAAATAGACCACTTGGACTGGGTCGATCATCTTACCAGTCTGTTTCTGCCTGAAATAGCGGAAATTGGACCGCGGGATGCCGAAGGTGGGGAAGGACCGGAAGATACCAGGGAACTCCCCGGGTTGACGGAACCAGGGTGGCCATGCAGGGATGAAAACGGGAGCAAAACTGCGGCCGGGCTGGAATACCTGCCGGAACAAGAGGTCAGGGGGACCGGAGCGGCTGGACAGGCCTCCGGCTCCCCGTCAGGTCCGGAAAAAATGGACATTCAAGATCCTGGGGCCGGCAGCGGTTCCGGCTCACCTGAGGAGCGGGAGGGCGCCGCGGAAGAGTTCCCTTTAACGGAATTGAACGAATTGAAACGGAGCAGCAGCAGCTGCCGCTATCCCCTGGACCCCCTGGTAAAGATCATGTCCAGGTTGCGCGGCGAGGGCGGCTGCCCCTGGGACCGGGAGCAGGACCACCGGTCTTTGAGGCCTTACCTTTTAGAGGAAGCATATGAAGTTTTAGAGGCCCTGGACGGGGGGGATATGTATAAAATATGTGAAGAGTTGGGAGACTTACTACTACAAGTGGTCTTCCACGCCCAAATTGCAGCCGAAAGAGGGTCCTTTGACATCAACGGCGTGGTGGCCGGAATAAGCGAAAAGTTAATCCGCCGGCACCCCCATGTTTTTGGTTCTCGTACTGCCCGGAACAGCCGCGATGTGGTCCTGCTCTGGGACAGGATTAAGGCAGAAGAAAGGGAGGGTGTTCCCCAAAAGGGTCTCCTGGCCGGCGTATCCATGTCCCTGCCGGCTTTGATGCGGGCCGCCAGGCTTCAGAAAAAGGCTGCCGGCGCAGGTTTTGACTGGCCGGATTATCATGGCGCCATGGACAAGGTTCGTGAGGAACTGACTGAGCTGGAAGCAGCTGTTGCTGGAAAAGACCCTGTTAAAATTGAAGGAGAAATAGGGGACCTGCTCTTTTCAGTGGTCAACCTGGCCAGACTGCTCGGTATTGAACCGGAAGCAGCTTTGACCGGTACAGCGGCCAAGTTCACCAGGAGATTTGAATATGTCGAAAAAATGGCCCGGCTTAATAACCGGGATTTGGGCCAGTGTACCCTTGCCGAAATGGACCAGTGGTGGGAGGAGGCAAAAAATCTAGAAAAAATCTAGAAAAAGACGTTAAAAAATACAGGAATCATTTTCTTGGCGGGAGGAACTTAAAGAAATATCGCGAATAATATGGGTGACTGGGATCATTATTCTTTTAGGAGGGGTTACATGAATAAGGCAGAATTGATTTCGAACGTTGCCGAAAAAACAGAACTGACCAAAAAAGATGCTGAAAAAGCTGTAACTGCGGTTCTGGACACCATTGGCGAAGCCTTGTCCCGGAGCGACAAAGTTCAGCTGGTCGGATTCGGAACATTTGAAATCAGGGAAAGAGCGGCTCGCAAGGGGAGAAACCCGCAGACCGGGGAGGAAATTAATATTGCCGCTGCCCGGGTTCCTGTCTTTAAAGCCGGTAAAGCGCTCAGAGATGCGGTACTCAAGTAATTTATCCGGTTTGACCGCCATTTTGCTAACGCTACATCACAAATTATGAGAATTCAACGTAGAAATATGGTTTCAAACCACCACAGGACCTTCCGTGCAGGATTTAAAGGTAGATGAACTGGCGAAAGGCAGTGTGTTTTCAGGGTAGTTGCCCATGCCGCCAGCGGCACCACGAAGGATGAAAATATCTATTTTCAGAGTAGGGTAGACGCTCAGAACATCTTGTGTGGTACCATCAGATGAGTGAAAATGAGCGGAATGCTAACTTTTCCGGGTAGATAATCAGACTGCCAGAGTCTGATTTTTTAAAAAGCCCAAGGATGGTGGCAGTATTGTGCGCCTTGATAAATTTCTTAAAACTTCCCGCGTGATCAAGCGGCGGACTCTGGCTAAAGAAGTATGCGACCGCGGCCAGGTGGAGATAAACGGGCGGGTCGCCAAGGCAGGCACCGAGATCAAACCCGGAGACATCCTGTCAGTTCATTTTGGTAACAAAACGCTGAAAATTGAGGTTGTATCCGTCCAGGAAAATGTACCGGCCAAGCTGGCCGCCGGAATGTACAGGATTATCGAAGAAACTACATAAAACGCGCCCCTTCGGCCCAGAATAACTAAAAAAGGCGGGAGGGGTTTTTTATGTTCCGGCAACCAGTGACCAGACTAGTTTTGTTGTTGATGGTGCTGTTTCTTTTGCTCCCCGGTTGCAGGAGGCAGCAGCCCGCACCAAAGCCTGCGCCCCAGATGGAGGAGCCGGTTATCTCCCTTTACATCAACGAGACGGGCCAGAAGAAAGATATGAAGATCGAAGAGTACCTGCAGGGGGTGGTCGCCGCCGAAATGGACACCAAATGGCCGGTTAACGCGCTGGCTGCCCAGGCCATCCTGGCCCGCACCTTCACCATGGAAAACATCCAGGAGGGACGGGTCAAGCAGCTTCGGGGAACCGACGCTTCCACCAGCGTAGAAGAGTTTCAGGCCTATGAACCAGCCAAGATTAATGATAATGTCCGCCAGGCGGTGGAAATGACCCGGGGTGAAGTCCTCACCCATAACAACAATTACGTTCAGGCCTGGTTTTCCGCCTGTTGCGGCGGAATTACCGCCGCCGCCGAGGAAGGCCTGGGCTACACCAAAGGGCCCACGCCCTATCTCAAGGAGGGAACCCAGGACGGCTGCCTGTCCATAACCGTCCCCGAAAACAGGGCCTGGGAGGCCAGGATACCTCTGGCCCGGGTCAGGACGGCTGTGCAGCAAATCACCGGTAAGGATCCCGGCGTCATTACCTCGGCTTCCATCGAAAGGAAGGGACCCTCGGGCCGGGCCGAGCAGATCAGGCTCGGCAGCCAGACCGTGAGTGGTTCCTCCCTGCGGCTGGCTCTGGGCAGTGAAAAGGTCCGTTCCATGCTTCTTACGGACCTGAGGGTGGAAGGCGACCAGCTGGTCCTGGCGGGTAAGGGGTTCGGGCACGGGGTGGGCCTGTGTCAGTGGGGTTCCAGGCTTCTGGCGGAGCAGGGCAAATCCCCGGAAGAGATTGTCCAGTTTTATCACAGGAATGTTGAAATACAGAAGCGGTGGAAATAAAGACGTAATTATAAAGTGAAAACGGCAAAAGTAAAGTATCGATTGATGATCTGCTGAAATAACAACAGCAGGAAAATAAAGAATTAAAAATAAGCAACTGTTCTTCAGCGGAAGGTCTGGCAGGCCTTCCTTTTTTGTTTGGCACTGGCATAGATGGAACTGGTGAAACATAGTAAGAAAATGGTAATAAAAAGTGTGGATTAGGGATGTCCTTGGGTAATCCTTGTTCACATTTAAATTTTATTGCAAGAAATTAGTTGTTAAGAAGGTATTGTAAAAAAGAATATTGAATTGTTCAATCTGGGGGATAAGCCAAAAAATTACTATGCGCTAATGTTGTATATTTAGTTGTATATTTATTTAGAAAGAGGTGGTTTTGCCATGAATTATTGCCATGAATTATTATGATTCATCATAATCCATCGCGGGGTTTTTTAAGATTGTTGTTTTGTTTTAGCTGCAGTTCTTTCAATACTCTGCCTTAATGTACTAACAAGGAATTAATAAAGAAAGGAAGAAGCCGGAAATGATTAAAAAAATCATTGTTCCGTTCATCTTAATTATTCTATTAGGACTTCTTTTAATACCGCCAGCATTCAGTAGCGAGATAAAAAGTGACAATGTAATAAGCAATGATCCTGTTCAGGAGCAGGAAGAACAGCTTTTGGAGAATTATGAGGATCTGGTTGAGGTAAACACGACTGGTCAATTAGAAATACAAAATAACCAGTTGGCTGGCGGAGAAGTCAGAGCGGGTGAAGGGATCAGCGTCGGTTTCGATCCTGCCACCGTTAATGCCGGTGTGGGCGACGAGTTTACCATAGGCGTAAAGATTAATAATTTAACCTCCGGCCAAGAAATCATGGGTTTCCGTCACGTGTTTAACTTTAACCCGGACTTACTGGAAGTGGTAAAGGTTGAAGTGCCGGCCAACTCTTTTTTAAACCCGGTTCTGACAGCCCCTGTAACTCATAACAATACCACCGGCAAAGTTGAACTGAACCTGGCCAGGTCTAATTATGTATGGCCCGGCAGCAGCGGGGTTGTATACAATATCAAAATGAAGGTTAAAGCAAAAGGTATCGCAACTTTGACCCATGAGGTCGTTGACCTGCGAAATGCGCAGAATCAGCCTCTGGCGGTAAATTCCATTAACGGCACAGTTAATGTATCCTCCGCCAACATTAGTTTTGTACCCTCCGCTGCAAATGTCACTAAGGGCGGAAGCTTTACCCTGGGTGTGGAAATAAGTAATCTTACCGCCGGGCAAACCATCCTGGGTTTCCATCACGTGTTTGATTTCAACCCCAACCTGTTGGAAGTGGTTGAGGTGGTAATACCGGATAATTCGTTTTTTAGCCCGGTACTGACGTCTTTTCCGGAGTATAACAATACCACCGGCAAGGTTGAACTGAACCTGGCCAGGTCTAATTCCGCGTATCCCGGCGGTAGCGGAGTTGTATACAATATAAAAATGAAGGCAAAAGCCAAGGGAACCGCAACTCTAAACCATACCGTCGCCGACCTGCGTGACGGCGGGAACAATCCCCTGGGGGTAACGAAAACCAACGGTTCTGTTGAGATCAATGAGTTTCCCGGTGATTTCAACGGGAACGCCAGCATAGAATTTGAAGACTTGATGATTTTTGCCCTTGCCTGGAACCATAAAGCCGGAGACCCCGGCTGGTCGCAGGCTGAACAGAATATTCCGGGATCTCCTTTCAGTAAGTGCGATCTTGCCCCGTCCAGCGGTACTTATCCCAACTTGAACATCACTCCGGACGGCAAGGTCGACTTTGAGGATTTAATGGTCTTTGTAACGATCTGGAATGCCACCAGGTAAACCAACGGTTAAACCGCCATACCGCTGACGCGGTGGCAGTAGCAGGATAAGCCGGATCTAAACTGGCGGGAGGGGGAGATTCCCGGGCCGGTTTTAAGCGCCCCTAATGATATCAGTTTGTTTTTGAAGAGCTACAATATACAAATAGGAAAAGGAGGCCCGAAAGGCCTTCTTTTTTTAGCATAAATAAAAAGGCCGGGCATAGGATGAAATAAACCTGGTTTACCAAAGAGGGCATCCTAATTTGGGGGGTTCCCCTGCGGAAGGGGTGTTGGACATGGATGAGAACCTCAAGCACAGTATCTCCGTCAGCGGGCGCAAGAAGCTTGTTATGGAAGGGGTTCTTAATGTGGACAGCTTTGATGAATCTGAGATAACGCTGGAAACCAATTATGGCATGCTCGTTTTAAAAGGGGAGGGATTGCATATAACCCACCTCAGTCTGGAGCAGGGAAACCTTGCCGCCGAGGGTTTCTTTACCTCCCTTCAATACCATGATAGCAAAGAAAAGGGCAAGGCCAAAGCAAAGGGGATGTTAAGCAGAATACTAAAATAGTAAACCGGGAAAAGCGCTCACAGGCGCTTTTTTAAGCAGAGGAGGCAGCCGGTAAATGGAATCCTTATCTGAGCAGTTCCTTGCCTTTGCAGCCACCGTAGCGGCCGGCCTGGCCGCCGGCTTTTTTTATAATTATTACCGTGAGCTCAGGCGGGCTTTCAAATTTAGAAAACGGGCAACTATCCTGGGGGATATTGTATTCTGGCTGGTAACCACGGCAATGATCTTCCTGGCCCTGCTCCGGGGGAACTGGGGTGAAGTGCGGCTATACGTCTTTGTCGGGCTCTTCCTGGGGGCCTTCTTTTATTACTGGCTCCTCAGCGCTCCGGTGAGTCGTTTTCTCAGGTTCAAATTCCAGGTTGTCAAGAAGACCTGGCGGCTTTTTCTCAGGTGTATGCGGATCATCTGGACGGCTGTCCTTTTTCCCTTTCGCCTGATCATCCTGGCGGTATCCTTCCCCCTGGAATTTCTTGGCACCCTCTTGAAAAAGGCCGGCAGAAAGTTTAAAACCGCCTGGTACAACCTGGCGGGCAAAAGGATTGAACGGGGCCTTGTGAGGGCAAGAGCCGGGCTGAGCCGGCTGCTCTTTTGGCGTAAGGGGAAGAAGGAGGAGTAGCCCGGTTAGGACAGTAACTACAACAATAATTGGTTAACAAACAAAATTACGTTCTTTTTCCACTTCTTAAGCATCTGCTGAAATATTTTATCCAATCATTTCTATCCAACGAGATTTCTATAGAATCATTGTATATTCGTTACAATCTAGTAATAACATGGAGAATAATCATAGCTGATCTATAATTCGGCTATTTTGAAACAAAACTTTCGGTTGAGCTATTCAAGAACTTTTATTGCCTTTTTTTGGGTTTGACAAAATATTATTAAGATCTAAAATAATTACAGACTTATCAATAAATTTATTTTATTAATAATTGTCTTTACATAAATGAAATGGGGAGAGCAGATGGAACTGCGTAATGAAACCCCGGTTGTAGAAAACAAAGTACTGTCTTCTGTGGAAGTAAAGAACATTATTGAGGAACTGACCAGGCAGAACTCGCGTATGGCCATTATCCAGCAGATTGCCAAAAGGATCAATGTGGAGATGTCCTATGACGATATCATCGATGAGGTAGCGGCCCCCCTGCGCAGTGTTCTCCCCTATGACCTGCTCAGTTTTTGCCTCCTGGAAAAAGGCCGGCTCATCATTAAATCAGGAGTACCCAAGGAACAAAAGATACTGGGTGTGGGCTGGATCCTGGACAGGCATAATTCGGCGCCCTGGAAGGCCATTATGGACAAGCATTGCTTTTTAAGGCAGGACATCTGGAACGATCCGCACAAATACCAGGAAGATGACAACTTAAGGGAACTGGGCATTAAATCGGCAATTATGGCGCCGCTCCTGGTCAACAACGAAGTTATCGGCGCCCTGAATTTCGGAAGTAAAGAGACCTATGTATATTCGGAGAATGATTTTATCTTTGTTCAGCAGTTGGCCGACCAGCTGGCAGTTTGTATCAATAATACCCGCTTATATGCCGAAGTCTCCAAAAGCAAGAGGGAGTGGGAGGAAACTTTCAAAGCAGTTCCGGGCAGGCTCTTTCTCATTGACCTCTCTTACAATGTTTTGCGTTCCAACAGCCAGGACCCCGTAGCAAAGTCCGGCAGGGATGTAAAATGCTATGAGACCTTTGCCTGCTGCGGGGATCAGTGTCATTTGTGTCCCGCCGCGGAAGCTTTTCAGACAGGCCGGGCCTGTGTCAGGGAGTCCACCCACACTATCACAAAAAACATTTATAATATATCGGCCTACCCCCTCTACAACGAAAATAACGATCTCTACGGCATGGCTGTGTACGTTAATGATGTTACCGGTAAAAGAAGGATGGAGGCACAACTGTTTCAGTCGGCCAAGCTCGCAGCCATAGGTGAAATGGCCGCAGGCGTGGCTCACGAACTGAACAGCCCCCTTACCGCAATCATCGGCAACTCCAGTCTGATTTTAAGAAGCGCTCCGTCGGATGACAAGTACTTAAAACTGCTGCAGGATATCAAGTCCTGCGGGCAGAGAAGCAAGCGCATTATCCAAAACCTGCTCACCTTTTCCAGGCAGGACAGTTATACCTTCGCTCAAGTTTCCATCAACGATGTGGTGGAAAACAGTTTATATCTGGTTTCCTATCAAATCGAAAAAAACAAGATAACCATAAATAAGAACCTCAATCCCCAAATTCCCCTGTTTATGGGCAATAAGCTGCAGCTGGAGCAGGTGGTAATCAACTTTTTGCTCAATGCCAAGGATGCCCTGGAGGGGCTGGCGGACGGCGTGATTGAAATCAGCACAAACATGCGGGAGGACTCAGAAGCAGGTTGCATAGTGGTGGAGTTAAAAGTAGCGGACAACGGGGTGGGTATTCCGGAGAGCATAATCGATCAAATATTCAACCCCTTTTTTACAACCAAGGAGAAAACCAGGGGAACCGGGTTGGGACTTTCCGTGAGCCTGGGTATTGCCCAAACCCACGGCGGCAGGATCGAGGTTGACAGCGAGGCCGGCAGGGGCAGTGTTTTCTCCTTGATTATTCCATTGTAGCAGATAATAACTGGTCTGGGGTGACAGCAGTGAAGAAGCCGGAAATTTTGGTGATTGATGATGAGGCTGAAGTCGGTACCTTCTTTGAATTCTATTTTCAGGAAGAAAAGGGCTACCCTGTGGATGTGGCTAATTCAGGTGTTGCGGCCAGGACCCTCTTATGCGAAAAATCCTATGATTTGGCTCTGGTCGACTTGAAGTTGCCCGATACTGACGGGATTACCCTGCTGAAAGAAATCAAGGAGAGCAGCCCCGGCTGTGAGGTAATCATCATGACCGGTTACAGCACCATTAAATCGGCCGTAGAAGCCATGAAGCTGGGTGCCTTTGATTATATCGACAAGCCCTTTGATGAACTGGAAGAACTGGACAACCTGCTGGACCTGGCCCTGCAGTCCATTAATAACAAACAGAGGTTTATCCGTGATGAGCTGCAAAAGCTTGCTTCGGAATTCAGCATCATCATGGCCGATGACAGCCCGCTGAAAGAACTGCTCCTTTTAAGTAAAAAAGTAGCTACCCGCAAAATTTCCGTTTTGATAGAAGGAGAGACCGGTACCGGGAAAGATTTGTTGGCCAGGTTTATCCATGCCAACAGTCCCCGTTTCGGCAATCCCTTCATCTGCGTAAACTGCGGGGCGCTGACCGAGTCACTGCTGGAAAGCGAGCTTTTTGGACATGAAAAAGGGGCCTTTACCGGTTCCCAGGGTGTCCGGCACGGGATTTTTGAACTGGCCAACAAGGGTACACTCTTTCTGGACGAGATCGGCGAGGCCTCGCCGTCCATCCAGGTCAAGCTGCTGCGAGTTTTAGAAAGCGGTGAATTCTACCGGGTTGGTGGTGAAAGACCGCTTAAAACCGATGTCCGGGTACTGGCTGCCACCAATAAGAGTCTGCGGGATGCAGCAAGGGATAAACTTTTCCGGGAAGACCTCCTCTACCGCCTTGATGTTGTCAGCCTGCAAATCCCGCCCCTGCGGGAAAGACCTATGGATATTGTGCCGCTGGTGGACTACTTTATTGAAAAAAACTTGCCGGAAGAAGAAAGGCATTTGCGCATCCGCTTTAGCGACCAGGCCATGTCTCTGTTGCAGAACTATTCCTGGCCGGGCAATGTCAGGGAGTTGTCCAATGTGGTGGCCCGTTCCCTCGCCCTCAGGAGCAGCGACCTGATTGGTCCGGATTGCCTGCCCGGACACATTGTCCACAATGAGAAAGATTTTCTGGCCAGGCACCTGGGCACAAAAACAAACGTTAACGAGGTAGTCCGGGACTGGAGCCGGAGACTGCTCAAGGTAATATTGAGCAAGGGCAATATTGATCTGGCGGAACTTAAGGAAACAATGGAGCGGGAGTCCACCTGGGCGGTCAGGCGGGTTATAGAGGAAACCCTGGCAAAGACCGGAAATAACCGGACAAAAGCAGCAAAACTTTTAAATGTCACCCCGCGGGTTTTACGCTACCTGGAAAAGGAGAAAGATAAATAAATTTAACCGGGGCCGGCTGCCGTTTTTTCGGCAACCGGCCGTTTATTTGTCGATAATATTTGCTAGTTTAGCCTTAGATTTGCCGGAACCACCTGTTCAAGTTTTGTTAAACAAAAAAAGAACTCAATATTCTGTAGGCCTCTCAATCAGAGGTCTTTCTTTTTTGAATATTCATTAAAAACTGGCATCTTCCTTGCTGTAGAAATATTCAGTAAAGGAGGGTAATGCTTTCATGTACAGGATCGTTAATAGAGAAGTTCTTGCCCCTGCCATCAGTCTGATTGAAATCAAGGCTCCCCTGGTGGCTGGAAAGGCGAAAGCCGGCCAGTTTGTCATCCTTCGCCTATGGGAGGGCGGCGAACGGATTCCCCTCACAATTGCAGACTTTGACAGGGAGAGAGGGACCATTACCTGCGTCTTTCAGGAGGTGGGGAAAACCACAAGACAACTGGGGACTTTGGAAGCAGGAGACAAGCTCAAAGATTTCGCCGGGCCGTTGGGACTACCCTCCCGGATCCAGAATTTTGGGAGCGTTGTCTGTATCGGCGGCGGCGTCGGAGTTGCCCCGGTTTATCCCATTGCCCGCGCTCTAAAGGATGCCGGTAACGAGGTAACCGGAATTATCGGCGCCCGCAACAGGGAGTTGCTATTCTGGGAAGACCGGATGCAGGCTGCCTGTACCAGGCTGCTGGTCGCCACCGATGACGGTTCTTACGGACATCATGGCTTTGTCACGGATCTCCTCAGGGAAGTTATTGGGGAAAAGAAGGAACTGGACTTATGTATCGCCATCGGCCCGCTGCCGATGATGCGGGCGGTGAGCAACCTGACCCGGGAATACGGCTTAAAAACCGTGGTCAGCCTTAATTCAATCATGGTCGATGGAACGGGTATGTGCGGCTGTTGCCGGGTCACTGTGGGCGGCGAAACAAAGTTTACCTGTGTTGACGGTCCGGAGTTTGACGGACACCTTGTTGATTTCGAGGAAATGGCCCGGCGGTCTGTTATTTATAAGCCCATGGAGCAACTTGCCCTGGAGCTCTACCTGGGAGAGACCGGGCACAGGTGCAGCTGTGGGCGGGGAGGTGGAAAATAATGACCGGTGAAAAGCAGCCCCCAAAAACCATCATTCCCCAAAAAAACCCTATGCCGGCCCAGGATCCTCAACGGCGGTCCAAAAATTTTGAGGAAGTGGCCCTGGGCTACCTGGAAGATACCGTTATAGCCGAGGCAAAACGCTGCCTTGACTGTAAAAACGCGCCCTGCCGGCAGGGTTGTCCGGTGGATGTGGACATTCCCGCCTTTATCAGGCTGGCGGCCGAAGGGGATTTCGCCGGGGCGATTCAAAAGATCAAAGAAACAAACGCATTGCCGGCAATTTGCGGAAGGGTCTGCCCCCAGGAGAGCCAGTGTGAAAAGTTCTGTACCCTGGGAAAAAAGCACGAACCCGTCGCCATTGGCCGCATTGAGCGCTACTGCGCGGACTGGGAGCTGGCCCGGGGCGTTATGCCCCAGAGGGTTGCGCCGCCCACCGGCAGGAGGGTTGCCGTTGTCGGGTCGGGGCCGGCCGGTCTCACCTGCGCTGCCGACCTGGCCAAAGCCGGACACAGGGTTACCGTATTTGAAGCCCTGCATGTGGCCGGCGGCGTCCTGATGTACGGCATTCCTGAATTCCGCCTGCCCAAGCGGGTGGTGCAGGCTGAAGTTGAAAACCTGAAAAAGCTGGGGGTCGGGATCGAGGTCAACGCGGTTGTGGGTAAATTCGCTACGGTTGACGAACTGCTCAACGGCGGTTTTGACGCTGTTTTCATCGGTACCGGGGCCGGCCTGCCCTATTTTATGAAAATTCCCGGTGAAAACGCCTGCGGCGTCTATTCAGCCAACGAATTTCTGACGCGCACCAACTTGATGAAGGCCTACCGCTTCCCCGGAAGCGACACTCCCATCCGGGTGGGCAGGAAAGTTGCCGTGCTGGGGGGCGGCAACGTGGCCATGGACTCGGCCCGTACGGCCCTGCGCCTGGGAGCGGAGGAATCCTGGATTGTTTACAGGCGCTCTGTGCATGAGTTGCCGGCGCGCCGCGAGGAAGTGGAACACGCTGTGGAGGAGGGCGTTAAATTTGCTTTTCTGACCAGCCCCACAAGAATTATCCATGATGGCAATTACTGGGTTACAGCTATGGAATGCCTGCGCTATGAACTGGGTGAGCCGGACGCCTCCGGTCGCCGCAGTCCCGTGCCCATTCCCGGGACCGAGTTTGTGATGGACGTGGACACGGTTGTGGTGGCCATAGGCCAGGGCCCCAACCCCCTTGTTCCCAGGACTACCAGCGGTTTGGAAGTTAACAGAAAAGGCAATATCGTGGCCGATCCGGCCACCGGGGCTACTTCTAAGCCCGGTGTTTACGCAGGCGGGGACATTGTGACCGGCGCCGCCACTGTCATCCTGGCCATGGGGGCCGGACGCGCGGCTGCGAAGGCTATGCACAGCTATCTCACCCAAAAGGGACCGGTCCGGTAAAGCTGATAAGGAGAAGATGTGCCGGCAAGTTCTCCGGACTACGCGAAAAGTAAGGCGCCGGGTGCCGGGGGCGGGGGTTGAGGCGCGGCTGGTTTTTCCTGTCAGTCCTGCCTTTGCTCTGAGCCCTTCGCCTGGAGGATAAAAAACGGCTTCATTTTAACTAAAGGAGGTATTTTTATGCTGCAAGACTACTTGATCCCGGAAACGGTAGAACAAGCCCTGTCCCATTTGCAGAGCGGCAAGGGACGGGCCAGGGTTGTTGCGGGCGGCACCGACCTGCTCCTGGACCTGGCAGAGGGCAAAAAAGAAGCTGGAGTGCTGGTTGATCTAACCAGGATTCCCGGTTTGCAGGAAATCACAATCGAGGATGAAACGATCAGAATCGGCGCCGCTGTAACCCATAACCAGGTTGCCAAGTCCAAATTAATCCAGGAAAAAGCTTTGGTCCTGGCCCGGGCGGCCCGGTCGGTGGGTTCCCTGCAGATTCGCAACACTGCCACGGTGGTTGGCAATGTGGTCAACGCCCAGCCGGCGGCGGATACTGCTGTGGCCCTGGTGGCCCTGGGCGCTGTTGCTGAAGTGGTGTCGCCGTCGGGAAAAGAATACATTCCGGTGGAAAAACTGTATGCCGGTGTTGGAAAGAGCTTCCTGGACAGCACCAGCCAGATTGTGACCAGGATCCAGTTTCCGGCCTTATTGAAAAATCAGGGCTCTGCCTATGAACGCCTGGAGCAGAGGAAAGCACTGGCTCTGCCCATGCTCAATGTTGCAGTGGTCGTATCCCTGGCGGATAACCGGTTCCAGTGGGCCCGCATCGTCATGGCCCCGGTGGGGCCGGGACCGGTACGCGCTACCGAAGCTGAAGCAGTCTTAACGGGAGCGGATGTTAGCCTTGGGAACATCGAAAAAGCTGCAGCTGCGGCCAGGGCCCAGGCCAATCCAAGGTCCAGCGCGCTCAGGGGTTCCCGGGAGTACCGCCTGGAGGTGCTGCCGGTCCTGGTCCGGAGAGCGCTGGAGGCGGCCGTCGCCCGGGCCGGAGGCAATTGCTAACAATAATAAAGGAGGCAAACCAATGAGCTCTAAAATACTCACTTTTACTCTTAACGGTGAAACAATCAGGGTGGTTGTGGAACCTTCCGACATGCTGGCGGATGTGCTCAGGGACAAACTGAACCTGATTGGAGTTAAAAAAGGCTGCGGTCAGGGGGAATGCGGGGCATGTACAGTGATTATGAACGGGGATGCCGTTACCTCCTGCATCATTCCTGCTCTGAAAGCGGAGGGGGCTGTTGTGGAAACCATTGAAGGCATCGGAGGTCCGGGCAAATACCACCCGCTGCAGGAAAGTTTTATGGATCTTGGAGCCATTCAATGCGGTTTCTGTACGCCGGGCATGATCATGTCAGCCAAAGCCCTGCTGGACAAAAATGAGCAGCCCACCCGGGAGGAGATCCGGGAGGCCATCTCGGGGAACATCTGCCGCTGTACGGGGTACGTAAAAATAGAAAAAGCAGTTTCAGCTGCCGCCGAAAAAATTAGAGAGGGCAAGTAAAGGAGGTGCCGGGATGAAAAACTATAATGTTGTGGGAAAAAGTGTCAGAAGGCTTGACGCCGCGGAGAAAGCCACTGGTACAGCGGTCTTTTCCAGCGATTTCACGCTGCCCGGTATGCTGTACGGCAAGGTGTTGCGCAGTCCGTACGCCCATGCCAGAATCGTCAGCATCGACACCACGGAAGCCGAGAAGCTGCCAGGGGTCAAAGCCGTTGTAACTTACAAAAACACCCCGCGGGAGATATTCAACACCTCTGCAACAATGACATTTACCGTGCCGGCTTTAAAGCCGGTCCTGGACCAGTATATTTTTGACAGCGTGGTGCGCTATGTTGGAGACGAAGTGGCAGCGGTGGCGGCGGTCAGCGAAAAGCTGGCTGAAGAAGCTTTGAAGCTGATCAAGGTTGAGTATGAAGAACTGCCGGCTGTATTTGATCCCCTGGAGGCAATGAAACCGGAAGCCCCGGATATCCATGCCAACTGCAAGGAAGGTAAAAATATCATCGGGGAAATCATCAAAATTCCCATGGGGGATGTGGATAAGGGCTTTAAAGAGAGTGACCTCGTCATTGAAAAGCGTTTTAAACTGCCCATTGTAAAGCAGGTCCAAATGGAGACCCAGGCTGCCGTAGCCCAGGTGGAGGTTAACGGAAAGATCACGGTTTGGTCAACCACCCAGACTCCGCACCCCACCCGGATGATTCTTGCCAAAATTTTTGGGGTGCCCAGCAGCAAAATCAGGGTTTTGAATCCTCCCTATGTGGGCGGAGGTTTCGGGGTGCGGATCGGCCTGAGCGCCAAGGCCGAACCCATTGCCGTGGCATTGGCCATGCAGGCCGGTAAACCGGTCAGGGTCATTTATTCCAGGGAAGAGGATTTTATGGCTTCCGACACCCGGCACGGGGGGTATGTTACCGTCAAACTGGGAGCTAAAAAAGACGGCACTTTCCATGCCCTGGACCTAAAGGCGATTTTGAACGGAGGCGCCTACTGCAGCTTCAGCACTGAAACACCGGGTGTGCTGGGCGCAATGGGGCTGGCTGTTTACCGGGTTCCCAACCAGTCTTATTACGGCCACAGCGTTTATACCAACGTGACCCCCGCCGGCGCCATGCGCGGCTTCGGGAACCCCCAGGCCATGTTCCCCATCGAATCGGTGGTGGATATGATGGCGGAAGAACTTGATTTGGATCCGCTGGAACTGCGTTTGAAAAATATAATGAGAGCCGGCGACCCCTGGTGTCTCCCCTATCCCTGCCAATCAACAGGACTGGCCGAGTGTATTGAGAGGGGGGCTAAGAGCATCGGTTGGGAGCGGCGCGGCAGTCTCAACCAGCCCGGAGCCAAAAAATTGAGGGGAATCGGCGTCGGGGTGGGCACCCACGTCAGCAACTCCTGGCCCTTCTGCGTGGACTATGATAACGCCATTGTTACCGTCCAGCAGGATGGTTCCATCCACCTGGCCTCCGGGGTGCCTGACATCGGCACCGGAACCAGCACTGCCCTGCCGCAGCTGGTTGCCGAGGTGCTGGGCGTAAGACTCGAGGAAGTAAGCCTTACCTTCGGCGACACCCTGAGTACTCCCTTCGACATCGGCAGTCACGCCAGCCGGACCTTGTACGCCGCAGGCACCGCCGTGGTGGCGGCGGCGGAGGACGTCCGGAAGCAGCTTTTGGAATACGCAGGAAATTTCCTGAAAGTTTCACCGGAAAGGTTGGAGATTAAGGATTCCGTGATCTACATCACCGGCCAGGAACTGGGTGATGATTGTGCGGGCACAGGCGTATGTAAAACCGGCGAGGAAAGAAGAAGTGTGTCCCTGCAGGAACTGGCTTACCACGCGCACCTTCGCAACAAACAGTTCATCGGTGTGGGCCGGATCGTACCCGAAAACGCTCCGCCCTGGCATGCCCACTTCGCAGAGGTTGAAGTAGATACGGAAACAGGACAGGTCAAGGTGATTAGAGTAGCAGCAGCGCACGATGTGGGTAAGGCCATCAATCCGGTTATTGTGGAAGGGCAAATCGAGGGCGGTGTCCTCCAGGGTGTGGGTTACGCCGTTAGCGAGGAAATCGTCCACGACGCCAAGGGCCGGCCGCTGCACAACAGCCTGCACAAGTACATGCTCCCCACCGCCGAGGATGTTCCGGAAATCGATGCCATTGTGGTAGAAGCCAACGATCCCACCGGACCCTTCGGCGCCAAGGGTGTGGGAGAGACGGGGCTGGTTCCTACAGCAGGGGCCATCGCCAATGCGGTTTATAACGCTACCGGGGTGCGGTTTTACGAGATACCCCTGACCGAGGAAAAGGTTTTCAGAGCCTTAAGAGCAGCCAAGAATTCAACTTGTTGATTGCGGCATGAGATGCAGCTCCTGAGAAACCTGGGGAACTTCCCTGTGGTTGGCCGGAACCCTGGGAACCGTCCCTGCGGTTGCTGGTTGCCTGTGGTTGCCCATGGACCTGGAGAGGCCGGCCCGGTGTATTTGGACACAATGACA
>JAKPTB010000020.1 GCA_029555205.1 Bacillota bacterium
CCGGCAACGGGCCGCCGCCCCCTTCACGACCGATAATCTGATCCGGAATTTACATATATTTTCCACCGGGAGCATATATTTTAAGCAAGGGACATACCCTTTTACCAGGGATAATGTCCCTTTTTTTAAGAGACATGCTCCTAAGTGATTTCCTAAGTGATTTCACAAGTGATTTCCCATTAAGTTTACCATTTAATTTCACAATTAACTTCACATGCTGTGATCTCCCACGGTGACTTCCCATTTGATTTACCATGTGAACGTGTAATCTCCATGACATGTTATGAATTGTAAAATCCCATGTGTTTGTGTGAGCTCCCATTTGATTTTCTCATTTTAAATCTAATAAAAAGGTCTTTTCCAAAGGGGGAATTGTTCGTGTCTCCAACCTTCATCCGGGCCTTCCGGGTCCGCAAGCGCCACGTGGCCGCCCTGGTGGCCCTGGTCTTTATCGCCTTCTACCTGGTCCGCCTCTGCGAAATCCGGGCAGGTCGGCAGGCCGTTGAGGCTCAGGCCTGGTCGGTGGCAAACCGGGTGATTGTGGTAGACCCCGGGCACGGCGGGTCCGACCCCGGTGCAGCCGGCAAGGACGGCGCCCTGGAAAAGGACATCACCCTGGCTATCGGCCGGCGCCTGGCAGACTGCCTGGGGCAGGCCGGGGCCATGGTGCTGCTGACCCGGGAGGCGGATACCGAGCTGAGCGATCCCGCCACCACCGGCCAGGCGGCTAAAAAGCGGGAGGACCTGACCCGGCGGGTGGACCTGGCCAACGCCAACCGGGCCGACCTGTACCTGAGCATCCATGTCAACAGCTCCAGTTCCCCCGGCCGGCGGGGCGCCCAAACCTTCGTCCAGCCCGGCTCCGCCGCCGGCAAAATGGCGGCGGAGTTCATCCAGGCCGAGCTCGCCGAAACCTTCAAAAACACCGGCCGCAGGCCCGTGGAAGTGGACCACTTTATCACCCGGAACACCAGCATGCCCGCCGTCATCGTGGAAACCGGCTATATTACCAACGAAGCAGAAGCCAAACTCCTGCAGGACCCGGACTACCAGGCCAAAGCAGCCCGGGCCATCTACGCCGGAGTGGTCAAGTACTTCGCCCGGATGAGCAGTTCCCCCGGGGAAGACCCAGGCAAAGAGGAAGTAATTAAGACCTTCCGGGAGAACCAGACAAAAGTTTACCGGCCGTAAAAATGAGCGGCCGGTTTTTTTACAGGAATCGAGAATTTTAGCAGGAAAACAAGAAGGTTTTGTCGTATTAATTTACATAAAATAGTAGGGCTGTCCCATAAAGAAGAGGAAAGACGATACACGCTTCCCGGGGTAAAAAAAGCCCGGGAAGGCCTGGTTCCGGCGGATATTCAGCGGATATTTCAAGGGAAAGCCCGGCAGCAGGCCGGGCACATACTCATTTACATTGCGCATGCGCGTGCACATGGAACATGGCACATACTCATACTCATGCTCATATTAAAAATCATCCTATACTTATACTTATACTCATACCCATACCATATCTGTGCCCATGCACATGGCGCATGGCACATACACATACTAGCACACACACTCATACCTATACCCATGCCCACAGCATAACCCGTATACTGCCGGAAACCCCGCATAGACAGGAGAGCCCGCCCATATGGATTTAAACTTTGCAAATGAGAAGAAGAGGCATTCCCGATGATCGATATCCACACCCATATCCTGCCGGGGCTGGACGACGGCGCGGACAGCATGGAGGAAGCCCTGGCTATGACCAGTCGCGCCGTCGCCGACGGTATCCGGATCATGGTGGCCACGCCCCACGTAATCACAGGGCTCTACCCCAACAGCCGGAAAGCCGTCCTGGAAGCCCTGGAGCGGTTCAAGGGGGCTTTACAGGGAAACGACATCCCCCTCACCGTCCTTCCCGGGGCCGAGTACCGCCTGGAGCCGGAACTCGGCGAAAGGCTAAGCCGGGGCGAGCTGCTCACCATCAACGACGGGGGGCGCTACCTGCTGGTGGAGATGCCTCCCATGCTTGTCCCTGATTTTGCAGTCCAGGTATTCTACGAACTACAGCTGCAGGGCGTAACGCCCATTATCGCCCACCCCGAGCGCAACGCCGGCTTTGTCCGGGAACCGGGCCTCCTCTATGACCTGGTCTCCCGGGGCGCCCTGTCCCAGATTACCGCCGGCAGCCTTACCGGCCTCCTGGGTTCCGCAGCCGCAGCCTGCGCCCGGAAATTCCTGGAGCGCGGCTATGTCCAGTTTATCGCCACCGACGCCCACTCCGGCGACGAAGGGGCCCGGGCGCCGCTCCTGGCGGAGGCGGCAGACGAGGCGGCCCGGTTCCTGGGTGAAGATCAGGGCCGGAGCCTGGTAACCGCCAACCCCCACCGGGCCATCCTGGGAAAAGCCGTTGAAGCAAGCCCCCTGGAATACAAGCGCCAGGCCAGGCGCGCTTTTTGGAAAATGCTGTTTCGCCGTTAACAGGTAAGGCGCCGGCAGGCGCTCTGCAAAATAATACACATCGCTCGTTTGTTCTACGGTTTTATTTTTATCTATTGTTACCTTATTTCACCTCATCTCACCTTATTTTGACGTTTTCCTAATTTATACAGACATATTATTCTACAATAATCCACGAATTTCTATTTTTTGATGAAAATTAGAATTTTATTCATCGCTTCAGAAGGAGTTAGTAAAAGGATGTCGAAAGAGATAATGTCAATTCTTTTGGCGGATAGTTCTTTAACATCAGTTTATTGTAAATTAGACTGTAATAAAATATAAACTCCATTAACAATTGAGGAAGAACGGTTACGGCAGGATACAAACTCAATTGAATATTTCCTGGTTTTAATTAATAAAGCCACCCGGAAGATGGATGCGATGAAACAGGTTTTTGATTTGGGCGTCTTAAAACCTCTTGAGCAAGTGACGCAACCGGCCAATCTTTTCAGGGTTTTTTGTTTTTCCCTTCTGCCCGGGGATGGATTTGCGGCAAGAAACAGGCATGGAGGACAGAGCATTTGACCAGCCAGAACACACCGGACAATATCGAAGAACAGGATCTAGACCTGCGGGTTATAATCCAGCTGCTGAAGAAGCACCGGGCCCTGATTGCCCTGATTACCCTGCTTTCGGTGCTTGTCAGCGGCATCTTCAGCTTCTTTGTCCTGTCCCCCGTCTACCAGGCCAAAACCGTCCTTCTGGTTACCCAGGCCGCGGACAAGCTGCAGGTGTCAAACCAGAGGAACGACATGGAGGATCTTGTCAGCAGCGCTTACCGCATGCCCGTACTGACCATGAACACCTACGTGGGTCAGGTTAAGAGCGAGGCCCTGATGAAGCGGGTCATCGAAAAAATGGGGCTGGAGCAGTACGGGTATACGCCCCGGGGCCTGGCCGGGCAGGTGAACGCCACGGCAGCCAAAGACTCCTACCTCCTGGATATCACCGTCAATAACACAGACCCCCGCCTGGCCGTGGATATAGCCAATACCATCAGCCAGGAGTTCATGGATTCAATTACCGAAAGAAACCAGGAAGTGATGGACCGGTCCGTGGAGTTCCTGCAGGAACAGATGGAGCTGGTCAAAGCGGAACTGGCCGAAAACCCGCCCCAGTCCGAGCGGGAGCGCCTGCAGGGCATGCTCACGCTCCTCTCCGAAGGCATTACCAAGACGCAAATCGCCCGTTCCTTCGACCTGGGCAGCACCAGCCTGGTGGTGGTCTCGCCGGCCCTGAGGGCCGCCCAGATCAAGCCCAACAAGCAGATGAATATGGCCATAGCCTTCCTGCTGGGGCTGATGGGCTCGGTGGGACTGGTCTTCCTGCTGGAGTTCCTGGACAACACAATCAAAACGCCGGAGGACGTGGCCCGCCACCTGGAGCTGCCTGTGATGGGGATCATCCCCTCCGCAGACAGCCGGGCCGGCGCCTACTACGGGAGCTATTATAAAAACGAGGTGTAAAAATGGCCAGACGCAACGGGAATGAGAGAAAGCTTTTTTCCCACATCCGGCCCAAATCCGCCATTGCGGAGTCCTTCCGGACCCTTCGCACCAATATCAATTTTTCATCCGTCGACTGGCCTTATAAGGTGCTGCTGACCACAAGCCCCGGCCCGGAGGACGGCAAGTCCACGGTTTCCACCAACCTGGCCGTGGTCATGGCCCAGGCCAAAAGCCGGGTCCTGATAATTGACTGCGACCTGCGCAAACCTGTAATCCACAAATATTTCGACCTGGACAACATCCGCGGCCTGACCAACCTGCTGGTCCAGGACCTGGAGATAGAAGATGCCGTTTATGCCACCGAGGTGGAAGGGCTTTTTGTCATCCCCAGCGGGCCGATCCCGCCCAACCCTTCGGAGCTGCTGGGCTCCTCCAAAATGGTCGAATTGCTGGAAAAAGTGGCTGCCGCTTACGACGTGGTGATTTTGGACACCCCTCCGGTTATTGCCGTAACGGACGCCGTCATCCTGGCCCCCATGGCGGACAGCGTGCTCCTGGTCCTGAGAGCCGGGAACTCCCGCATCGACATGGCCAGGGAAGCCAGGGACCGGCTGGTCAGGACCGGCGCCAGGAGTGTCGGCGTGGTTTTGAACGAAGCCGACATCCGCGGGGACGGCTATTACCCCTATTATTACTACTCCTATTACGGCAGTAAGGATACATTATCAAAGGAAAAGTAATACGGCAGGTAAAAAAACCTGCTTTTTAAAAAAAGTTGCTGGTTATAAGCGCCAACATACTGCAAAGTTTAAGTGATATTATCACAACAAGGGGGGTGTTGGTCTGATAAACCGCTTGAGAATGAGAATGATCCTGCTGATGCTCTGCGACGCGGCAATTATAAATGCAGCGCTGGCCCTGGCCGTGATCCTGCGCTTCAGCGAAACCGGCGGGATGCTCCAGCACCTCCGTACCGGCGCCGAATTGGCCCCGTGGGTTACCATAGCATTTATTGCTGCCTTCTATGCCTTCAAAATGTATAACCGGATCTGGGCCTACGCCAGCATGGGAGAGCTGCTGGCGGTGATCCAGGCGGTTACCCTGGGCAGCCTGGGGACCATTGCCGTCACCTTCTTTGCCAGGGCGCAGCTGCCCCGCAGTATCGCGGTGATGCACTGGGCCCTGACCATATTGTTGATGGGCGGCTCCAGGCTGTCATGGCGCTATATTGTGGAACGCAAAAAAAACAACGGACACAAGCCGGCCGGGCGGGCCTTGATTATCGGCGCCGGCGACGGCGGGGCAATGGTGGCCAGGGAACTGAGAGGCAACAAGAGCAGCTATTTACCCGTGGGCTTTATCGA
>JAKPTB010000022.1 GCA_029555205.1 Bacillota bacterium
AAACCTATTGCGCCGCTCCGGAGGACCTGGACCGCGCTTCCTCCGCCCTCAGGGAGGCCGGGGCGGGGCTGCTGTCCGACAAGCTCGACGACTTAAGCCTGTTGTATGACAGCCTGGAGGAAGCCCTGGCCGGCCGCTTCACCGATCCCGACGACTACCTCAGCCTGCTGGCCGACCGCCTGAAGGATTCGTCCTCGGTTTGCAGGGCGGAAGTCTGGGTGGACGGCTTTACCGGCTTTACACCCCAGGAGTTCCGGGTGCTGGTGGAATTGGCCCGGGCAGCCCGCCGGGTAAATATAACCCTCTGCGCGGATCTGGCCGCGCTGACCGGCTACCGTGATGAGACTGCCCTTTTTTACCCGGTCCGGGAAACCTACGATTTATTGTGCGCTATGGCCGCCCGGGAGCATATTGCCCCGGAAAAACCCCTGGTCCTGGAGGACGGGCCGCCGCGCCGCTTCCGCAGCCCGGCCCTCGCCCGCCTTGAACAGTATTTCTTTACATACCCGGCCCCGCCTCCAGACTGTAGCAGGGCCGGGGTTACCCTGGCCGCCGCGGTCAACCCCAGGGCCGAAGTGGAGGGTGTGGCCAGGGAAATTACAGCCCTTTGCCGGGATGAAGGATTCCGCTACAGGGATATTGTGATCCTTTTACGTGATCTGGACGCCTACGCCGGCCTTCTTAGAGCGGTCTTTGCCGACCACGGGATCCCGGTTTTTCTCGACCATAAAAGAACGGCCATGCACCACCCCCTGGTGGAACTGATCCGCTCGGCGCTGGAGGTGCTAATCAGGGAATGGGCCTTTGATCCCGTCTTTCGCTACCTCAAGACCGACCTCACCCCGCTGTCCAGGGAGGAGGTGGATCTGCTGGAGAATTATGTGCTTGCCCACGGGATCCGGGGGAGCCGCTGGACCGACGACAGGCCCTGGACTTACCGCAGGCAGCTGACCCTGGAGGAGGACCGGGAGGCCAGTGAAGCGGAGCTCGTAGAACTGGACCGGATTAACAGCCTGCGCCGGCAGGCCTCTGCAGCCCTGGCCGCTTTCTGCCGGGAGGCCGGTCAGGCCGCAGACATGCGGGAAATGACAGCGGCCCTGTTTAACCTGCTGGACGGCCTGCAGGTGGCCGAACGCCTGGAGAGCTGGAGAAGCCGGGCGGAGGAGGAAGGGCGCCTGGAGGCCGCCCGGGAACACGTCCAGGTCTGGAACGGGGTGATCAACCTGCTGGATCAGGTGGTTGAAGCCCTGGGTGATGAGGTGCTGACCCCTGAAGAATACGCGACCGTACTGGATGCCGGGTTTGAAAGCATGAAGCTGGCCCTGATCCCCCCCGGCCTGGACCAGGTGGTGGCTGGAAGCCTGGAACGCTCCCGGGTGCCGGAGGCAAGGGCCGCTTTTGTCCTGGGTGTTAACGACGGTGTGCTGCCCGCCCGGGCCGCAGCCAAAGGCATCCTTTCCGAGGGGGAGCGGGAAAGGCTGGAGGCGGTGGGCCTGAAGCTGGCCCCGGGACCCCGGCGCAGGACATTTGAAGAGCAGTACCTGGTTTACCTGGCCTTGACCCGTGCTGCGGAAAAGCTCTACCTGAGCTATCCCCTGGCGGACAGTGAGGGCAAAGCTGTCATGCCCTCCGGGGTGGTGGCCCGGGTGAAGGAACTGCTGCCGGATGTGGAGGAGCGGATCTGGCCGGTGGAGCCCAACGCAGCCCTGGCGGATGATTTAACCTTCCTGAGCAACCCCGGCCGCGCCCTGTCCTACCTGGCGGCCCAACTGCGGGAGGCCCGGGCCGGCCGCCCGGTGGATCCCCTGTGGTACGACGTTTACGCCTGGTTTGTCCGGAGCGGGCGCCGGGAGGAATGCGCCCGGGTACTTTCCGGGCTCTTCTTCAGCAACCGGGAGGGCCGCCTGCCCCCCGGCGTGGGCCGGGCCCTCTATGGCCGCACCCTGAAAGCAAGCATATCCGGTCTGGAGAAGTTTCGCTCCTGTCCCTTCGCTTATTTTCTGAACCACGGCCTGGGCCTGCAGCAGCGGGCTGTTTACAGGCTGGGCGCACCAGACCTGGGCAGGTTCTTTCATGCCGCCTTGAAGCTTTTCGGCGACCGTGTCCGCGAGCAGGGGCTGGAATGGGGTGAGTTAAGCCGGGAGCAGTGCCGGGAAATGGCTGCCGGGGTGGTGGAACTGCTGGCCCCGCGCCTGCAGAGCGAAATCCTGTTAAGCTCCGCCCGTCGCCGCTACCTCACCGGCAAGCTTAAGAGGACCGTGCAGCGGGCAGCCCTGGTCCTGGCCGAGCACTCCCGGCGGGGCCGCTTCCGGCCGGTGGGTCTGGAACTGGCCTTCGGTCCGGGGGGAGACCTGCCCGCAGCGACCTTTATCCTGCGGGACGGCAGTGAGATGACGCTGGCCGGCCGCATTGACCGGATCGACGCGGCGGCAGGGGAAAAAGGGGTCTACCTGAGAGTGATTGATTACAAGTCTGCCCGGATGACCATCAGGCTTTGCGACATATACCACGGACTCAAGCTGCAGCTGCTGGCCTACCTGGATGTCGCCCTGGAGCACGCCCTGACCCTGGCAGGTGCGGAGGGCCTGCCCGGGGCCGTCCTCTACTTCCGCCTGGACGACCCCTTTGTCAAAACAGACGGGAGGGTAGCTGACAGAGCGGAGCTGGAAAAAAGGATCCTGCGGGAGCTGCGCATGACGGGCCTGATCCTGGCCGACCCGGAGGTGGTAAGGCTGATGGACGGCGAGCTAAAAGGTGATTCCGACCTGATCCCGGTACATATAAAAAAGGACGGGGAGATTGGCGCCCGTTCGGCAGTCCTCACCTCCGAGCAGTTTGAGCTACTGCGGCGCTACATGCGCCATCAGCTGGTTTCGGCAGGCAGCGAGATCATGGACGGCGTGGTAGAAATCTCACCCTACCGCCTGGGCGCCTCCCGCTCCTGTCAGTATTGTTCTTTTAAACCGGTCTGTCAATTTGATCTCTTAGTAGAAGGAAATGAGTATCGCCTGCTCCACCAGGAAAGGGACAGTGTGATCTGGAACCGGCTGGCCGGACAGGGGGAGGATGGTAATAATGAGTAAGCAGTGGACCGGGGAGCAACTGGAAGCCATTGAAAGCCGGGGACAGAACCTGCTGGTGGCCGCGGCTGCCGGGGCGGGGAAAACTTCCGTGCTGGTGGAGCGGATTGTGCGGCTGATCACGGATCCGGCCCGGCCCGTAGAAATCGATCGCCTGCTGGTGGTCACTTTTACCAACGCGGCAGCGGCCGAGATGAGGGAGCGCATCGGCCGCTCCCTGAGCGAAGCCCTTGCCCGGCGCCCGGGCTCCAGGCACCTGCACAGGCAAGTGGCCCTGCTGGGGCGGGCCGGCATCAGCACCCTGCACTCCTTTTGCCTGGACCTGCTGCGGCAGCATTATTACCGGGTGGGCCTGGACCCGTCCTTCCGGGTGGCGGATGAGACCGAAACTGTCATGCTCCAGGCTGAGGCGCTGGAGGAGCTCTTTGAGCGCCGTTACGCCATGGAAGAAAACACAGTTTTTACCGCCCTGGTGGACAGCTACGGGGGACAAAGGGATGACACCGTCCTGCAGGAGCTGGTCCTGGAGCTCTACCTTTTTTCCCGCAGTACACCGCGGCCCGAGGAATGGCTGAAAAAGCTGCCCGGTGGCTTTGATTTGCCCCCGGGGGCCTCCTTGGACCAGCTGGCCTGGAGCGGTGCCTTGAAGAAATCACTGGAGATCGAGCTGGGTGGAGCGCTGTCCGGGCTGGAACAGGCCCTGGAGCTGGCCCGCGGGCCCGGCGGCCCCGGGGTTTACCTGGCCAATCTGGAGGCGGAGCGGGAAAAGGTGCTCGGCCTGTGCCGGGCCTGTGCCGCAGGCGTTTCCTGGGCTTCCCTGTACAAGGCCTTTAACGGGGTTGCCTTCGGCAGGCTGAAGGCATTTAAAAAGGAAGACAACGGGGCGGGGCTGGCGGAGCAGGTCCGCAAGATAAGGGACAGTGTAAAAAAAAGGATTGCAGCGCTCCAGAGGGATTACTTCCGGAGGCCGCCGGAAGAGCTCTGTGCGGACCTGCGGGCTGTGGCGCCGCTGGTCCGGGAACTGTCCGGCCTGGTTCTCGAGTTCGGGGAAACATACCGCCGGGTCAAGCTGGCCCGGGCTGTGCTGGACTTTAACGACCTGGAACACTACTGCCTGCAGATCCTGGAGGAGCGGGATCCTGACACCGGGGTGAGTTCGCCCTCTGCCGTGGCTCTGGAGCTGCAGGAGCGCTTCGAGGAAGTGCTGGTGGACGAATACCAGGACATCAACGCTGTGCAGGAGGCCATTCTTCAACTGGTTTCCCGCCAGGGGCAAGGGTGTTCAAATTTGTTTATGGTAGGGGATGTCAAACAGAGTATTTACAGGTTCCGCCTGGCCGATCCCGGCCTGTTCCTGCAAAAATACGCGGCCTACCCCACCCTGAAGGATAGCGGGCAGGGGCGCCGGATCGACCTGGCCAGGAACTTTCGAAGCCGCCGGGGGATAATTGAAGCTGTCAACTTTCTTTTCCGCCAGCTGATGACCCCGGCCGTGGGTGAAATGGCCTACGGCCCCGGGGAGGAACTGGTTTATGCCGCCGGCTACCCGGAGGGAGCGGAAGAAGGGGCGGGGCTGGAAGAGAATGTAGAAATTCACCTGATCGAACGGGAAAAACCTGTTGGGCGCCCGGAAACTGCCGGAAGCCGGGAACCTGCCGCTGGTTCCGGGGGGGAAGAGCAGGAAGAAGGCGCCGGCAGGGAGGAGGGCGAGAGCGAAGAGGATCTGGATGCCGTCCAGAAGGAAGCGCGCCTGGTTGCCGGGCGGATCAAAGAACTGGTGGATGGTGCCCCGGGTATTCCCCCGCTCACGGTGTATGACAGGGGGCAAGGGGCCTGCCGTCCGGTTACCTACCGGGATGTGGTGGTGCTGCTGCGGGCTGTGAGCGGCTATGCCAATATATTTATGGAGGAATTCCGGCAGGCGGGTGTCCCGGCCTACGCCGAACTGGCCACTGGGTACTTTGAGGCCACCGAGGTGGAAACCATCCTCTCCCTGCTCAAGATCATTGATAATCCCCGCCAGGATCTGCCCCTGGCCGGTGTTTTGAGGTCTCCCATCGTCGGCCTCAATGCCGGGGAAATGGCGAGAATAAGGCTGCACGTGCGCCGGGGGGACTACCTGGACGCAGTGGTGGCGGCCTCCCTGGCAGATAAGGGAGCCCTTGGGGAGCGCTTGCAGGACTTCCTCGGCAAGCTGGAAAGCTGGCGGACCGCCGCCAGGCAGGACACGCTGGCGGACTTGATCTGGACCCTTTACCGGGAAACCGGCTATTATGATTTTGTGGGTGGGTTGCCCGGGGGCGGACAGCGGCAGGCTAATTTAAGGGCGCTCCACCACCGGGCGGAGCAGTACGAAGCCACCGCCTTCCGGGGTTTATTCCTGTTCCTGCGCTTTATCGAGCGGATCCGGGAGGGCGGACGCGACCTGGGCGCCGCCCGCTTCCTGAGCGAGAGTGAAAATGTGGTGCGGCTAATGAGCATCCACAAAAGCAAGGGCCTGGAGTTTCCGGTGGTATTTGTGGCGGGACTGGGCAAACGGTTTAATTTTAAGGACTTAGCAAAAACTGTCCTTTTTCACAAGGATCTGGGCCTCGGTCCCCAGCTGGCGGACCCGGAAACAAGGGTAACCTACCCCACCGTGGCCAAGCTGGCTTTGAGGCAGAAGCTTAAAATGGAGGCGCTGTCCGAAGAAATGCGCATCCTTTACGTGGCCCTGACCAGGGCCAGGGAAAAGCTGATCCTGGTGGGTTCTGCCAGAAAACTTGAGGATTGCGCCCGGCGCTGGTGCGGGCCGGTGGCAACGAAAGGCTGGGCCCTGCCGGAGGGAGAACTGGCCGGCGCCATGAGTTATCTGGACTGGCTGATGCCGGCGGTAGCCCGCCACCGGGACGGGGCCGGACTCCGCCGGCTGGGACTCTGCCAGGATCAACCACCTGAGTTTGTAGCATCCAGTGGTTCAAGCTGGAAAGTGATCCTCGACACCGCCCTTTCCCGGGATGAAGCCGGGGAAAAGACAACCCCGGAGCTTTTTGAGAGGATTCGCCGGCTGGAGCCGCCCGGGACGTCCGGTCCGCAGGCGGAGATTGTCCGCTCCCGGCTGGAGTGGACCTACCCGGCTGTTTACGCGCTGGGCAGGGCGGCCAAGGTATCCGTCACGGAATTAAAACGCCGCTTTGATCCCCTGATTGGGGAAGAGGAACCATCAATGGCGGACTTCCGCAAGCCCGTAGGGGGCAGGCCGCTTTTCCTCCAGGAGAAGCGCGGACTGTCTGCAGCGGAAGCGGGGACGGCCCTGCACCTGGTGCTGCAGAACCTGGACCTGGCCGGGGACACCGGTGCCGCTTCCATCGCGGAGCAGGTGGAGAGGATGGTGGAACGCGAGCTTCTGACCCGGGAGCAGGCAGATTCCGTGCCGGTGGAGCGGATTGCCGCCTTCTTTGCCGGGGATCTGGGAAGGAGGGTGCTGGCCGGCCAGAGGGTGTTGCGCGAAATGCCCTTTACGCTGGCCCTGCCAGCTGAAGTCATCTACCCGGAAGCGGTACCAGGGGAACAATCAGGCGAAGATAACAAAAGCAGGGGTATCATATCCGGCTGCCCGGAGATTCAGGGTGAGCCTGGTGATGAACCTGCTAAAGCGGCCTTGTCTGTTGCCGGGCTGAAGCCGGGGCCCAGGGGGGGCAAGGGCGAAACCGTCCTCGTCCAGGGTGTCGTGGACTTGCTGGTGGACGAGGGGGACGGCTTTCTGTTGGTGGATTACAAGTCCGACCGGATTCCGGCAGCTCAAACAGGGCTTGCGGCCGCCCGCTACCGGGGCCAGCTGAACCTTTACGCGATGGCGGTGGAAAGTATCCTGCACAGAAAGGTTAAGGAAAGGTACGTTTACTTTTTCCACCTCAACCGGGCCGTCCCCCTGTGAGGGCAAATACCAGGCTTTTTAAGCCGGAAGGGAATTGACCAGGTGCAGATCCGGATTGGGTGGCCGCCTGCCGCAGCTTTATCAGGGCTCGATCCGGAACTCCCAGGCACAGTAATATTCCGGGGGATGGTCATCCGGGGGGCAGGCGATGCAGCGGGTTTTGATCCGGGGATCGATGGTCCTGGCAAAGCTTTCGTATTCAACAAGCCCTACGGATTTGCAGGGGAAATCAGGCATGTTCTTTCTCTTTCGGGCAGACTGGACCCGGCAGTCGTTCATTCTGAAAACAATTCTGTTTTCGTCTATGTCAATGATCTCCTGCTTGTTGACAAAAGCGTAAAGCCTCAACCCAAGGGCCTGCTTTAGGGCCGGAATTCCGCCATTTGGGGGGATTTTTAAAAATCTTATGATCCTTTCGGCCTCAAGGGGGGAAAACCTGGCCCAGGCGGCGGCGTCTATGCGGATAGCCTCTTCCATTCCGTAGGCCTTTTCCGCAGCCTGAAACCAGAGGCCGTCGTGAGCCAGCCACCTTTTGGCCATGTCCTCTATTAGCGCCAGCAGGGTTTTCCGGTCCATAACATCAGTGGACGATTTGTTATCATTATTCATTATCTTTTCCTCCTGTGTAGAAATCCGCAGGCACCAATTATTAGAGCTATCCACATAAATTTGTAAACTTTGTTCAGCTTCAAGATCGAAGCGCAAATGACATTAAATAGTTTAAATGGACTAATCCGCGAAATGTAGTATATTAAAGTTGATTTATTAAACCGTGTCTGTTGTCAGGGCAATGTTGAAAGCCGTCGAGGCAGCCCAAGTTCTGCGGGGGGTGACTATTATATTCTTTTCAAGGCTGGAGATACCTTCCGGTTAAAAGAAAAAGTGGTGGATATTGAGAGTGGATTCATTGCCTGCCTTTGTTTTGGGGTACAGCACAGCGGGAACGGGAGTGACAATAATCGATACACCCGTTGATCCAGCGGTAATACTATATTCAAGTCAACAGGTGAGTGATAATGAGATCCATATAGGTATTTATCAGGCGTTGAAAATTATTCAAAAGGAGAGAAGGGAGTGTGTCAATTGGACAAATTCACCTTGAATCAGCAAGAAGCCGTATTAATGGTAATTGATATACAGGAACGTATCATGCCACCTATGAAATACGGCAAACAGGTCATTAAAAAGACAAATATCCTGATTACAATTGCTGAAGATTTGGGGATTCCTGTAATCTTCACGGAACAATACCCTGAAGGTCTGGGTAAAACGGTTTCCGAAGTAAATATAGGCCCGGGGGCAGTTACCTTTGAAAAAACAACTTTTTCTGCTTGCACTGAGGAAGTGATCTCAGAACTTAACCGGCTGGGCAGGAAAAAGATAATAATTACCGGGATGGAAACCCATGTTTGTGTTTTTCAAACTGCCAGGGATTTGCTTGCCCTGGGTTACCAGGTTTTTGTGGTCGAGGACGCGGTATGCTCACGGACCAAGGAAAACTACCGGAACGCTTTATCCCAGATGTCCCTGATGGGGGTGGTGGTCACAAATACAGAAACGGTATTTTTTGACTTAATGAAAAAGGCAGCCACCCCTCAATTCAGGAAGCTGTCGCAGTTAATAAAATAGATTAGGATCTCAAGTTTCTTGTTTAAACCTCACAAAAAAAGTTGTACCCCTGCAATTTGTTTTAACCGTTATTATAGCATTGTGTCTGGAGGCAATACTGTAGCAAAGCGCTAAACCCAAACCAGTGCCGTTATCCTTCGTTGTAAAGAAAGGAGTGCCTATTTTTTCTAATACATTGGGTTCTATACCTTTTCCCTGGTCCCTGACGGAAAAAACTATATCTCCGTCTTCCATGAATGTCCTTAGCGTCAGCATTCCGCCGGGCTGCATTGCTTCCAGGCCGTTGCGTACAAGGTTGAGAATGAGCTGACGAATCTCTTTCTCGTCCAGGAGCAAATCAGGGACTGGTTCCGGACTGAAAACCACAGTAATATCATTGTTTGTGGCATCTGACTGGATTAAGGGCAGGATCGCCTCCATAATTGAATTAATATTGTTTTGTTTCTTTTCCAGAACCCTGTTTTGAGCCAAAGAGAGAAACTCGCTAATAATTGAATTCATCCTGTCAAGCTCTTCAATCATCAATGTGAAATAATCATAATATTTGACACATTCTGGTTTTGCCCTCAGGATTTGCAGAAAACCCCGCACGGTTGTCATGGGATTTCTGATTTCATGCCCTATACCAGCAGCTATTTCACCGACCAGTTTAAGCCGTTCAAGGCGGGCCATTTCGACCATAAACTTCTTGTGCTCGGTGATGTCATTCATCATACCGAAGACGCATTCTATGCCGTTCATGTTGATTATATCTGCAGAGTATAGAGCGGTACGCAGCTCGCCGGATTTTTTTCTAAATGTTACTTCTTGATTATAAAGGGCGCCCTTTTCCTTGATCAACTTGAGTATGCTGTCCCGCTCTTCATGGTTGACCCATACGTACAGGTCATACATTTTCTTTCCGATAATCTCTTCCCGCTGATATTCATGCAGGGTAACAAAGGCGTTGTTAACATCTATGATGGTGCCGTCTTTCAGCGAGGTTACGGCCATTGGATTGGGTGTGGCGTGAAACACTTTGGCGAACCACTCTTCCGACAGACGCAGGGCTTTCTCCGCCCTTCTGCGCTCTAATATTTCGCGCCGGAGGCGTTTGTTTGCTTTCAGCAACTTGTCTGTGCGCTTTTCGACCATTTCCTCCAAGTTGCGGCGGTATTGTCTTAACTCTTCCTCTACTTGCTTGCGCCGGGTTATATCAATAATCATGCCTTCAAAATAAAGAACATTTCCTTCCTCATCCCGGACCAGGCGGACATTATTGTAAACCCAAATCTTACTCCCGTCCTTGCGGTAGGCCGGGATTTCAACAGCGCAGGAGCCGCTTTCAAGGAGTTTATTTATACAATGGATACGGTCATCATGATTGGTATAAAGCTGTTTTCCTATATTCTGGACGCTGCTGATTACCTCTTCCGGTGAACTGTAACCGAAGATTTTGGCGAAGGCGTTGTTTACCGTTATACATTGACCCTCAGGGGTAGTCTGGAAAATGCCGACAATAGAGTTTTCGAAAATTGCCCGGTATTTTTCTGAAGCTGTCCCGGTCACTTTTTTTTGCCTGTTAATCCCCTGGGCAGGGTTATGTACTTTTTGGCGCAGTTTTTCCATGGTTTTCAACTCTCTGACTTGCCTGCGCAATTCAACGAGCTCGCTTATAAGCTGTTCCTTTGTTTTATCTTCGTCTCTCACTGAACAATCACCCTCCTATGTATGTTATCGTAAGGTACAGTTTTTAAGATCGAAATCATCTCGAAAATATCCACATTTTAACTATTCAAGCTAATTACATAAATATTTTACTTTAACGGTATATAAAACCTGTCACAAAGGGGCCATAGGTTTAATTTACATTTTGTCAATATATTTACATGGACCTTCATTCCTGGATCATGTAATTCGACAAAATAGATGTAATTTCCTGCGGATTATACAAAAAGGACCAGTTATTAACGGGTGGCTCAGCTGAATGTAAATCATTTCGGCTATGTTTCATCACTTATATGCTTTATTCCTTCCTTAAACTTAAATATATAGACTCCCGCATGACAGGAGTCTAGAATTAAAAGCCTTAGGTATATTTGTCCTTTAATAGATTTTAGCATTCCCTGTAGTCGTATACCCTCTTGCTTTTCTTCTCGCTTCTTGGGAGAGATCCTTCCGGAACGGCCTCAGTGTCCACCAGGATCCCGATTCTGGTTTTAATATTTTTGCGCAGTCTGTGGGCAAGGTCTGCCAAAGGCTGGTCTTTGGCGGCCTCGACTTTTACCAGAATATTGTCCTTACCCATGTTCCTGGTTAAGATAATCTGATACTCGCCGCCGGCCCCCTCTGTAATCTGCAGAACGTGGTCAATCTGGCCCGGGTAGATGTTTACTCCCTTGATCTTGATCATATCGTCGGTGCGGCCCAGGACGCGTTCGTGCATGGGGTAGGGACTTCCGCAGCGGCACTGGCCGGGGATGATCCGGGTGATATCCCGGGTGCGGTAGCGCAGAAGGGGCATGCCCTCCTTGGTCAGAGTTGTGACGACCAGCTCGCCTTCATCACCCGGGGGAAGCTGCCGGCCGCTGACAGGGTCGATAACTTCAAAGAGGAGGTGATCGTGCCAGTAGTGCAGGCCGCAGTGCTCGGGGCAGTCGATGGAGATGCCGGGGCCGTATATTTCCGTCAGGCCGTAGATATCAAAGGTCTCGATGCCCAGGAGTTCTTCAATCCTTGTGCGCGTTTTCTCTCCCCAGCGCTCCGAACCGAAAATCCCGATGCGGAGTTTAATCCGGTCACGCAGGCCCCGCCTGTTTACTTCCTCGGCCAGGAGCAGGGCGTAAGAAGAGGTGGCGGTCAATACGGTTGTCTGGAGATCAAGCATCATCTCAATTTGTTTTTCTGTATTGCCGGGGCCCGTGGGGATGGCCAGAGCTCCGAGCCGCTCCGCGCCGGCCTGGAAGCCAATGCCCGCAGTCCACAAACCGTAGCCCGGCGTTACCTGGACGCGATCCCTGGCGGTAACACCGGTCATGGTCATACACCGGGCCATCATTTCCGCCCAGGTGGACACGTCATTAGCCGTATAAGGTACGATTACCGGCTTGCCGGTGGTGCCGGAGGAGGAGTGGATCCGGACCACCCGTTCTTCGGGGACTGCCATCAGCCCCAGGGGGTAGCCTGTGCGCAGTTCTTCCTTGGTGGTGAAGGGAAGGCTCCCCAGGTCGTCAAGGGACTTCACACTTTCCGGATCGACCCCCGCCTCGTCCAGTTTTTTCCTGTAAAAGGGGGAGTTCTGGTAAAGGTGCGGGACAAGTTTCCGCAGCATTTGTTCCTGGTAGTAAAAAATACGGTCCAGGCTGAAGGGTTCATGTTTGCTCAGTTGCAGGGCCAATTTAAGCCACCTCCATGGCTGCGCGTCCGGTTTCAAAGGCGCGCCGGTTTAATTCTAAAAATTGCCCGGGGACAAAGCGCAGGATGGCCTGGAGCATTTGGTCCGGACCGAAGGGCAGCCCCGGGAGGGTCGAAAGGGCGCCCAGAATGACCACGTTGCCGGTCCTGGCATGGCCCGCCCGGCGGGACAGTTCCTCCAGGTCCAGAAAAAACACTTTGCCGGCTTGTTTTTTAATGTAATTTGTGATGGCTTCCCGGTCGTAGGTGGACAGGCCCAGCTGGACGGTGGCGGGGACAATGGTTGTAGTCCCGGCCAGGACAGTTCCACCCGGCTTTAATTTGTTAAGTGCCCGGGCTGTTTCGGCAAGCTCCAGCCCCAGCAGGAAATCGGCCCTCCGGTCCGGGATAATGGCTCCGTAAAGCTCTTCACCGATGCGGACATGGCTGACCACCGAACCTTCGCGCTGGGCCATGCCGATGACTTCCGAGGTGCGCACGGCCAGACCCTGTTCCATAGCCGCCAGGGCCAGGGCCCGGGATGCCAGTACAGAACCCTGTCCGCCGACGCCGCTGATTAAGATATCCAGATTCATCTTGTTTCCTCCCTGATGGCGTTAGACGGGCAAATCTGCGCGCAGATACCGCAGCCGTAACAGTTTTGAGATATTTCAGGCCTTCCCTCCGGCCTGACGATGGCCGGGCAGCCCAGGTCTTCCAGGCACAGGCCGCATTCCGTGCAGCTTTGATAATCGATTAGATAAGATTTTTTCTTCCTGGCCAGGGCGATGCACTCCCGTTTCATAATCACCACGGCGGGTCCGGGAAATTCCATGGCCGCCCTGGCCGCGTTTAGGGAAGCTTCCAGGTCGTAAGGGTCTACTTCCCGGACGAATTCCACCCCGCATGCCTCTACAAGCCGGGCGATGTCCACCGGGTAGCCTTGCTCCCCGGCAGCGGTACGGCCTACGCCCGGGTGAGGCTGGTGCCCGGTCATGGCGGTAGTGCGGTTGTCCAGGACGACCAGGGTAACATTTGCCCTGTTGTAAACCGCGTTGATCAGGCCTGGGATGCCGCTGTGAAAGAAGGTGGAATCACCTACAAAGGCCACCTGCCTGCGGTTGGGTTCCGCCCTGTGCAGTCCGGCGGCGATGGAGATGCCCGCGCCCATACAGAGGCAGGTGTCTACCGCGTTTAAGGGCGCCATGACGCCCAGGGTATAGCAGCCGATGTCACCCGAAAAGATTGCGTCCGTTCCCCTGGCCGCCTCTTTAAAAGCATAAAAGGAGGCGCGGTGCGGGCAACCGGCACAGAGTACGGGCGGGCGCAGGGGCAGTTCCGGGGCGGCTGCTGCCGCCTCCGGCACTGTAGAAGCCGTTTCTAAAAATTTTTCCAGGCTGGTTTTTACTTTATCAGTGTTCAGTTCCCCTTCCCGGGGCACCAGGCGGTCGTTTTTGCCGGATATGCCTGTGTGTATTTTGTTGCGCCAGGCCAGGGCTATGACCTGATCCTCCACGGCGGGTTCCTGTTCCTCAACTACAAGGACCCTTTTGACTCTGGTCAGGAAGTCCAGTACCGGCTTTACGGGCAGGGGGTAGGGAGTGCCGATTTTCAGGACAGGTATCTTCAGCCAGAGTAAATTCAAGGCTTCCCTGATGTAATTATAACTGACGCCGCAGGCGATGACCCCGGCTTCTGCCTGGTCATGCTCACCTTCAAGATTAATCAACCGGTTGAATCCCGACTCTTCCAACAGCTCCCGCGCCACTTCCTGCTGCTGGTTCAGCCAGGCGTGCCGGCGCAGGGCAAGGCCGGGCAGGATAACCCAGTTGGGGCTTTTCTCAAAGCCGGAAGGGGGGCGGGGTCTTTCCGTACCTTCTGCCAGTTCGATGTCCTGACAGGCATGGCAGGTCCGGGTGGTGGGCCGCAGGATTACCGGCAGGCCAAGCCTTTCCGACAGTTCAAAGGCGTATTTAACCATTTCCCTGGCCTCGGCCGGGGTTGCCGGGTCAAGGACGGGAAGCTTGGCAAAACGGGCAAAGATCCGGGTGTCCTGTTCGTTCTGGGAACTGTGGGGTCCGGGATCGTCCGCCACAACCAGCACAAGTCCGCCCTTGACGCCGATGTAGGCCAGGGTCATCAGCGGGTCGGCCGCCACGTTGAGTCCCACCTGCTTCATGGTGACGATGGCCCGGGCTCCGGCGTAGGAGGCACCGGCGGCTACTTCGAGGGCGGCTTTTTCGTTGATTGACCATTCCACATAAAAATTTTTTTCCGGCGCCAGGCGGGCCAGGGTTGTAAGGACTTCGGAAGACGGCGTGCCGGGG
The DNA here is from genome assembly GCA_029555205.1 of Bacillota bacterium. Lineage (GTDB taxonomy): Bacteria > Bacillota > Desulfotomaculia > Desulfotomaculales > Pelotomaculaceae > DTU098. The sequence continues at coordinate 14,325 of JAKPTB010000022.1, forward strand.
TAGCCGGCTGCCACCTGCACACCGGCTTCAACAGCGCCGTAAGCAATTGCTTCATTGCCCATCAATAGTTTTAAGTTCAATTCCGTTCCTCCTGTAAGGTAACAAAATAAAAACGGGCAAAGAGCCCGTTGTTTATTAAACCATCTCATCTGGTGAATCAACCTAGGCTAAGCTCTGCTAAGTAAAAGTCTCAGCTTTAGTATTTTTGTCGTGATTGCCCTCAGCGCTATCGCTCTAATGCTGCTTTTCTCAACTAAATACCCTTGTTTTTTTATATTCTAGCACAGAGGCATGAACTTGTCACGATTCTTTTCCACCCTTACATTAATCCGTAGCCGGCCAGGCGCGCAGCCGCGCTGCCGGCCAGGAGCAGGGCCAGGAATGCGGACAGGCCGTAATCGGCAAGGCCCATTTTGGCTTCCCGGAGACAGGTCCGCCGGCCGCCGCTGTAGCCCCTGGTTTCCATAGCCATGGCCAGCTGGTCCGCCTTGTTTAAAGAGAGCAGCACCAGCGGTACCGCCACAGGGGCGTAGGCCCTGATCTTTTTGACGGGGTTCCAGCCCTCCACGGCGTAGGCCCGGGCCTGCTGTGCTTCGCTGACCTGGCGGACCTCGCTGAAGAAGGCCGGTATAAAGCGCAGGGCGGTCATGAACATAAAGGCGTAGTCGTAAGGGACCTTCAGCTTCTCCACCAGGGTCAGGACAATGTCCCGGGTGCGGGTGGTGGCCAAAAAGATCAGGAAACTCAAGACCAGCGCCATCATCCGGGCAGCCATGGCCAGGCCGGAAAGAAGCCCCGGGCCGGTTACGGCCAGGCGGTTAGAAACGGGAACCAGGTAAAACAGCACCTGGCCCTGGCCGTAAAACAGGGCCTGGATCAGCAGCAGGAGCAAGGCAAAGACAGTAAGCCCCGCTGCGGCAGGAAGCAAACTTCTCAAAACCCCGGCTGCAGCGGCCACAAGCAGAACGGAGGCCAGCAGCGCCAGCAGGTAGCGGTAATCGTTAAAGAGGAGGCCCACCCCCAGGATGGATAGCGCCCAGATCATTTTGGTCAAAGGGTTCAGGCGGTGGATGGGGGAGTTCCTGGAAATATATTCAGCTACAGCAGCCAATTTTCTCACTCCTTATTTTTACCAGCAGTTCGTAAAACTCCCGCACCCCCAGCACATCAGGCGGTATGGAGTGCCGGCCCAGGCGCCGGGCCAGGTTTGTGATCTGGGGTGGGCGCAGGTAGGTTTTTTTGAGTATCTCCGGAGCGGCAAAGACCGAACGGACATCTCCGTCCGCCAGGATTTCGCCCCGGCAGAGCACCAGCACCCGCCTGGCGTACCGGGCCACCAGGGACATGTCGTGGGTGATGAAAATGATCGTGTGGCCGTTTTCATTCAGCTTCCTGACTATCTCCATAATCTGCACCGACTCCCGGAAGTCCTGCCCGGTGGTGGGTTCATCCAGGACAATGGTTTCCGTCCTCATGGCCAGTACCGAGGCCAGGGCCACACGCTGCCGCTGTCCCTTGCTCAGGTTGAAGGGGTAGGTCCGGCAATGCTCCGTTAGGCCGACGGCTTCCAGGGCGGCGGCTGTGCGTTCCTCAATCTCCCGCCGGGAAAGGCGGAGGTTTTTGAGGCCGAAAGCCACTTCCCTGGCCACCGTATCATGAAAAATCTGGTGGTCGGGGTTCTGAAAGACAAACCCCACCTTCCGGGCCAGTTCAGATACCTTCATTGAAGTTGTATCAATACCGTCAATGTAAACCTTGCCCGACGACGGCCTGTGCAGGCCGTTGAAGTGCTTGGCCAGGGTGGTCTTGCCGGCGCCGTTCTGTCCGATGAGGGCAATACACTCGCCCTTGCCTGTTTCAAAGGAGATGTTTTTCAGCACCGGCGGGCCGGAACCGTAGTGGTAGGTCAGATTTTCAACTTTAATCCGGGGTTTCCTTTGCATGGCCTTACCTCCGCAGGATTCTTTCCAGATACAGGTGACCCTCTTCCACCGTCAGGGGCAGGGTGCACCTTTCATAACCCCCCAGTAATCCAGCCAGACGGGCCACCTGGGGTATTCTTACGCCTATTTCCTCCAGCTCCCGGCGCCTGGCAAAAACCTGCCGGGGTTTTCCCTCCAGGGCTATCCGGCCTTCGTTGAAGACCAGAATCCGATCGGCATAGGCAGCAAGCTGCTCTGTTTTTTGCTCCACCATGATTATGGTCAGGCCGTGTTTTTTGTTTAAGAGGTTGAGGACCTGGAAAATTTCATCCGTACCAACCGGGTCCAGTTCGGAGGTGGGTTCATCCAGGACAAGGATTTCCGGGAGCATGGCCAGGGCGGCGGCTATGGCGACCCGCTGTTTTTCGCCGCCCGACAGGTTCACCGTGGGGCGGTTGCGCAGTCCGGGGATACCGGCAAGTTCAAGGGCCTTCCCGATCCTTTGCTCGATTTCAGCGGGGGGATAACCCAGGTTTTCCGGTCCAAAGGCCAGTTCCTGCTCCACCTCCGGGGAAATAATCTGTGCTTCCGGGTCCTGGAAGACGCTGCCCACCAGACGCGTGATCTGGGCGGGACTCCGGTCGAAGATGGATGCTCCCCCAAGGCTGATCCTGCCCTGGTAGCTTCCCCCCTGGAAATGGGGAATGATTCCGTTCAGACAGCAGGTCAGGGTGCTTTTGCCCGCCCCGGTGGGGCCGGTAATTCCGATAAACTCCCCTTTTTCCACGCTGATGTTAATCTCCTGCAAGGCAGGCTGCGCCGACCTGGGGTAGCTGAAGCTGAAGTTTTCAATTTGCAGCAGGGCCAAGGTAACCATCCTTTCCTGTGAATAAGGGCGTTTCTTTGCAGCAGAAGTTAAATTTCCGGGTTACTTCATTATCGGTGTCTGATCTGTGCCTGCCCGGAAAAGGAGATTCCTGTTCAGGGCAGGCGCTATTTTTAACATTTTTAAAACCCTGGCATGAAGCTATTTGCCCCTGTTCTCTAGAGCCGTAAAAATCTTTTGGCTGGTGCATAGAGAATTTGAACCAGCACGGTATTAATAGCGGTAACCGGAAGGACCACTGCAACAAAGGCTGTCTCCATGGCAAGAAAAAGCTTTTCCGGCGGGAGATTCAGGGCAAACTTGAAGTTCAGGGTGATGTACAGGGACCCGCTGACCAGGGTGCCGATAATTGTGGCCAGGGCCGGCTTGAAGGAATAACCGCCCCGGGCCGGGGCCGGCAGGTAGAGTACAATCAGGGCGCAGGCCAGTGCCCCGGCGGGCTCGCTGACCAAGTTCAGGTAGGGGATGGGAGACTTGGAAAACATCATGGCCACGGCTCCGCCCACCAGGCCGATGCCGATGGCGCCGCCGGGGTTGGGACGGATCAGGAGAATGGCAAGGCAGTACATGGCGATGACGAAATTTGGCGTGATCCCGGCTATGGGCGGGGTGAACATACGCAGTACGGCCCCAATGGCAATGAGTACCGCCACCAGCGCCAGCTGTTTGGAGCGGGCCATGCGGCCTTCGTTTATTTGCGTTGAAAGGGATTGCGTTTCAGGCATTGCGCTATAAAACCTCCTCAAATCATAATCCTCAAATCATAATGTTTTTGCTTTGCTAATTTGCAGTTTAAGTTTGGCACAACAGGGGATTTCTCTTCGAAAACAACAAAGACCGGGCATTTTGAGCCCGGTCCTGCAGGACGGAAATAAAAAAACTCCGCTCGGCTCCGCTAGTCCTCAGCTCAGCTCATACTCAACTCACCTCCGCTTATGAAATTGTCTTTTTAAAGCTCAGCTCGTTGTGAAAGGCTCCCCTTTCACCTGAAAAAATTCTACCATACACCTATGGCAATGTCACGATAATTTTTCAACAAATATAAAAAAGAACATTTTATTGGATCATAGCTGATTCAATAATAGAAAGAAGGCAGTTTCCCGCATCCATTTCGGCCTTAATCCCCAGGGGAAGGGTTGCTTTGGGGGTTATATGCCCCGCCCCTAGGCCGTAAAAACAGGGCACTTTGATTCCCTCCAGGCTTTCCCTGAGCACTTCCAGGAGGCTGAAGGATTCCTCGCTGTTCGCCGCCTCACAGCCGGCAAATTTTCCAAAAACAATGCCGGCTGTAGCCTGGAGTTTTCCCGCCAGCCACAGCTGCCGGAGCATGCGGTCGATCCGGTAGGGCTGTTCGTTAATTTCCTCCAGGAAGAGGATTACGCCACGGGTGTTGATTTCATAGGGGGTGCCCAGCGTTGCCGT